>CAZUZG010000008.1:0-19368 GCA_964624665.1 uncultured Candidatus Saccharibacteria bacterium | reverse complement strand
CAAAATCGGTAGATTATAAAAAGATCAAACCTAAAGGCAAAATCGTTTTAATTCCCGGCAATGAAGTTTCCGGCATTTCTCCTAAAATTTTAGAAAAATGCGATGTGATTGCCGAGATTCCAATGCACGGCAAACTTGCCCGAAATCACCAGCCAGGTGAGGGCGGAAAGGAGTCTCTAAATGTTTCCGTGGCTTTAGGAATCGCCTTATTTAGAATCTGTGATTTGTAATTATTTGACAAGCAGCCACAAAATATGTTATTTTAAAACAAATTTAAAAGGCCGAAAAGATTGCCAGAGCTTTGCTTAAAAATCTATTGTTATTTAATAAATCAAATATTGGCGCAAAATGGAAACAAAAACCAGCATCGATCTTGAGCTCATGACTACCGCAATGCAGAGAGCTCAAAAGCAAGATTCGCTTTTTGCAAGCGCTCTAAAAAAACTCGTTAGCTCCAGCGAAGAGGAAATTTTGCAATTTCTTGGCAGAGGGTGGGATTCAAATAAAAAGGCCTTTCGGTTGCTTAAAAAAATTACCTCAGATATTTCTTTGGAATCAACTGCTTTTTTTGATGTTCGAGATTTTTTCAAGACTAAAAATGAAGGCGGAATTTTCACTTGTGTTGATAGTGATATTTTCGGCTGGCTTGAAACAAGAATTAAAAATTCTCCGGCTAAAAAGCTTGCGAGCCATGAGTTTGTCGAAAAAATTACTGAAAAAAATGTTGTTGCTAGTGCAAAAGTGGGAAGAGTTTATGAAGAAGTGGACATGGCCCATGTGAAGCAAGTTTGCGAAAAGCATATCATTAAAGGAGAAAAGCTTCTTAAAGATGACGGTTCTTCAAACTTATTTTGGGTTCGCAATAAAAACGGCGACCTTTGCAGGGTGTCCGTGTTTTGGCATAGAGGCTGGTATGTGAGCTTGCATGAATTCAATCCTTCGTTTGATTGGCATGCCGGCAACAGGTCTTTCTTTTGCGGTTAACATTTTAACCCTTTGAAATTTAAAAATTTCAAAGGGTTTTTCTTTTTCAATTTATCTAGGTCCGTAGACTTGGCCGCTGTTTGGAGAAGTGATCGGCTGAATGAAAGGCTTGTTTATGCTTTCAAATCTTTGCGGGCCACCGGTAAAAAACCAGACAATCCAAAGGAGTGCCAGGATAAGCAGAAACCATTTTAATTCTTTTAGTGCATCCATGTTTTCATTTTATTAGTTTTTGGTGAATTGGGCAATAATGCGCGCTTCGGCCGCCAACGACTATTCTCGCTATTATGCCGCCACAGCCTTTTTTTAGGCATTTTTCGCCTTTGCGCCGGTAGACATTGTGATGATGATGAAAGCGACCTTTTTCGCCGAAAATATTTCTGTAATCTGAAGTCGAGTCGCCACCGAAATCGATGCCTTTTTTCAAGACATTTTTCATCGATTGAAACATCAACTTGAATTTTTCTTTCGGAATTGCAGAAACTCTTTGCTCGGGATGCGCGCCGGAAAACCAGAGAATTTCATCTGAATAAATATTGCCGATGCCGGCGATGACGCTCGGATCCATCAAGGTCGTTTTGATTTTACCATTCGGCTTCAGATTTAGTCTTTCCGTAAAACTTTTCAAATCAAATTCTTTTTCTAAAGGTTCTGGGCCGAGATTTTTCAAATGAACAGATTCTTTAAGCGGGGGAGCGATGAGAGTGATCTTTCCGAATTTTCGAGCATCGCAGAAGGCCAAATGTTTGCCATTGGATAAGGTGAAGACGAAATGAATGTATTTATTGTAAGGGTCTTGGAGCGGACCTTTTTCATCTGCTTGCCATGCTTTGCCGGACATTTTATATTTGCCGTACAGGAGATGGCCGGTCATTTTTAAATGAATTAAGATAAATTTTTTATTTTCGAGTTCGATCAGGATGTTTTTGGCCCGCCTTCGGCAGGAAATGATTTTTTGATTCACAACTTCTTTTTTGAATTTTTTGAAAAAGGCGATGTTTTTGATCGTATCATCGAAATGCCGGAGCGAAGGCTTTTCGACGGAGATGTCTGTCCAGACATCCAAAATCCGAAGTCCGGGCAGGACTTTTTTCAAACCGTCGACAGTTGTTTGAACTTCTGGTAATTCTGGCATTTTTCTATTTTAGCAGAAATTTTTATGATTGACTTTGATTCATAAATCAAATATTATGATTTTTAAATCAGTACATTATTAATTTAAAAACCTAAAGACTATGAGCGACACTAGAGATCAAGGCACCAAAACCGGCGTGCCAGAAGTTGTACCAACTTCGAAAAGAAAAAGAAAAATAAAAAAAATACCGGTCGGCAGTTCTAGTCGAAAAGAGACAGAAAAACAAGATGTTTCTAAAAAGTTTTAACACCGCAAAAAAGATTGCTATAAGCAGTCTTTTTTTTATTTTGATATAATCACCATATGCCTAAAAATTTCTATAAATTCTTTTTATGCTTGTTTATATTTTCAATTTTTTTAAATCCATTTTTAACAGAAGCTAAAACACCCGTTGTTGCCGTAAGTTCTGGCGCGACCAAGAAAGAGCCGATCAGGAGAATTTTAATTGTCCCCGGACATGACGATGAATCATACGGCACTTCTTTTCGGGGAGTCAAAGAAGCCGATATGAATTTAAAATTAGGTTTGTATTTATATGATCTATTAAAGAAAGATAAGCGTTTCAAAGTTTTCATAACTCGGGATAAAAATGGCTACACCAAGGAGTTTGCCGATTACTTTGAAAACAATAAAGATGAAATAAATAATTTTATAAAAAACTCCCACAATTCATTTCAAGATAAATTAAAAAACGGCGAAGTGAATAAGATCAATAATGTCTATCACAACAACGCTCCGGACGGGGTCGTCCAAAAACTTTACGGCATCAATCTCTGGGCCGGTAAAAATCAAATGGATGCCGTGATTCACATTCATTTCAATGACAATCCAAGGCCAGATGCTTCCAGGAGAGGAGAGTATAAAGGTTTTGTTATTTATGTGCCAGAGGATCAATTTAAAAATTCTAAAGACAGTTCTTCTTTAGGTTTTTTCACTTTAAATGAAATGCACAAATATTATCTGACGAGCAATTATGAAAGGGAATTGGGCGGCATTGTGCCGGATCAAGATTTGATCGCGACCGGCTCAAATGATTCTTTGAGTACGCGGAGCATTTTGATCGAGTACGGCTATATTTATGACCTGAAATTCAGCACTTTCAAAAAAAGAGAAAACCATATGAAACTGATGGCTAAACTAACCTACAACAGTGTTTCGAAATATTTTGATTATTTAAAAAAGAAGAAATAATTTTTTTATTCAGGTTTATTTTTGGCTGAGAATTTTCAGAGCTTCCTTTACTCTAGCTGAGACGCCGGTGATGTCTGCGCCGACGGAGCGGAGAGCATCGCGCGCTTCCGCCTGCGAATAACCCAGGGATTTGAGCGCCTCCAGTGCATCGAGCTCGCCCTTCATGTCGCTATTTTCCGTTTTGTGGCCCAGAGCTGAAAGCTTGTCGCGGAGTTCCAGAATGATTTTCTCGGCGGTCTTTTTGCCGACGCCGGAAACTTTCGTCATATAGGAAGTGTCGCCGGAAGCGATAGCGCTTTTGATCGTCTCGATCGGCGCGACGCCTATCACGCCCAGGGCGGACCGCGGACCGATGCCGGAGATGTTTATAAGCATTTCAAAGAATTCCAATTCGTCCAGATTTTCAAATCCATATAGATCCAGGGCGTCTTCTTTGACATTTAAATGCGTCCAAAAAGAAATCTTGGTATCTACTTGTTTCGGACCGGCAAGCTTGCTTATCATGTCTGGGGAAAGATTGATTTTGTAGCCGATGCCCGAGACATCGATCACAGCAAACTTTTCATTTAATAGGACGACCTTGCCCTCGATTCTTGAAATCATCTTTTAATCATAGCAAAAAATTTGCCATTTTGGGCAATATTTGATAATGTTGCCCTATATATGCCAATAACAAAATCAGCCAAAAAGGCCCTCAGGGGTTCAAAGAGAAAAAAGGTTTTCAATGATCGCCGAACCAAGGTCATGAAGGATTCGATCAAAAAGATCGACAAGCTTGTAAAAGGCGGCAAAGCCGATGATGCAAAGAAGATGCTTCCTTCTGCTTATCAAGCTATCGATAAAGCTATGAAAACCGGCGTCTTGAAAAAGAACACTGCTTCTCGCAAGAAATCTAGACTAGCTAAGTTAGTTAAGTAGTAACTATTCGAAAGTGAGTCATTTACTAGAATTTTATGGAACAGAGTGTCCGCATTGCGTCATCATGCATGATTTGGTTCTTCGCCTGGAAAAAGAGGAAAGTGTGAAAATCGAGGCATTGGAAGTTTGGCACAATGAAGAAAATGCCCAGAAGCTGGAAGAATATGACAAGGATCTTTGCGGCGGCGTGCCTTTTTTCTACAACACTGAAACCAAAAAATTTATCTGCGGCGAAGCCTCATACGAAGAACTGAAAGACTGGGCTTTAGGAAAATAATTTACCTCGTTTTAATCTGGATTGAGTAATTATAAAAATCGCTAATCCTAAAACTACAAGCAATCCGCCTGCAATAAATGCAATTCCGTTGCCGAAGTGCTGCCAAGTATAGCCGCCGAAAATGCCGGCGACCAGGGCGCCAAAGCCACTGACTCCATTTAAAAAGCCGTAAGCCGAAGAGCGCATTTCTTCCGATGTCAGATTGGCCGTATGGGATCTTTGAATGCCGTCGGTCAAGGCGGAGAATATGCCGATTAAGATAAAGCCGAAAATTAAAGCAGGCATGGAATTGGCCAAGCCTAAGACAATATAGCCCAATATTAGAAAGATATAGCCTGAAATAATGATCCGGCTGCCGCCAAATTTATCAGCCATTTTTCCGGCCCAGGTCGAGAAAATGACGCTGGCAATATTGGAAATCATATAATAGATCGGAATGAGCGCGATGCTCAAATTTAAATCGAGTATTCTCAAGAGAAGAATAGCCAAAGGCAAGCTGCCGGCTGAAAGGATGAAAACAGAAAGAATATACATTTTAAATTTAAAAGAAAAATCGCAAAGTCTGGCGATTTTATAATCGCCATCGCGGATCACTTTGGCGACTTCTTTCACAAAGATCAGGCTGAAGACGGCAAGGATGCCGACAGCAAAAGCTGTCAGGAAAATAATATTAAATCCGCCGGGGAATTTTTTTAAAATAAAATAAGCGCAGAGCGGACCCAAAACTCCGCCGATCGTGTCCATCGCCCGGTGATAGCCGAAAGACACGCCCATCTCTTCTTTTTTGATAGAGAGCGATATCAGGGCGTCGCGCGGGGCGTCTCGGAGCCCTTTGCCGATCCTGTCGGCTACGCGAAGGCCCAATGTCCCGGCTACGGTCGAAGTCAGCAGATAAAAAGGGCGGGTCAGGCTTGAAAGCGAATAACCCAAGACGGCAAAAATTTTCCTTCTTTGGATTTTGTCCGAGATTCTACCGGAGGCGATTTTGATGAAATTGGAAGCCGTGTCGGCCAGGCCTTCGACCAGTCCCAAGGAAGCTGCGCCGGATTTTAAAACCGAGGTGAAAAAGGCGGGGAAGACGGAAAGAATCATTTCAGAAGAGAAGTCGTTGAAAAGGCTCGTCAATCCGAGAATGAAGACATTTTTTTGCAGGCCCAATATTTTTTTATCCTTCTCGCTTGTTTCCATGAATTGATTTTATCAGGTTTTTGTTTTTTTTCATGGGTTTACTTAATGCTTAAAATGTCCTATTATCAGGTGGCAATTATAGGCTCCGTCGTTCAATGGATAGGACGTAACTTTGCGGAAGTTATGATACAGGTTCGATTCCTGTCGGGGTCACAAAACAAAAAGAAGCGGATAATTCCGCTTCTTTTTGTTTTGTGACCACAACTTATTTATCAAGTGGAAATAAAAAAGACTAACGGATTTCTCCATTAGTCTCTAATTTATTTCTTTGATGATTTTTTGTTTATACCAACTATTCTTTTACCATTTTTGGTATCTATAATTTTGATATATTTTTTCAATGAGTCCGGTATCGGATTTTTATTTAATGCAATTTCTGCCACATCACTAAAAGCCCTATCAATACCGTTACCGGTATTAGAGGACATCATTTTTTAAATAAAAGCAAATGAACTCTTGCATGACTATAATTTCAACAATTTTTGTAAATAGTATAAATATAAAATGCGTAGCTTTTATATGTTATATTTAGAAACATGAAAATCGACCTGCAAATACACACAAATCACTCTGATGGGCACGAGACACCAGAAGAAATAATAGAGTTGGCAAAACAAGGAAATGTAGATTTTGTTGCGATTACAGACCATGATATGGTTTCAGGAGTATCGAGTGCAATATTGAAAGCTCAAGAAAAAAATATTACAGTAATTCCTGCTGTTGAAATCACTACAAGTTATCACGGTAAACCGCTTCATGTTTTAGGTTACGGAATTGATATAAATAATCGTGATCTACTAGTGTTTCTTAGCGAGATAAATAAATCCAGACAGGACTATTTTCTTTCAGTTATACCAAGGGTAAATAAAAATTTAATAGAGGATGGTAAAAAGATTATTGATGCAGAAAAGTATAAAAATAAGGAAGCAAAATATTACAGTATTCCAGGTATAGCATTGTTTTTATATGAAGAAAAAATTGTTGAAGGAAGAAATGATGGGTTTACCTATTTTTTGGATATTAATGATGTTGTTCCGATAGTAGAGCCTAAGGAAGTTTTTGCAATAATTCACAAAGCCCAAGGCAGGGCGTTTATAAGCCACCCTTTTGCTCCGTTGATTTCATTAAAAAATATTACTGAAGATAAAGTTGAGCAGGAGAAAATAATAATGGAATTCAAGAAAAATGGACTGGATGGTCTCGAATGTTATCAAGCTGGACATAGTTTAGAGGATGTAAATTTTTGTTTGGAATTATCAGAAAAATACAATCTACTTATTTCTGCTGGAAGCGATTGGCATGGTTGTCTTGAAAAGACAGGAGAAACAATTAAAAAATGGCTACCATATTACTTGAATAAATTAGGTGATTTGGAGGTTCCAGAAGATAGGGCTCGACAAATACTTAAAGGTTTAAATATCCTTTATTAAAACCCCAAATACTCCATGATTTTATGCGAGATCGGTTCTGTCGTTTCTTCTTCTTTGAGGTAGGTCGGGAGTGTTTGCCTTAAGTCATTTTCGAGATCATTTTGCATCGGCAAGACGATGATAGGCATGAAAACCTTGCTTGAATTAAGGATCAGTTTTTTATGATTTTCATCAGCTGTATCTATCCAAAAAGATTTTAATTCTTTGTATGGGTGAAATTCATTGCCGATTTTTATGCCTTTCTTGCTTATTTCGATTTCATATTCTTTCGGCTTGCGGAAATGATACATAACGAGAGTCACCGCCGCCAAGACGATAAAGATCGCAAACAAATAGTTTTTATAAATGATAGATCCGACGGCGATCGATAAGGCGATGATGCCGACAGCCCAAAACCAGTCATTGCTTCTTTCTTTCTCTTCATACTCGAGAGCTTTCCAAGAAATTTTTTCTTTTATTTCCATTAAGCTAATTATAGTAAACTTTGCCCCTAAACTCCAGTTTGGTTTTTAATTGCCTCTTAGGTTTTTCCGCTTTTTTAATACGAAGCCATTTTATGGGCAATTTCCATTTTCAAGCATATTTTGATACATTACCTTTATATAAACATAAGCAAATAAATTATTTTTTATCATGACATACAACAATAATCAGAAATGTTGCAGCGGCAACATGTGTGCAGAAGCAGATATGCCACTCCTTGCCCAGATCGGACATGAGATTCCCGACGCCCAGCTAGATGCTTTTTACAATGAGGAAATTAAAAAAATAAAACTGTCCGATTATCGTGGCAAATGGCTGATTCTTTTCTTTTATCCCGCGGATTTTACATTTGTTTGCCCGACAGAACTCGAAGAAATGGCGGAGCATTATGCCGAGTTTCAAAAATTGGGAGCCGAGGTTCTTTCTGTTTCGACCGATACGGCATATGTGCACAAGGCGTGGCACGATACTTCGAAGGCGATTAAAAAAATCACATTTCCAATGCTTTCTGATTCTCGTCGCGAACTTTGCCACATTTTCGGCACATACATCCCAGAGGAGGGCATTTCACTTCGCGGAACATTTGTAGTTGATCCAGATGGCATTCTTCGCATTGTTGAAATAAATGATAATAGTGTCGGCCGAAATGCCAAGGAATTGATGCGCAAGCTTCAGGCGGCAAAATTTGTCCGCGAACATGGCGGCAATGTGTGCCCTGCGAGTTGGAAGCCGGGCGACGAGACTCTGAAGCCCGGACTTGATCTGGTCGGGAAAATCTAAATCAAAAATAAAAGCGTTTTCGCCAATGGATATCATGGTCAATCCCATGACGAGTTAATGCGTTATCAGAGTTAACCTTGTCAGAGATGATCAGGGTCTGATTATTGAAAAAACACCCCGTAAGGGGTGTTTTTTAATTTTGGCGGAGGAGGTGAGATTCGAACTCACGGCCCCATTGCTGAGGCTCCTGTTTTCAAGACAGGTGCAATCGACCACTCTGCCACTCCTCCGTATTTTTTATTTCAATCACCCCGCCATGACAGGGCAAGTTCCTCCATGCTTAAGACCAAAAAATCTAGTCTACTTTCAAGGCTTGCACGATATCTTTTTTAGTCTTTTTGGCGATGTAGAAGATATAAAAAATATCCAATATGCCCAAAGTGTTTAAAAGAAAAATAACGACAAACCAGACTTTATGCTCTTTTTTGGCTGCTGTCCAAAGGGCGTAGCCTTTCCAGGGCAGAATCCAAAGAAGCATTAAAGGAATAATCCACAAATTGTTTTGAAAATATAATCCCACAAAGGCATCATAACAAAATATGCTATTATGTAAAGCATGAAATTTCTCGGCATAGACTTCGGTTCAAAGAAAATCGGCCTGGCTCTCTCTGATGAAAGCGGAGTTTTGGCTTTTCCGAAGGAGGTTATTTTAAATGATGATCAGGTTATTTTAACTATCAAAAAAATCTGCCAAGAAGAGGATGTTGCAAATATTGTTCTCGGCGAGTCGCATGATCTAAGCGGCGAGCCGAATAAAATCATGGCGGCCATAAATTCTTTTAAAGACAATCTTGCTGATGCGACAGAATTGCCAATTTCTTTGGAAAAAGAATTTATGACTTCGCTTGAGGCGAGAAGGATGCCCGGCTTCGGCGGGGAGTCCAAGCGCAATCCGGACAGAAAGAGGGCATTAATTAAAGACAAAAAAATCTTTGATGCGTCTGCGGCGGCTTTAATCCTCCAAAGATTTTTAGACAGAAAAAAATAATATGAATTTTGATCTAATCATTTTTTTAAAAACAGCCGGCACTCTTGGAATCTTGGCCATGGTTTTTGCCGAGTCCGGATTATTTTTCGGCTTTTTCTTGCCGGGTGACTCATTGCTTTTTACCGCCGGTCTTTTGGCTTCATCGGGCTACTTGAATTTTTGGGTTCTTTTGATTGGTGCTCCGATCTGCGCGATTTTGGGCGATAATGTCGGTTATTGGTTCGGCAAACGCTTCGGCCGATTGGTTTTTACCAAGGATGATTCTTTCTTTTTCAATAAAAAATATCTCGATCAGACTAAAGTCTTTTATGATAAGCATGGCAAAAAGACTATTTTTTTGGCCCGTTTCGTGCCGGTCGTCCGAACCTTTGCGCCGATTTTGGCCGGCATGGGGGTCATGGATTACAAGATTTTTTCTTTCTACAATATTATCGGCGGCTTAGCTTGGTCCGAGAGCATGCTCCTTTCTGGTTATTTTTTAGGTAATTTAATTCCAAATATCGATCATTATATCCTGCCGATTGTGGGCCTGATCATCCTCGTTTCCATTCTGCCGATTTTATTTCAGATTTTTAAAAACGATAAGGTAAAATAAGTGTCCCAAGAAAGACCCAAGGTATATAGGCATCTGTGTATCTGTCTTTATTGATCAATAAAAAGAAGGTATAATAAAAAAATGTTTAGCGCTAAAAAAACTTCCATCGGCTTTCATTTAAATAAACATTCTATTAAATACGCCGAACTCTTGAAAAAGAAAGACGGCTTTCATCTCGGTCTTTGGGGCGAGGAAAAATTGCCGAGTTCTGTGATCGAAGACGGCAGTATCAAAGACATCGCCAATTTGAAAAAAATATTCGCCAAGCTAAAAACAAAAGTCGGAAGCAAAAATATAACCATGTCGTTTTTTTCAGATCAGATTTTCTTGGCTGATTTGCTGAAAGAAGCCGGTTTCGGTTCTGTTTATTTTGAATCTGAAGCTCAGGCCTTGCAGAGAGTTTTTGTGCCAAAAGGATCTACTGAGACATTCATGATCGTTTACATCGGCAGCACGCAAACTTTTGTCTTTGCCGCAAATGAAAAGGAAGTCAGCCTATTGTCGGTTATCAATCTAAACAGCGCTTTTTTTGAAAAGATCTCCGGCGCAAAGATGATCTATCCGATTTTGAAGGATAAATTGAACGAGCAATATATTTCCTGGCATACGCATAAAGACGAGAATGGCAAAATGAGGCCAAAAATACAAAAAATAATTTTAGCCGGTGATGTGCCGGAAATGCAGAAATTGGCCTCTTATCTCTGGGTCAATCTGAGAGCCAAAGTCGAAGTCGGCAGTGTTTGGGGCAATATTTTGGATTTGGATAAGAATATTCCCGAAATGACTTTGGCTGAATCGGAACGTTATGGCATAGCCCTAGGCCTTGCTTTTAGGGGATTTTAAAAGTAAAGTGTTAGTGTTGGATGTGGATATATGCGCGATTAGCTGTTTTGGCAGATATGCAACAAGTGCGGTTAGTTATGTGATTGTAATAAATAAATATCTGCGCGATTAGCTGTTTTGGCAGATATGCAACAAGCGCGGTTGGTTATGTGATTGTAATAAATAAATATGCGCGATTAGCTCAGTTGGTAGAGCAATCCGTTTACACCGGAAAGGTCGGGGGTTCGAGTCCCTCATCGCGCACAAAACAAGGAGCCTTGCCAGTATGGCAAGCGACTATGTTTTTTGATCAAAGATGAGGGATTCGAAGGCCGGAGGCAGGCGTGCCGAGGCGGGGTCGCGAGATTTTTCAGCAGAAAAATACTTGTGGCCGAGTCCCTCATCGCGCACCATTGCCCCTGTAGTTCAATGGATAAAACAAGGGACTTCTAATCCCTAGATCTAGGTTCGATTCCTAGCAGGGGCACCATTTAATAAAATACCATGGAAAAATTTAAGGCGAAAATATTTGAATCAAAAAATAACTCAGAATCTCGAGAGCCATCTCTTGAAGAATTAAATAATTTTAAAAAATTGGAAGAGCAGTTTTTCAGAGAAAATTTCAAGATAGGAAAAGGAGAGCATTCTTTTGTCTATGAAGATGATTTGACCAACACTTGCTATAAGGTTGGGACAAAAAAGTCAGTGAGAAATATCCACGAAGAAGCCGAGTTTTACAATTCACTTTCAAGAAAAAGTGAAAAAGTCATTATTCCGGAACCATATTTTAGTTTTAGTAGCAGTATTGAAAATGTCGGCAGAGTGGCAACCGATCGCCGTATTTTAGCAATGGAAAAAATCAACGGAGCCAATTTTCAAGAAATTTTAGAAAACACAAAAGAATTGCCGGACAATTTTGATTATGAAAGTTTCTTTAAAGATTTGGAAGACTTTTTCAATTTTATGCACAATGAAGCAGGAATTTTTCATTGCGATTTTGCCCCTAGAAATTTGATGATTGATTACAAAACTGGCCGGCCGGTTGTCATTGATTTTGGCAATTCAGTCTATCGCAGCTGGTTTACCACGGATGAAATAAAAGAAGGCAAACAGTATGAAGGAGGCACGAACGATTTGGCCCAGCTTCAGAGCCTAAAAGAGAGTGTTGGATACCATTTGACAAAAATTACAAAATAATGTAGTGTCTAGGACAGATTTAAAGCACTAAAATAATACAAAAAAATGAAACCAGGATTAAATATAACCCCAGTCTTTGAAGGACAAATACAGGAAGCCATAAAAAGCTTATCCTCGGGCGATCTGAATCATGCTCAGATTCCCGGAGGATCTGGCTTGTTTTTAGTTAAGGGTGGCACAAATGAAGCTGAAGAAAGAAAATCTTCTGAAAAATTTGCCATCTACTTTTCTGTAAAAGGCGAGAATGACCAGGAGTATCTTGTTTGTCGCTTTTAACAAAAAACCGTTTTTAAAAAACGGTTTTTATTTTTTATGAAAATTCAAATTATTTACGAAGATGAAAATATTTTGGCTATCAACAAGCCCGCCGGCCTTATGGTTCACGGCGACGGCCGCTCAAAAGAGCCGACGCTTGTTGATTGGATTTTGGAAAAATATCCGGAGATGAAAAATGTCGGCGAGCCGATTTTTATTTCTGATGATGAGTCGGATGATCAGGGCGGCAAGAAAGAAATATCTGAGGCGATCTATCGTCCGGGCATCGTGCATCGTCTGGACCGCGAAACGAGCGGAGTTTTGCTCATTGCTAAAAATCAGATGTCTTTTGAATTTCTAAAAAAGCAATTTCAAGATCGTCAAATTCAGAAAACTTATAAGGTTATCGTCTGGGGCCATGTTAAAGATGAAAGGGGGACGATAAATAAGCAGATCGGCCGGAGCGGCAATGATTTTCGCCGATACCTTGCCGGTCGAGGCGCGCGCGGCGTGCTGCGTGAAGCCATCACTCAATACAAAGTCTTGAAGCGTTTTGAATCAGACAGTATTAAATTTTCTCTGGTCGAAGTTTTTCCGAAAACCGGCCGAACGCATCAGATCCGAGTTCATTTTAAATACTTGAACCATCCGGTCGTTTGCGACACCCTCTATGCGCCGGAAAAGCCCTGTCCGTCTTTGGGCTTGAATCGGCTGGCTCTGCATGCGGAGGCGATCGAATTCGTCTTGCCCGGAGCGGAGGCCAAGAAAACAAAGCTCCAGTCGCCAATTCCGGAGGATTTCAGCCGGGCTATTGCAGAAGCGGAGTAGTTGTGATAAAGTGCTTTCTATTATGGCGTTTAAATTTAGTCCAGTAAATATTGAAGAAAGGGCCAAGTTAGACTTTCAGTCCGGCGACACCGTCCGGGTTTGGTCTAAGATTTTGGATGAAAAAGGTAAAGTCAGACTTCAGGCGTTTGAAGGCTTGGTTTTGGCGCGCAAGCATGGAGTAGCGGGATCAAATGCGACTTTTACTGTCCGCAAGGTTTCCAACGCTGTCGGCGTTGAAAGAATTTTCCCTCTGTATTCTCCGTCGATCGACAAGATCGAAATCGTGAAGAAAGCCAAGACCAGAAGATCAAAGCTTTATTATATTCGAGACAAGGCAGCCAAGGAAGTCAGGAAGAAGATCAAAAACATTCTTCAGAAGTCAGGTGGAAATGATGAGGCCGAAATGGCCGAAGAAACTCCAGCCGAAATGGAAACTGCAAGCTAGAAAAAACCCTGTCCCAAATGCGAGACAGGGTTTTAGATTGAAAAAGGTCTTTCAATCAAATATAATCAAAACATTGCGCAGGTGGCGAAACTGGTAGACGCACTACCTTGAGGTGGTAGCGCCCGCAAGGGCATGGAAGTTCGAGTCTTCTCTTGCGCACATGAATTTATCAGACAAAAAATGTAAATCCTGTCACGATAAAAATATCAAGCCTTTCTCGAAAGAAGAGGCTGGCGAATTTATGCTTCATGTGCAGGGCTGGGAAATGGATGCTGAGGCCCAAAAAATCTCTCGGGATTTTATGTTTAAGGATTTCGTCAAAGCTGTCGAGTTTGTGAATCAAGTCGCCGACATTGCCGAGGTCGAAGATCATCATCCGGATATTTTTGTTTCATATAATAAGGTCCGCCTCGATCTTTGGACTCATGCAATAAACGGCCTTTCCGAAAACGATTTCATTGTTGCGGCCAAGATTGATGATATGCTATCCTTGTTTGGTAGTAATATTTTAAGCTAAATATTGCAAATTTCATGGTGCCTATAGTTTAGTGGTAAAACTTCAGTTTGTGGAACTGATATCGAGGGTCCGATTCCCTCTAGGCACCCATTTTGCGAGCAACGCACCCATCAAAGACTTTCTGGTTCTAATTTGTTGTATTTCTTTTATGAAAAAAGGCGAGGATTATAAAGAAAAAATTTAATGCAACCACTCATCATAATTAAGGACAAAGATATTTATCCAAATGAAATAGTTAAGGAAGATGCAGTTTATAAAACTCGCATTGCGGTGAAAGCTGTCGTCATAGATTCAGATGGAAAAGTTGCTTTAGTCGGAAAAACAAATATGCTTTTGCCAGGCGGTGGAGTCGAAGAGGGAGAAACTATCACAGAGGCAGTAAAACGAGAATGTATTGAAGAGATGGGTTGTGGTATAGAGATAAAAAAAGAGATAGGTTTTACAGAAGATTACAGAATACGGATTGAAAGACGGCAACAAACACATTTTTTTCTAGCCCATGTTGTCGGAGAAAAAGGCGATCCCCAAACAACCCAAGATGACGAACAGGGCATAATGGTTGATTGGCATACATTGGATGAAACTATTGTTTTCCTCGAAAAGCAATTAGTTGAAATGTCTTTGCAAAGCTACAATGCTTGTTTTAATGTCAGAACTCATTTGGCTGCCTTGAAAGAATTGAAGAAAATAGGAATTTAAACAGACGATTTATAAAATTATCCAAATTTGACTAATACCCCATAGGGGTATATACTTTGCTCGTGAATCAAAACAAGCAGAAAATTATAAGGCGGTTAAAGATTATCGAAGGGCAGGTCAGGGGCCTGCAGGAAATGGTTGAAAATGGCGCATATTGCATCGATATCATTACCCAGACCTCTGCGGTGAAGCAGGCTCTTTCCGGCATCGAAGATGTTTTAATGGAAAGCCATTTGGGGACTTGCGCCTTGAATCAAATTAAAAAAGGCAAAGAAAAAAAAGCCGTGGAAGAAATATTAAAAGTTTATAGATTAAAAAGAAAATAATTTATGAAAAATACAGAAATCTACAAAATCAAAGGCATGCATTGTGCTTCGTGCGCCAGCGTCATTGAAAAGACTTTTAAAAAGACTGAAGGAGTCGAGTCCGCCGAAGTAAATTATGGGACGGAGGCGGTTAAGGTCTCATACGATGAAACAAAAATCAATCCCCGAGATTTGTCTAAGAAAATAGAACACTTGGGCTATTCATTGTTATTGCCGGAAGCAGAGACGATGAATATGTCTGCTCAAGGCGGAATGTCCGCCTCAGACCACATGGATCATGTGAATATGTCTCAGCCAAAAAATGAAAAGCTGGCCGAATTGAAAGATATGCGGAATAAAGTTTTGTCTATTATTCCTTTGGCGATTTTCAGCATTTTTGTGATGGGCTGGGATAGTTTGGCTCAGCTTGGCTTTGCCGCGAAGATGCCTGATCTTTGGGAAGAATTTTTTCATCATCTCCTGCCGATCATGGCGACTTTTGCGCTTTTTGTCGTCGGCCAGCGTTATTTGAAAGGATTTTATCGCTTCTTGCGCTACGGCCGGGCGGATATGGATACCCTGATCGGCCTCGGCACATTAGCGGCTTATTTATACAGCTTTATTGTTACGGCTTTTGAAGATACACTCAAGCCGTTCATCAATGTTTCAGGCACATATTATGATGTGACGATTGTTTTGATCGCTTTTATTTCCCTCGGTGAATATCTCGAAGCGCGGTCAAAGATCAAAACCGGTGATGCTATAGAAAAATTGCTTAATCTTCAGGCCAAGACAGCCTTAGTTTTGCGTGAAGGCAAGGAAGTCGAAATTTCATCAGATAAAATAATTCATGGCGATCTGATCGTCATTAAGCCGGCGGGCAAGATTCCTGTCGACGGCATTATTGCTGAAGGTTCGTCTTATGTCGATGAGTCGATGGTGACGGGGGAGCCGATGCCGGTTCAGAAAAATATTGGCGATACTGTGGTCGCCGGAACTTTAAACACAAACGGCTCATTTGTATTTAAAGCAACCAAGGTCGGTTCGGAAACTCTTTTGGCTCACATTATTAAAATGGTTGAAGACGCTCAAGGCAGCAAGGCGCCGATCCAGGCTTTGGCCGATAAAATTTCAAGCATTTTTGTGCCGATTGTTTTGGTTTTAGCCTTTGTTTCGCTTGGTTCTTGGCTTTTGATCGGTTCGAATTACCTTGGTTTTTCACAGGCTCTTTCTTTTGGACTGGTGTCATTTGTCGGCGTTTTGGTTATCGCTTGCCCGTGCGCTTTAGGTCTGGCGACGCCGACGGCCATCATCGTGGGCGTTGGCAAGGGTGCGAATGAGGGCATTCTCATTAAAGACGCCGGCACGCTCCAAAAACTTCATCAAGTCAATGCTTTGGTAGTCGACAAAACGGGAACTTTGACCCGCGGCAAACCCGAGCTGGTTTCAATTCAAAATTTCTCGGACAAGAGCGACAATGAACTCATTGCAATCCTTGCTTCGCTCGAAAGCAAATCTGAACATCCGATCGCGCACGCGATCATGGAATACGCAAAATCAAATTCGATTGAAATTGCAAAGATTCAAGATTTCGAAGGCCTTAAGGGCAAGGGGGTCAGGGGTATGATCGATGGCACAGAATATTTTGCCGGAAACATTAAGCTTATTTCTGATCTGCATCTTTCTTTTGATGCGCGCGGCCTAGAGGCGGAAACATTGGAAGGCAAGACGCCGGTTGTCTTGGCCGCGCAGGACAAGGTTTTGGGCGTGGCCATGGTTTCAGACCAGCTAAAGCCTGAGGCTAAAGAGGCAATTGCCCGACTGCATAAGCTCGGCATAAAAATAGTCATGCTTTCCGGCGATAATAAAAATACGGCAAACTATATTGCTCTACAGCTCGGTATTGATGAAGTTGTTGCTGAGGTGACGCCGGAAGAAAAATTGGCTAAAATTAAAGAGCTTCAGTCGAGCGGATTTATTGTCGCCATGGCCGGCGATGGAGTGAATGATGCGCCAGCCCTGGCTCAAGCCGATGTCGGCTTGGCTATGGCGACGGGAACCGATGTCGCGATCGAGACCGCCGGCATTACGCTTTTGCATGGAGATATTTCAAAGATTGTAAAGGCGATCAATTTGTCTAAAATGACAATGCGTGGCATCAAGCAAAATCTTTTTTGGGCTTTTTTCTATAATGTCGTCGGCATTCCTTTGGCGGGCGGAGTGTTTTATCCGATTTTCGGCTGGCTTATCAATCCTATTTTTGCCGGCCTGGCCATGGCTTTTTCCAGCGTGTCGGTTGTTTCGAATTCGCTTCGCTTAAAATCTAAAAAATTATAATTATATGGATAATAAAACAGAAAAAACATATAAATTTCACATGAAGGGCATGCATTGCAAGGCTTGTGTTTTACTGACGGAAAGCGAGCTTGCCGAGATCGCGGAAGTGAGCAAGGTCAAAGCTGATTTAAAGCACCACACTGTCGAGGTCACAGGCGGTTTTGGCGACAAAAGCACAGAGGTTATCTTGGAAGAGCTCAATCAGAAAATGAACAAGCATGGCTATCGGGTGTCGGAAGAAAAACAAATACAAAATAAAAACTGGCTTGATTTCAGAATTGCCTTGCCGATTGCCATAGGATTCGCATTTATCTTTGTTGTTCTTCAAAAATTGGGCATAGTTAATCTGGTAAATGCCAGTGATGTCACTTATGGCACAGCATTTATAATAGGCATCATTGCTTCAATTTCAAGCTGTATGGCTGTCGTCGGCGGCTTAGTCCTTTCCATGTCGGCGACTTTTGCCAAAGAGGGCGACAAGATCAGGCCTCAGGTTTTATTTCACCTGGGTCGAATTGCTTCCTTTTTTATTTTAGGCGGAGTGATCGGCGTAATTGGCCAGGCCTTTACGTTGAATATCTCGGCCACTTTTATCTTAAATGTCATCATCGGCCTGACCATGCTTGTCATGGGCATAAACCTTTTGGATGTTTTTCATTCTGCTAAAAAATTTCAGCTAGGCATGCCGAAGTTTTTATCCAAGCATGCTTTTGGCTTATCAAAACTGAACCATACTTTGACGCCTCTTTTGGTTGGTTTGGCGACCTTCTTTTTGCCTTGCGGCTTTACTCAATCAATGCAGGTCTACACGCTTTCCACCGGAAGCTTTTTGAAGGGGGGCCTAACCATGCTTTCTTTTGCTTTGGGAACTTTGCCCGTTCTTGCTATTATTAGCTTCAGTTCGCTCAGCATTAAAAATAACAGAAATGCAGGCATTTTCTTTAAATCTGCCGGGCTGATCGTTATAATGTTTGCCTTGTTTAATCTTATCAATAGCTTGGTGGTTATCGGCCTGATTCCGCCAATTTTTAATTTTTAAATTAAGTTAAATCACATGAAAACAACAACCATATCAATTATTGCCGCCGCCGTCCTTGTCGGAGGAGCGCTCATATTTTCACAGGGAGGTTTCAAGAAAACTGAGACAGAAAATAAAGTAGAAAAAAATAATGTTACCGTTGTGGACGGCAAACAGATCGTCGAGATCAGAGCCAAAGGCGGATTCTTGCCGAGAAAGAGCTTGGCCAAAGCCGGCCTGTCGACTGTTTTGAGATTTGACACCAACGGCACTTTTGACTGCTCTTCGGTTGTTCGTATTCCAAGCATGAATATTCGCCAAAATCTGCCGCCGTCCGGCGTGACTGATATTGAATTGGGCAGTCCCAAAATCGGAACTCTTCAAGGGACTTGCGGCATGGGCATGTATCCGTTTGAGATCGATTTTCAGGGCTAACTAAAACCACAAATTTATGACAAAATTTCAAAAAATTTCTTTGTTCTTGTTGAGAATTAGCCTTGGCTGGCTGATGTTTTACGCCGGCATCACTAAAGTCTTGAATCCGAGCTGGTCGGCAGCCGGCTATTTGAATAGCGCCAAAACTTTTCATTCACTTTTTGCATGGTTTGCCAGCCCGAACATTTTGCCCGTCACCAATTTTTTAAATCAATGGGGCCTGACTCTTTTGGGCGCTTCGCTGATTCTCGGAATTTTTGTCAGATTTTCCTCTGCCTTGGGCATGGCGCTGATGTTTTTGTATTATTTGCCGATTCTGGATTTTCCAATAGCTGGGCGTTCTTATATTATCGATGAACATATTATTTACACGCTCGTCCTTTTTTATTTTGCTTCAGTAAAAGCCGGCAGAGTTTATGGGCTTGAAAATTGGTGTTCAAATTTGCCAATTTGCGCTAAGTTTCCAAAAATAAGAAATTGGCTAGGGTAGTTTTGACTGTTTTAGGTACACACATATGGCGGTTTAATTAATTAATAAATT
>CAZUZG010000007.1:24762-26241 GCA_964624665.1 uncultured Candidatus Saccharibacteria bacterium | reverse complement strand
ACCAAAGCCGGCAATTCGGTATCTTTGATCTTGTAGATCGAGGTCATGGCTTTGACAGCCGAAAGATCGATCAAATTATAATCAAAAGAATAAACCCTGATTTGAGGATATTTTTCGCGCAGGACATCAAGTATCAGGCCTTGCTTGGTGCATTCGCTGCAATTCTCCTTGGTCGTATAAAAATAAAGAATAAAGACATTTTTCAATCCGCAGCGCGCGCTGATTTTCTTCATCAGCAAATAATCCTTGATTTCAAGTATTGAATAAATCTTTTTCAGCTGAATGACTTCCCCGTCATTTCTTATATTTTTCTCGCTGTATTCGATCTTTTCTGCCAGCTTGCCAAGCTCCTGAGACAAATAAGCGCTGTTTACATCCTTACAAGAAAGCTCTTCCAGCAGGGCAAATTGAGTCTCGGAAGAAAGCAGGTCGAGAGAAATCTTGCCCTGAATGGTTTTCAACTGGTCGACTTTCTTGTTATTGAAATAATTGCTGATATAAGCCGCGCCTAAAAAGACGCCAAGGGTGATAAAGAAAACAATTATGTATTTTTTTGAATCAAAATTTTCCATCAGATAATAAAATTATAAATTAAATATTGGCATCCCTTTCCAGCGTCCAACTGCTTTCCTTTGAGCGGATAGAATTATAAATCGCTCGAAACATCCAGAACGGCGCCAGGGCGCTGTAAACTAAAAGGAAGTAAACGATATCGATCGAAAGCCTGGATTTGCCTTCGGCCATGCGGCGACCGATCAAGGTAGACAAAATGACCAAGCCATACAAGACAATCGAAACAAAAAACATGGTCCGAGTATCTATGAAAAACCAATCGAAATGCAGATGGCTGACGCTTGCCCCGAGGCCGACGGTCTTAAACTTAACAAATTTATCCATTAAAAACAAATAGGCTTTATTAACGAATAATATCAATAGAAAGATTATGGAAACGACGGAAATAAAGCCGGACGGCAAGGTAAAGAAGGCAATATTGCCGTATTTTTTCTTGAAAAATAAAAATCTGTAATCGATCGCATTTTTAATGAAGCCATAGATCCAGCGCAACCTCTGCCTGTAAAGCTTCATGATCGTATTCGGGCTAGTCGTATAGACATAAGCATCCGGACAATGATCGATCTTGTAGCCGTGCGTCTGCATGCGGAGAGCTATCTCCTGATCTTCAGTATTATGCGCCTTGCGATACGGCCCAAGATCGTCAAAAACTTTTTTGCGGAAAATAGAAAACGGTCCGGGCGTCACATGGATGCCGTTCATAAAGCCGAGCATTTTTTTATTATAAACAGCCAGATCGTATTCGACCTTTTGGGCAGACTGCAGAATATTTTTAGGATTATGGACGATAATCGAAGGAGCGACGGCCATGGTCTCCGGATCATTCAAGAAATAGCTCATAATGCGCTTTAGGGCCTGCGGATCGACAAAAGAATCAGCATCCAAACAGCCAATAAACGGAGTCTG
>CAZUZG010000007.1:0-24662 GCA_964624665.1 uncultured Candidatus Saccharibacteria bacterium | reverse complement strand
GGGCCTGCGGATCGACAAAAGAATCAGCATCCAAACAGCCAATAAACGGAGTCTGGGCTTCCTGTATTCCAAGGTTGAGACAAGTATGCTTGCCGCCATTTTCTTTATGAAGAGTCTTGATATTGCCGAGTTTTTCGAATCCTTTGACAACCCCCCAAGTATTATCAATACTGCCATCATCTATCAAAATCAAATGCAATTTGTCTTTTGGGTAATCCAAGCCGAGCAAAGAATCAACTGTCTTTTTTATGGTATTTTCTTCATTATAACAAGGCACGATAATCGTTACCTCCGGATACGAATCCAACTCGATCGGCCCAGTCCGCAAAATGATCTTTTTCCTTTTTTCAAAAAAAGTCACCAAGAAAAAGATCTGCACATACAAGGACAGAAAGGCGAAAATATAGAAAATTGTCTCTAGGAAATGAGTCATTTTTGTGACCAAAGTATAACACACAAATCAGAAAAAATCAAAAATCCCGCACATTTCTGCACGGGATTTTTGATTTAGACTTAAAATCTAAAGACTTACTAGATGCAATAACACGTGCCAAGAGAACCTACTTTGTGAGGAGTACATCCGGCTGCACCAGCACCACAATCTAGAATTGTGTCACAAGAAGCACCTTCTCTACATTGTTGACCACCACCGCCACCATCGGGAGTACACTTTTCGTATTCAGCTTTCAAATCATTACACGCCTGAGCATTAGCAAGGTCATCGCTCATACAAAATCTGAAGATATCATTTTTTGCTTGATTACATTGACCTACAACACTCGCCTCAGAAGCAGTTTCGCCGCCAGGAATGCGGGGGTCAGCTTGAGAAACACTGTTTTTAAAGAAAAATATACCCAATACTATTACTGCTAGAACGATCAAGCCCGCTTTCAAAACTTTTGATTTTTCCATCATATAATTTATCTACATTAATAAATAACTAAAAATGATATGTGCTGTCACTCCTCCTTTCAATAGCCATTATATAAATCTCTTTGTTTTCTTTTGAAAATATAATTCTGAGCTTGCCTTTTCTTACACGAAAAATATTATCAAAACCTTTCAATTTCTTTACATCTAAATCTTTTAGCTCAGAATTCAGAAGCTTATTTATAATAACTATTAAAAATTCTTTTTCTTCTTTGTTGAACTTTTTTAAAAGTTTTACAAGGCTAAGCATTTAAAGTTTTTAATTTGCTAAGAATTTCTCTTGCTGAAATACCTTTTTCATTTAATTTTGTAAAATCAGCTACTCTTTCCCAGTTTATTTCTTCAAAATCAATAGGAGCTATTTTAAATATCGGTTTGGATTTACGAACAACCACAAAAGAATCACCTTTATTTATTTGAGCTATAAAACTATCAACATTCTCTCTTAATTCTTTTAGTCCAATTATTTTATTCATACTGGAAGTTTATCTTAAGATTATCTTTGTGTCAATAAAATCCAACCACCTAGCAAGGACTGTCCTTGCTAGGTGGTACCATACATATAGAAAAAAATCAAAAAACAGAGATTGATCATCTCTGTTTTTAATTAGCTGAGCTTGCCTTCTGGGCCGACGTAAAACACTAGGTTCCGCTTTGCAATATCGTATTGCCATTTCCGACATTCTTTTGACTGAACATTGATAACTGCCTTTTTCGCTTCTTCTGTTCCACCGTATTTATCATCAAAAATTTGGCCGCTCGGTTCAATCAGGCCAAAGTAGGCTGCCGATTGCTGCAAAATTAAGCTTGGACGGATCTCATCTTTTGATTTTCCGCCACTGTTAAAATTGATCATATTATGGGAGTTTAAGTTAAACAATGCTTTTCCGTAAGCATAATATCACAAAATCCACGACTGTCAAGATGTTACGGATAAATTCTTATTTCGATCGGTGTCTTGCTTAAAACACTATTAGCAAAAACACCGCCAGCTTGCGTATACATATAAATTATGTCTGAGGTGTCAGACTGCAATTGAAACAAACTATTGTCGTATGTATTGTTTTGTATCAC
The DNA here is from genome assembly GCA_964624665.1 of uncultured Candidatus Saccharibacteria bacterium. Taxonomy (GTDB): domain Bacteria; phylum Patescibacteriota; class Minisyncoccia; order Phycocordibacterales; family UBA9973; genus CAZUZG01. The sequence goes on along the minus strand of CAZUZG010000007.1, from coordinate 22,658 downwards.
ATACCAGTTCTTGGTGACATCAAACACCCCTGTGCCGGTTATTACATATGACCCCACTCCAGAATAAGAAAAAACAGGGGTTATGCCAAGGGTATTTTCAAATACCTGGTCGACAGTGGGCGCATCTGTTCCTGTCTGGCTTATCAAGGCCACATATTTCTTGTATGGCGCATTAACCCATGAAGTGCCATTGTAAAAATCTTGGGATTTTGTCGTTGTGTTGTAAATGCTCAGCCCTTCTGCCGGACTTAATATTGCATTCCTTTCCAAGGTTGTCATTCTTGGCGCCAAAAAACCCCGGGTTGTGCTCGTCAAATCAAGCAAGGCTGAAGCGTCTGGGGATGATATGCCTATGGCGACATTTGCGCCGTTTGATGCATTTATCAAAAGAGAAGAACCGGGAGTATCGATACTCACATTATTGCCGCCATTTGATTGAATACCTATGGTATTTCCCATTGTAATTTGATCAGAATTTGCGCCGGATCCGGTGTTTAATGTCAGGGATCCGCCTGAACCTTCTATAAGCTCAATGAAGGCGGTATCGGCTGATGAAATATCGCCAGCCGCTATGACAACATCATTAGAACTTACGGAGTACAGGTCTATGAAGGAAGCGCCCGGAGAAACAATTTTGTCTCCGTCTGAAACTGATATATTGCTTCCCCCAGTCGTATTGCCTGAGGTTAAAATACTTGATAGCGTGCCTCCGCCTGAAGTCACAATACAGTCGGTCGAACCCGGAGCGCAGTCCGGATCGAGGGTGGCACCTGGAGCGTAGCCGCCCGGCGGAGCAGCCGCAAAGGTTTTAACTAGAACGATTAAAAGAAATAGAGAAAGAATGGTTACGGCTGGGATTTTATGTTGCTTGAAAATATGTTTAATAAAGTTCATATGGGTATATAATAACATTGGTAAATCTAATTTAAAATACTAATTTTTTAGTGTGCACATTATACACTATATTATAATAATTAGCAATACCATATAACTCTGCTACCAATATAAAAAACCGCACATTTCTGTGCGGTTTTTTATATTGGTAGATATTAAATTCCACAAATACACTGACCAGCAGCACCTTCTTGTAATTGACACCTGCCAGTAGCACCACAATCGGCATTAGTAGAACAAGTGCCTGATGGTACGCAACTGTCACCACCACAAGAACAATAATTAATCAAACCACCCGTAGAACAAGTACCTGATCCACAATCAGCATTAGAAGTACATTGTGTGCTTTCTGAACATTGTGTATTTCCGCCACCACCAACCCATCGGCAATAGATAATTGATCCACATTGCTCTTTGGTCAAAGATGCATCACATTGATATTCCTGATAAGGATCAACATTCATACAAGTTCCAGACCCACCGCTTGTCTTAATACACTGATCTTTACAAATTTGCTTTTGATCAGAACAAGCCTTGCCGTCTCCTCCATTGTCCAAACAAATTTTACCCACATCTTCACAAGCTTGGTTACATTGGCCGATTACGCTAGCTTGAGGATTTGTGTTAACTTGAGGTAGTCTTTCAGCTTTTGAAGCGCTGTTCTTAAAGAAGAAAACTCCCAATACAATCACGGCCAGAACAATAATGCCCGCCTTTATCATTTTTTGTTTTTCCATTTTTATAATTTTTTAATAATAATTTATAATAAAACTAAACACTTCGACTATCCCAACAGTATATATCAATTCAAATCTGATGCAAATTACATCATCTTGTTCTCTTCCGGCATGCCTTGCATCATATCTTCAGGCATGCAGGTCTTGCACTTGCAGCCGCCAAAAATTTTCATGACTGCCGCAACGCCAACCAATAGATACACGATAGATTCAACCATTGGCCAGCCGCCCAAAACCAAATTTACGATATTCAAATTCATGCCCAAAAAACCGCCTAAGCCGACTAGGCCCCAGTTCAAGCCGCCGACAATCAAAAAGATCTTGACGATTTTGGCTGAAGCGCACATTTTACCCATACAGCCTCCGCAATTTTTATTCATCATAAAATTTTTACAAAATTAAACTAATAATATCAACAACCCGCCGGACTCCCGGCCAGCAAGTTTTTCGTCCTTCCCAATTTTACCAAACAATTTAATTTCATGCTACAATATGGAAATTATAAATTAGTAATTCACAAAACCACATGGAAAATATTGAAAAAAATAAATTATCAACCCCGATGGCGATCATCGTGGCCGGAGTCTTGATCGCCGGAGCGATTTTAGTGCCTAAAATATCTGGAAGAGAAAGCGCAAAAAATATCCAACCGGAGAAAAACAACAAAGAAATTGTCATCAAGCCTATCAGTGCAGAAGATCATATCCTGGGCAGCAAAGACGCGAAAATCGTCATTGTTGAATTTTCTGATACCGAATGCCCCTTCTGTAAGCGTTTTCACCCAATCATGCAAAAAATAATAGCTGAATATAAAGGACAGGTTGCTTGGGTCTACAGGCATTTCCCTCTCGATGCCCTGCACTCTAAAGCCCGCAAAGAAGCCGAAGCGACTGAATGCGCGGCTGAACAAGGCGGCAATGACGCTTTCTGGAAATACATTGATCGCGTATTTGAAGTCACTCCCGGCAATGACGGCCTCGATGAAAAGGAATTATATAACATTGCGGACTATGCCGGTCTGGACAAGGCTAAATTTACAGAATGTTTGGCAAGCGGTAAATATGCAAGCAAGGTAGATGAACAATCTAAAGATGGAGCAAGTGCCGGCGTCGAAGGCACGCCCCAGAGCATTATCTTGACCAAAGACGGACAAAAGATTCCCCTTTCCGGCGCTCAGCCATTTGAGGCAGTCAAAGCGGAAATCGACAGGCTTCTAAAATAAATCTCCAAGCATGAAAAAGAAAAAACCTGAACAAATTGTTCAGGTTTTTTTAATAACTAGCTTAATTAATTTTGTGGTTTGAAAACAAAATTATCAAAATCAACCATCAACCTTAATTCCTTTTGACAATGCTCTACAATAATTCCCTCAATAACCTCCTTGAAATTTTTCCAATCTATCTCCTTCTTAGCTATAATCTCAATACGACGATAACGAGTAACTCGATAGATCACATCTAAAATTACTTCTTCATTCCCTTCTTTAATCTTTAAAATATGTTCAGCAATTGTTTTTTGAACAGGGTAATCTATTTCATCTGTTCTTTGATTACCATTTTTTCTATTTGAGAAAATAATATCATTATCATTTCTAAAAATACCCTGATCGTTCTTTAAAAACATTTCGTAAGAATTAAATTTATACCACTCGAGTTTAATTTTTCTTTCCATTGTCATAAGTTTTAAAGGGTTTAAACAACAATTAAATTTCTAGTCTTAGACTACCACGCGGTTAGAAATAGGTCAAATATAAAAAATCCCCTTTATTTAGGGGATTTTTTATATTTAATTGAAATAATTTTTCAGGCGGAGGATTTTTTCATTGCCTCGGAGCTTGTCGTGAACTTTGGCTTCGATCTGACGAATTCTTTCGCGGGTCACGCCGAATTCAGTTCCTACTTCTTCCAAAGTATGCTGGACGCCGTCGGTCAGACCATAACGCATTTCCAAAATCTTCCTTTCTTTCGGAGACAAATCTTCAAGCACTTCTTTGATCTGATCAGAAAGGATTCTTTGTGCGGCGTCTTGGTCCGGACGAAGGATTTTATCATCGGCGATAAATTCGCCGCGAGTAGATTTTTCATCATCATCGCCGATCGGCTGTTCGAGCGAAACTGTTTCCTGGCTGATATTTTCAATAACATGCACCTTGTCGACGCCAATGCCCATCTCGGTCGCTATTTCTTCAGCCAAAGGCTCTCGGCCCAAGTCTTGAGAAAGCCTGCGGAAAACCTGCTTGTATTTCGAAATGGTTTCAACCATGTGTACCGGTATGCGAATAGTCCTACTTTGGTCGGCCAAAGCTCGAGTAATAGACTGCCTGATCCACCAAGTCGCATAAGTCGAGAATTTATAGCCCTTGGTCCAGTCGAATTTTTCAACCGCCTTAAAAAGGCCGAGATTTCCTTCTTGGATCAAATCAAGAAGAGTCAGATCGGAACTGCGGCCGACATATTTCTTGGCAATGGAAACTACAAGCCTCAAGTTTGCCCTGGCCAAAAGATTCTTCGCATCCTTATCCCCTTTTTCAATTCTTTTCGCCAGTTCTTTTTCTTCGCTGGCATAAATGAGCGGATACTGGCCGATTTCTTTCAAATACATTTGAATCGAATCATAAGCCGGTCCGGCTTCTTTGCTATACTTCAAATTGTCTTTTTCAGCCGGCAAATCCAAATCAAGCAAGTTGCCCCCTTCTAAAACATCGATGCCAGAGACCGCCAATTTCTCATAGAGATCATCCAAGAAAATAATATTCTGCTCGATGTCCGGAAAGTTCTTCAAAATTTCATCATAGGTCACAAAGCCCCGCTTCTTGCCCTTGGCGACAAATTCTTCCGCTTTCATTGCCAGCTCGACGGCCTTGCTGTGCTTTTTCTCTGCCGGCTTTTTGGCATTTTGGGCAGTGGATTTCGACAAAACTTTTTTAATAATTTTTTTGACCGCTTTTTTTACAGCCTTAACAGGCTTGGCCTGCTTGGCCTTTTTTACAACTTTCACAACTTTTTTATTTTTTGGGACTTTTTTCATGATATTAATTAATCTTATTTTTCTAAAAATCTCTGATTTTTAATCTCATTGATCCGACTTGAGATTTCGTGGCATTTTTTCAAAATTTCTTCCGCCGTTGAATCGTCTTTTTTCTGTTCCGCCCGCCTCATCTCCTGCATCAATTCCGATAATTTTTCCTCCAAAAATTCTTTTTCAAAATTATCGAGCAATTCCACGGTTTCATCCTTTAAAATCTTTTCATCTTGATAATTCATCTCGGCCTGAAATATAAGGTCCTGGCTTTCCTTCTGGCCTATTTTACCTGCTTCTTCCTTTAAATCAAGGCCGGTTATTTGATTATATTTTGAGGCTAGATCCTCCGGCTTTATTTTAAGCTCCTTGTTTTCCAAGCTCCAAAGATAGATGCCGAAAATTTTTTCCTCAATCTGATTTTTCATGCTCCTTATTTTTTTATCAGCCTCCGGCATTTTGACAGGCAAGCCCTGAATTTCCTTTTTTTGGTTCAAGATAATTTTTTCAATTTCCTGGCGAATGCTTTCCTCCGGCAGATCAATTTGTTTTGAAATTTCCTTGATGAAATGAGCCTGATCGATTTTATTTGAAAGTTGAGCAATATACGGCAAAACTTTCCTACTTGCTTCCAGTCTGAATTCCCTGATATCAAGATTCTGCGAAGCAAGATGATCAAGATAAAAATCAACTATATGCTTGGCCTGTTTTATTGCATCTTGCCAAAGAGCCTTATCTTTTAGAATCAAATCAGCCGGATCAAGGTCGGCGGGAATTTTAATAATTCTGACATCCATGCCGAGAGACAAAGCCATGCCAACTCCTCGCTCAGAAGCTTTAAGTCCGGCCGGATCGGCGTCGAAGCCCAGAAGTATTTTATCTGTAAATCTCTTGATAAGCTCAATATGCCTTTCAGTCAAAGCTGTGCCGGAAACGGCAACAGAGTTCGCTGTGCCAGCCTGATGCGCCATAACCAAGTCCATTTGCCCTTCAACCAAGACAGCAAAATTTTCCTGCATAATGCTTCTCTTGGCGAGATTATAACCGTAAAGTATTTCTGATTTTTTATAGAGATCAGTCTCCGGGCTGTTCATATACTTGGCCGGTTCTATGGCACTACCCTCCTTCGCCAAGGCTACGGAGGGCAAGGCAAAAATTCTTCCGGAAAAACCGACAACTCGGCCCTGACTATCGGCAATCGGAAACATGATCCTATTTCTAAATCGATCATAGTAGCCGCGTTCGCCTTTAATAATCAGGCCATTTTCCGCCATCAATTTTTCATCGAAGCCTTTGCTTTTCAGAAAAGTCTCCAGGTTTTGCCATCCGTCCAAAGAAAAACCTATTCTGAAATTTTTAATCGTTTCATCTGCCAGTCCGCGTTTTTTCAAATACTCCAGAACCTCCGGATGCTTGGTCAGGCAGTATTCAAAAAACTTTGTCGCCATCTCGAGCATTTCATAAGATCTGCCCTGCTTCATATTCTCGGCAAAATTGGCTTTGGTTATTTTTATTCCGGCCCTGTCGGCCAAGGTCTTGAGCGCTTCGGCAAATGTCACACCCTCGATATCTTCAGTGAAAGTGAAAATATCTCCTCCGCGACTGCAGCCGAAACAATGATAAGTATTGCGGGCAGGCGAAACAAAGAACGACGCGCTTTTCTCATTATGGAAAGGACAGCGAGCCTTGTAATTGCTCCCAGCCTTTTCCAACTTTATATAAGAAGAAACGACATCAACGATCGAAAGACGCTCTTTGATTTGGCTTGCGGGTGATAGCATTTATTTTATCGGCCTTAATCTTCTTTTTGAGTTTTTTCTTCGATTTTCTTGAAACCCGTGCCAGCTGGGATGAGTCGGCCGATGATGACATTTTCTTTCAGACCCCTCAGATCATCTACCCCGCCGCGCACAGCGTTATTGATAAGGACGCGGTTAGTATTCTGGAAGGAAGCAGCTGAAAGCCAGCTCTTTGTAGTAAGCGAAACTTCAGTAATACCCAAGACAACAGTTTCACCCTTGCCTTCTGTGCCACCCTCTTCTTTGACTCTCATATTTTCATGTACCAATTCAATATTTTCGACAATTTCAGACGGAGAGAATGATGTATCACCGGCATCTTTAATTCGTTTTCGAGAAAACATTTGTCTGATGATAATCTCGATGTGCTTTCGGGAAATAGAAGCGCCTTGCAATTCATAGACTTTGTTGATTTCTCTGATAATGTATTCGGCGGCCAATTCTTTGCTGCCATATTTAAAGATTTCATTGATATCAGCAGAACCATCGGTCAATAGATCGCCCTTTTTAACTTTAGCGCCCGCCTTAACAATCGGCGTCCTTCGGAAAGCTACAACATATTCTGACTGATTGCCGGCCTTTACTCCTTTGACTGGCTTGGTTTCAGAAGTTATATCATTCAAAACAACAATAACTTTTTCTTGATCTTGATTTCTGATTTCTATAACTTCACCGTCATGCTGACAAACTATTGCTGGATTTTTAGGAATGCGCCTTTCGAAAATTTCTTCAACGCGAGGCAAACCTGCGGTAATATCGACATTTTGAACGCCTCCGGCGTGAAAAGTTCGAAGGGTTAGCTGAGTGCCCGGCTCACCGATCGCTTGCGCAGCGATGATGCCGACAGCCTCGCCCAAATTGACCAAGTGGTTTCGTCCAAGATCCAAGCCGTAACACATCTGACAGATGCCATGTATTGTCTTGCAAGAAAACGGAGAACGCACGCTGACCTCTTCAAAACCAAGCGAGTCTATTTTTTGAGCCTCCTCTTTGGTGATCAAAAATCCGGACTTGTATAAAACCTTGCCGTCCTTATCTTTGAGATCGGCCGCCAAAACTCGTCCTCTGATATTTTTAGCCAAGCTAATTTCAATACCCAAGACATTTTCCTTGGTCAATTTCTTGCTCTCTTTGGTTCCGCAATCTTCTTCGGTAATAACAACATCCTGAGACACATCCACCAATCTTCGAGTCAAGTAACCGGCCTTTGCGGTGTTTAGCGCAGTATCGGCCAAACCTTTTCGAGAACCGTGAGTCGTGATGAAATATTCAAGCGGAGAAAGACCTTCTTTGTAAGATGAAATAATCGGGAAATCGATCGTATTGCCGGCAGTGTCGACGATCAAACCTTTCATTCCGGCCATTTGGTTCAAGCTGCTCATAGAGCCTCGAGCTCCTGAATTCACCATATCAGAAGTTGATCCGTCCTTTTCCTGGCTCTGCGGCAATATTTTTTCGATATCCTTTTCAACTTTTTCCCAAATTTCAAGAGTCTTTCTGTATTTTTCGTCATGAGACAAAAGACCTTCCTGATACTGAGCCCAGACTTCATCGGCTTCCTTTCGGCCTCGAGCAACAAGATCTGTCTTTCCTTCCGGCACTTGCACATTGTCTATACCCCAAGTAATTCCGGATTTGGTGACATAACGATAACCGAAATCTTTGATTTTATCCAAAACATTCGGCGTCTCGTCGATGCCATAATGCATGATAAGTTCGTCCACCAAAGATGACATGCGCTTCAAATTGATTTCTTCATTGATGTAAGGAAAATCATTCGGCAAAATGCTATTGAACAAAAGTCGTCCGACAGATGTTTCAAACGGCCTGCCTTCAAACTTGGCATACTTTACAGAATCCGTGCCCAAAACCTTGATCTTGGAACGGAAGCTCACGACATCGAAATCATAAGCAGTAATAGCATGGTTTGGGCTGGCAAAAATCTGACCCTCGCCTCTTTCTCCATCTATAGTCTTGGTCATCCAATAACAGCCGAGCACGATATCGAGCTTCGGATTGACGATAGGATCTCCGGACTGAGGCTTGAGCAAATTCTTATTTGCAGCCATTAAATCTTTAGCTTCATCTTGAGCTTCTTTTGACAAAGGCAGATAAACAGCCATTTGGTCGCCGTCGAAGTCGGCATTGAAAGCCGTACAAACAAGAGGGTGGACTTGGATAGCATTACCTTCGATCAAAACCGGATTGAAAGCCTGAATACCAAGGCGGTGCAAAGTCGGCGCGCGGTTCAAGAGAACATATTTGCCCTTGATCGCCTCTTCCAAAATAGCCCAGACTTCGGCAATGCCTTCTTCGATCAATTTGTTTGCGCCGCGAATATTGTGTGCCAATTCACGCTCTAATATCTGGGCAATGATAAACGGACGGAAAAGCTCCAAAGCCATGTGTTTTGGCAGACCGCATTGATTGAGTTTCAACTGAGGACCGACGACGATCACGCTACGACCGGAATAGTCTACGCGCTTACCCAAGAGGTTCTGGCGGAAAAGACCCTGCTTGCTCTTCAAGTTGTCAGCCAATGACTTCAAAGCTCTTTTTTGAGACTGGCTCATAGCAGTAGAATCGTTGCCGGCGATCGAATTGTCGATCAAAGCATCCACGGCTTCCTGCAAGATTCTTTTTTCATTTCTTAAAATAACATCCGGCGCGCTGATTTCTTTCAATTTCTTCAAGCGATTGTTTCTGTTTATCACTCGGCGATAAAGGTCGTTCAAATCGGAGGTCGCATGTCGGCCGCCGTCGAGCGCCACCATCGGCCTGAGAGCCGGAGGAATGACCGGAATAACGGTCAAAAACATCCATTCCGGCCTGATATTTGAATAAATCATTGAACGGAGTAAAGACAATTTCTTCTGCAGTTTTTCCTTTTCGATGCTATTGGCCTTTTCCAATCTGGCTTCAGTTTCGATTTTCAACTTATTCAAATCTAAATTCTTGAATAGTGAATAAATGGCTTCAGCACCGATAGCCGCCTCGAAACAAGGGCCGTATTTCAGAGAAAAATGATGGTAGGAAATTTCATTCAGAACCTTGCCTTCTTCTATTTCGGCAATCTCTTTTTTGGTGCTCAAAAACAGCTCTTTCAATTTTTCTCTGTCAGCTTCGTCTTGAAGAGTTTTAATTTTTGACTTGTATTCGCTTTCCAAGCCCTGAATAATATTTTCTTTTTCTTCAGGATAAACTTTAGTGATGATATAGCCGGCAAAGTAAATAACTTTTTCCAATTCCGAAACCGGTATGCCCATCAGCACGCTCATGCGTGAAGGCACGCCTCGCAAGAACCAAATATGAGCGACGGGGGTCGCAAGCTCAATATGGCCCATGCGCTCGCGGCGGACGATAGATCTGGTCACTTCAACTCCGCATTTTTCACAGATGATATCCTTGTATCTGATCCTTCGGTATTTTCCGCAGTAACACTCATAGTCTTTTTCCGGTCCGAAAATGCGTTCATCGAAAAGGCCGCCGCGCTCGCTTCGGCTGGTTCGATAGTTGATGGTTTCAGGCTTGGTGACTTCGCCATAAGACCATTCTTTGATCCTGTCCGGTGATGCCAATTTGATTGTGATCGAATTAAAATCAGTTGTTGTGTCTATTGTTTTCATATAATTTAATTTGATTTATTTTTTAAGTTCAATATCGAGCGACAAGCCTCTCAAGTAATTCAACATGACATTGAATGAGGCCGGAGTATTCGGAGCTTGGATATCTTCATTTTTAATAATGGCATCAAAAACCGCAGAACGACCTGTAATATCATCTGATTTGATAGTCAGCATTTCACGCAAAACATGCGCCGCGCCATAACCTTCCAAAGCCCAGACTTCCATTTCACCGAAGCGCTGGCCTCCGCCTTGAGCTTTACCTCCGAGCGGCTGCTGGGTAATGAGAGAGTACGGTCCGATAGAACGCATGTGAATCTTGTCTTGAACCATGTGGTGCAGTTTCAAGATATACATATAGCCGACGGCGATATCTTGATCAAAGGCTTCTCCTGTTCGTCCATCAAAGAGCTTCATGCGGCCGTCTTCCGGCAAGCCAGCCTTGTTTAATTCTTCCTTGATCTCAATATCTTTTGCGCCGGAGAACGGAGGCACAATCGCCTGATAGCCCAAAGTATTGGCAGCCAAGCCCAAATGCATTTCCAAGATTTGTCCCAAATTTCTTCGAGAAGGCACGCCGAGCGGAGTGAGGATCATGTCGACAGGAGTGCCGTCGGCCATGAAAGGCATTTCTTCTTCAGGCACGATAGTCGAAATAACACCCTTGTTTCCGTGTCGGCCAGCAAGCTTGTCACCGACTGAAATATTTCTGATCTGAGCGACTTCAACGACAATCTTCTTTATAATGCCCGACTCCAAAGAATGGCCTTGAGCGCGAGAAAAGATTTTCACGCCGATGATTCTGCCGCGCTTGCCGTGTTCCATTCGGAGAGATGAATCTTTTACATCGCGGGCTTTTTCAGCAAAGATAGACCTGAGCAATCTTTCTTCCGGAGTCAGTTCGGTCTCGCCTTTTGGCGTGATCTTGCCTACCAAAATATCATTTTCTCTGACCTCGGCGCCGATGCGAATAACGCCTTCTTCGTCCAAATCTTTCAATTTTAATTCACCGACATTCGGAATATCGCGAGTAGTGATTTCCGGTCCGAGCTTGGTATCGCGCACAATACATGTAAATTCTTCAATATAGATAGAAGTAAATTTGCTCTTCTTGACCAGTTTTTCTGAAAGAATAATCGCGTCTTCATAGTTGGAACCGGCCCAAGACATGAAGGCAACCAAAATATTCTGACCGAGAGCGATCTGGCCGCCGTCGGTACTGGAAGTATCGGCCAAGATGTCTCCCCTTTTAATTTTCTGATTTAGGCTGACGATCGGCCTCTGGTGAAAGACGGAGAAATTGTTTGTCCTGGAGAAATTGATCAGATTATGGGTATTTTTCTTGCCCTTGCTATTTTCAATAATTATTTTCTTGGCATCGACATAAGCAACCACGCCGTCTTCCAAAGCCAAGATCGTGCGGCCGGAATCGCGAGTTGCCAATTCTTCCATGCCTGTCGCCACGAGCGGAGCTTCCGGGGCAATACATGGCACAGCCTGCTTTTGCATGTTTGATCCCATGAGCGCTCTGTTGGCATCGTTGTGTTCCAAGAAAGGAACCATTGAAGTCGCAATAGAGAAAGCTTGATTCGTTGCCACGTCGACAAAATCCAGCTTTTCCGGCTCGACAAGGCCCGGTTCGGTATTTACTCGAGCTTCAACCATTTTATCTAAAATATTGCCCTTATCGTCATAGCGAAGTCCGGAGTGGGCAATAATCGCATTCTCTTCTTCGGCCGCATTTAAATAGACAAGCTCCTTGGTGATTTTGCCGTCTTTAACTTTCATATAGGGAGTCTCGATAATGCCGAATTCATTGACCTTGGCATAAGAAGCAAGGTGAAGGATCAGGCCGATGTTCGGACCTTCAGGAGTATGGATAGGACAAACGCGTCCGTAATGAGACGGGTGCACATCGCGCACTTCGAGGCCGGCTCTTTCGCGAGTCAAACCGCCGGGTCCGAGAGCTGAAAGAGTTCGAAGGTGTTCAACTTCCGCCAAGACATTTTCCTGGTTCATAAACTGTGAAAGCTGGTTGGTTGTGAAAAATTCCTTTATGCGAGCCTGCATCGGGCGCTGGTTTACGATATGGATCGGCATAGCGGTCGCCACATCGATAGTCGACATCCTGTCTTGGATATTTCTCTTGATCTGGGTCATGCCGACTCGGATTTTCTGTTGCATCAATTCGCCGATATACCTGACTCTTCTTTGAGCCAAGTTGTCGATATCGTCGCCTTTTGAACCAGGAGTAGTGTTCAGCTTTACAATATGAGAAATGATTTGGATCAAATCTTCGGCAGAGACTGTCCTGCGATCCATTTCTTTTTCATCCATTTTGTTCTGGAATCGCTTGTTGAATCGGAATCGGCCGACAGAAGAAAGGTCATATCTTTCCGGAGAAAAAAGAGCATTGATAAATTCCTTGGCATTTGAAGAAGTGGCCATTTCGCCGTCTCTCAAACGCTTGTAGATTTCGATATAAGAATGATTTTGATCCTTGGCGATATCTTTTTCGAGACAAATCTTGATTGTCTTGGTGTCCTCTTCATTTGCTTTGAAAGCGTTTAAAATTTCTTCATCAGTTGTGAGGCCGAGAACGCGAAGGAGCGAGGTGACGGCAAACTTTCTTTTCTTGTCGATGCGGACATAAATCGCGCCGTCGGCTTCTGATTCGATCTCAACCCAAACTCCGCGTCCTGGAATAATCTTGGCGCCGAATTGCCTTTTGCCTTTGATATCTTGCTCGGTAAAGAAAACTCCGTAGCTTCTGGCGAGCTGAGGCACCACCACGCGCTCAACGCCGTTGATCACAAAAGTTCCGTGATCGGTCATCATCGGCAAATCCGCCAAAAACATTTCCTGTTCTTTGGTCGTTCCCATCGTCTTGTTATTCAGCTTGACCCTGATCTTGATCGGCGCTTCATAAGTCAATTTATTTATCTTCGCAAAATGTTCGTCGCACTTTACTTCGCCGACAGAGAATGAAGTGATTTCCAGCTGGAATTTTTTGCTGGAATAGTCGTTGATCGGAGAAAATTCTTTGAAGACCTCCCCCAATCCTTTCTCGATCAGCCACTTATATGAAAGGACTTGATTTTCGAGCAGGTTTGGAAACTCGATTAAAGGCTCTTTATAATTCGAAAAATACTTCTTCGGACGGGTGGTTTGTAGCATAATAAAAATAAAAAAAGAGAGAGGTAAAATTTACTCTATCTTTTTAAAGCTTAAAATTAGTTAATAATATTAAGAAAACCCTATTAAATAAACGCTAGTTAGTCGATTGATGCGCCTGTAACTCAATCTTTCAATCAGGTCTTATATACTACCCAAAAACCCTTATTTGTCAACACTGGGGAAAACTCAACCCCATAGGAGTTTCCTATGGGGTTGAGTTTTTTCTTTTTTCCAAAGACTAAAGATTAGAATCTATAAAAAATTATGCATCCAAAGAATTACTAAGGTAATCTGGGTTGTTTTCTTTAATTTTAGCAATAAAATCTTCATAACTATCACTAGTCTTTTTTATCGCCTCAGCCATCAAAGAAGCATTTTCTAATATTTCTGTTTGTTTATTGCCTAACTTATATCTAGCTCGTACTTTATACATTACTTCTATTTGACTTGCAAATGCGTCTTCAAGATCTGCAAATTTTTGTTTTATTACAGCCTCTTTGTTGGGTATAGTCTCAAGTTTTTCCATAAATATAAATATATTATTAATTAATATATTTATATTAACCCCCCCCAGAAATAATGCAAGGGGTACTGTTATTTTCCGCCATGACTTATCCGATAGGAGTTTCCTATCGGTCTTGTCATAATTAAACGATCTATATATTCCTTGCCACATGATTCTTCCAATTCAGCTAATAACATTTGTGCTGACTTATATGGACTCGCTGGCAAAGAATCGACATATTTATATCTTTTATATTTGGGTTGCCACAAAGCATCTATTAGTTCATTTATGTTCATAAAGAGAGAGTATAAAATATTATCAGCTTTTTCTGGTACAAGCTTGCCGAAATAACCATGAGGATGTTCCGGAAAGCGTATATGAACAGTGAGTGGTCCAATTTCATTAGAAAACATGCGTACGGATGCATAGCGAATAACGCCATTAGGATGTTGGAGTAAGAGAAAAAGCCAAGAAAAAAGAAAATTAGGCTGTTCACCTTTATCGTGTAAATAGTAAATGACCGAAATTGCGGTAATAAAATTTTCTTGTCGCCATTCTTCAGAAATTTTAGCATATTCGACGGGCGCGCTGTTAATAATATTTTTTATATCATCAAATTTATCTCGACCACCCTGTGAACCATATAGCAATTTTCTTACCTTACGAGCTGCTAAACGACTGTTACCCTTATCACCTCGCAAAATGATGTCAAAGCATTCTTTTATGGTATTCGTTGTATGCATTTTTTGCATATTGCTTTTTTCCTCAATTTCGCCATCTTTGAATATATTTTTTATATGCCGAGATACCACAGACTGATCAACACCAAAAAGTTGCACTATTTGCGCCTGCGTAGCCCAGATAGTTTCCTGAGTAAAATCACCGCGAAGTTCAATGGCTCCATTTTTTGCTTGATAAATTACCACGCCTTTATTTTTCTGTACTTTTTTTATTGCCATGTTGAATACTGTATCACTTCTTGTTATTCTTCCTTTTCCATTCTTCGATAAGCGCATGATTGCCGGAAGTTAGGACTTTTGGGACTTTGTAATTTTTGCCTTTATAGTTTAAGACTTCAGGCCTAGTATAAATAGCGCTTCCGGCAGTCCGGCCTTCTTCCAAGGATTCTTGTTTATTTAAAACGCCTTTTATTTGCCTAGAAATACAATCTACTAAAATCATCGCCGGCAATTCCCCGCCCGTCACGACATAGTCCCCAATCGAAATCTCCTCTGCTTTCAATATTTTTTTTACCCGAGCATCGATCCCCTCATATCTGCCACAAATTAAAATTATATCTGTATATTTTTTAGAAAAATTTTGAGCTGTGGTATTTGTAAATTTCTTCGCAGATGGCGCAAAAATTACTATTTTAACTTTCGACTGAAGATTGCTGGAAGATTTTCGAGTGTCTGGCTGACCCCCTTCCGAGGACCGAGAAAATCTTTTAGTAATCTTAGTCATTATCTTATCGACAGCTTTGAGTATAGGTTCCGCTTGCATGATCATGCCTGGACCGCCGCCATAAGGCTTGTCATCGACTTGCTTATAAAACCAACCATCGGCTTTCACCCTACTACGCTGAAGCTTCGCAGGGCTCGCGAAATCGCGCGGATTATATAAATCTATCTTAATCAATTTATTTTTTATCGCCCGGCCAATAATAGACTCTTTTAAATAAGAATCGAAAGATTCGGGTAAAATTGTAATAATATGGAATCTCATAATAAAAGCCGTGATATTTCAAATATATCACGGCTTTTATGTATTTGGTAGAAATTTAAATTTAAATGCCTTTCAAGTCTTCCATTGCTTGGTCGACAGAACTCGCAGACATACCAGCAGGCATTCCGCCTTCCGGCTCATTGATCTTTAGATTAACTCGAGCATTATTTTTCATGCCGATCACTCTAAGCAAAGTTCGGATAGCCTTTGCAGTATTGCCTTGGCGGCCGATGATCTTGCCCATGTCGGCCGGATTGACTGTCATAGAAATAAGTACGCCCATCTCGTCGACATTGCGGTCGATTTTCACATCGTTAGGATTATCGACTAAAGCCTTTACAACATACTCTAGAAACTGTTTATCTGTGTCCATATTATAATTCAGTAATTAAACTTTTAATCTTGCAGCCTATTCGACAAGAACTGCTGAAAGAATTATATCATAATTAAAAAGCTTGTATCAAATCATTAAAGTAAAAATTTACAATCTTTTGACTTTTTTCAGGTTTTAATGTAGAATACGGCCAAACAAATTAAATCTAAATTCTTTAAAAAATACATAAAAAATGAAAACACTATCCCACCCGCTTGCCGTAAAGCTAGGCTTTATCGCGGCAGCCTTAATTGGCTTAATCTTTTTAGGGTGCGATCGTAATAATCACTCCGAAAAAGAGACATCGATTGTCCAAAGCAAAACATTAGTAGAAGCTAACTTAGATTCTACTTATCGAAACGCCAGCAAACTATCAACCAAAAACCCAGAGGAGGCGATGAAAATTGCTAAACAAATACTTGTTGAATCTAAAAAGACTGACTACCAAAAAGGCATGGCTAACGCATACAACTTAATTGGTTACATTTACCAAAACAAGGCCGACTACAAAACAGCTCTTAAAAATTATTTATTAGCTATGAGTATTCGTGAAAAAATCAACGATAAAGCTGGAAGAGTTTCATCTGAAAACAACACTGGCTTACTTTTTTATCTGCAAGGAAACAATAAGGAAGCTTTAAATCATTATTCCAAGGCTAAAAAAATACTAATGGAAATTATCTCAAAAGATTCCTCAAATGTAGATTACAAAGACAGATTGGCATCAATCCATAATAATCTTGGTATGATTTTCAGTGATGAAAACAAAGAAAACGAGGCCTTAAATAATTATTTTGAAGCTTTAAAATTGACCAAAGAAATTGACAACAAAACCAAAATGTCTGAAATTCTGAATAATATAGGCAATATATTCAACAGAAAAGAAGACTATGAACAGGCCTTAATTTATTATTCAAAAAGCCTAAAAATATCAGAAAAAACTGATGACAAAAAAAGTACTGTTATTTCTTTGGAAAATATGGGCAATGCCTTGATGGAGAAAAAAGATTATCATGGCGCGATGAAATGTTTTAATCAAAGCCTTAGTTTGGCTCAACAAATTGGCAATAAAAAAACCATCATGGAGGTTTATGACAATTTGGCTGACCTGAATCACCTCTTGGGCAATAAGTCGGCCTATGATTATTGCCGAATGTATTCTGATCTAAAAGACAGCATCTTGGGCGAGGAAAGCACGAATGCGATAGCTGAAATGCAAACCAGATTTGATACTGACAAAAAGGACAAGGAAAACAAACTGCTGAATCAAGAAAAAGAAATCCAACAGGCTCAAATCGGCAAGCAAAAACTGATTATCTACGCTTCTTTTATTGTCGGATTGATTATTGTCTTATCGAGCCTTTTTGTTTTTCGGGCCTTTAAAAAAGAGCAGAAAGCAAAACAGCTGATAGCCGAGCAGAAAGAAGAGCTGGACAAGACCTATCACCAGCTGCAAGAAAAGAGCAAAGAAATCACCGACAGCATCATCTATGCGAGCCGGATACAGCGGGCATTGCTTACTCAAGAAAAATACATCGAGAAACAGCTCAACAGATTAAACAAAAAGGAGTCCTAATGGACTCCTTTTTTATTATTTTATTCCTGAAAACTTCCACTATTCTGAGTTTTTACTGACCTTGTCTTCGCCTGAATCCAATTTCCGAGCTGAACAAAAGGATTTGTGATTGCGCTAAATACCCTGCTTAAAACCGAGGTTGGTTTTTCAATATTCAAAAATGCGACTCTTCTATTTTTCTCCTTGGCTAAAAATGAAATATTTGTCGCATTTCCCACAATGCCGTTTGGAGTGACAGCTGAGATGACGAATGTGTAATTCTGATTCGGTTGCATCAAGACCGGAGGATTGGCGACGCGGGCGCTGTATTTTTTAAAGATCAAGCCTGTCTTGCCAACCTTTTCAAGACCGGGACGGCTGCCTATCTTATGCGCAAAGTCCAAGCTGAAGCTGTCGATCATAGTTCCGGACTTATCGAGGACTTTTACAAAATAAGTTTCTATTTCTTTCTTCTGATATGAAACCGGCTTGAATTGTATATCAAATGCTTCCACTGCCGGCTGAGCCTCGGCTGTATTGTTTTGAGCAACGGCATTCAAAGCGGCAGCACTCATAGAAGTCGGAGCTTCGGCAACATTGGCAAGATTCGACGGCAAAAAAACAGCAAAAAGGGCGATCGCCACAACGCCAGCGGTAAGCAATTTTTTATTTTCATTTATTAGATTTTTCATATGATCTTGTCGAGATCATGCCGCGCGATTGATTCTACGGAATCATGTCGCTTGTCGTCCTTTTAAAAGCGACCTAAAAAGCGCGACGCGAAATCGATTATTAAGCTTTTAATTCTTTCCTCTTTTTGGTCGGGGTTTTCTTTGAAAGCACATTCTTTTTCTTGCCTTCGATCAATTTTTGAGAAACCAAAAAGTTATTTACTGTATCGGAAGTCCTGGCTCCGACAGACATCCAGTGTTTGATCCTGTCAGCCTTGAAGCTCACATCCCCCATTTTGGGATTGTAAGATCCGAGCACTTCTTTAAATTTGCCGCTTTGCGGGCCGTTTTTTGAATCGGTCAAAACCACCCGAAAAGCGGGGTCGTTCTTTCTGCCAACTCTTTGTAGTCTTATCATTAACATATCAGCCATAGTAACAAAATAGATCAAATTGGTCAAATCAAAATACTTTGAGCGGTTTTTAAAAACTGTGCTAGAGTATATCTTAATGAATACAGAAGAGGAAATAAAAGCCGATAAAAACGGCCAAATTATCGAAGGGACTATCTCCATTTCCGGCAAAGGCATGGGCTATGTCAGAAATAAGGAGATGAAAGACAGCGTCGAAGTGAGCCATGAACACCTGAACCGGGCCTTGCAGGGCGACATGGTAAAAATCCGATTATTGCCGGAAAAAGAAAATAAACCTATGCAGGGCGAAGTCTTGGAAATCATCATGCGATCCAAGGCGGGCTTTTCCGGCGTCTTGGAACAAGAAAACGGGGTGTATTTTCTGGTGCCGAGCGATATTAAAATGTATACCGATATCATTATCCCCAAAGACAAGCTTGGCGGAGCCAAAGTCGGCCAAAAAGTTTTCGGTATTATTACAGACTGGCCGAATCCGGAAAAAGCGCCGACCGGCGAAATCACAAAAGTCCTAGGCATGCCGAGAGAAAATGAAGCCGAAATGCAGGCAATCGCCCTGGAGAAAGGCTTTGTCAGCGGTTTTCCGGAAGAAGTCGAAAAAGAGGCCAACGACTTGGAAAAGACAAATCATGTCACGCCGGAAGAAGTAAAAAAGCGCCGAGATTTGAGAGGCATCACGACTTTTACAATCGACCCGGAAGACGCCAAAGATTTCGACGACGCCCTCTCCTTCCAGGAATTGCCGAACAACAATTTTGAAATCGGAATTCATATTGCGGATGTCTCGCATTATGTGACACCCAGCAGTTATTTAGACAAAGAAGCGATAAAGCGCGGCACTTCCGTATATCTAGTCGATCGGACGATACCGATGTTGCCGGAAGCGATTTCCAACGACCTCTGCAGCTTGAAACCGGACGAGGACAAGCTGACAATGAGCGCTATTTTTGAAATGAATAAAAATGGCGATGTTCTAAAGGAGTGGTTCGGCAAAACGATCATCCATTCGGTAAAGCGTTTTACCTACGAAGGCGCGCAAAAAGTTTTGGATGACAAAGCCGGCCCATATCAATATGAACTCGAGACATTAAATAATATCGCCAAAAAGCTGACTGCCAAGCGTTTCGAGAAGGGCGCGATCTCAATGGAGCAAGAAGAGGTCAAATTTAAACTCGACCCAAATGGCGTGCCGATCGAAGTCTATAAAAAAATCCGCGGCGACACCAACAAGCTGATCGAGGAATTCATGCTGCTCGCCAATCAAAGAGTCGCTGAATTTATTTCCAAGGGCAATGATAAAGTTTTCGTCTATCGCATCCACGACGAGCCGGACAAAGACCGCATTGCCGACCTCATAAACTTTTTGAAAAAATTGGGCTATCCGCTCAAAATGCAGGGCGATTCTGTGTCTTCTTATTCTTTAAACAAACTCCTGGAAAGCTTGGAGGGCAAAGAGGAAAAAGACACGATTCAAACCGCCGTCATCCGAAGCATGGCCAAAGCGATCTACTCGACCAAAAATATCGGACATTACGGCCTGGCTTTTGAATACTACACTCATTTCACTTCCCCGATCCGCCGCTATCCCGATGTTGTCGTTCATCGCCTGCTCCAGGATTTCCTTCATGGCAAAGAAATCAGCCCTGAATTCTCCCATGAATATGACATGATTTCGACCTATTCATCCCAAAGGGAAAAAGAAGCGTCGGAAGCGGAAAGGGCTTCGATCAAATACAAGCAGGTCGAATACATGTCGATGAGAATCGGCCAGACTTATGACGGCGTCATCACCGGCGTCTCCGAATGGGGCGTCTTCGTCGAAGAAAAAGAAACTAAATGCGAAGGCATGATCCGCCTGAAAGATTTGGGCGATGATTATTTCGAACTGAATGAAAAAGAAATGGCCGTCGTAGGACAAAAAACCCACAAGAAATTCCGAATCGGCGACAAGCTCAAGATCAAAGTCCGCGACGCCAATCTGGCTAAAAAAGTTATCGATTATGTCCTCGTCTAAGAAAATTTTTAGATATTTCATTTTCACCTCAGCATCCATCGTTTCCGGAATTTTAATCTCTGCCTTTTTTGTAAACGGCGGCAAGCTGATCTATTCGCATGTTAAAAATCAAACTGCGAGCGCAATAGAAAATACACAACCCGCCGACGCCATAGGTTCTGGCGAGGCGAAGGAAAATAAGATCGGCTATTTTATCAAAAATCCGAAGCTCGAGCCGAAAATCGGCGCGGAAGCCTACCTCATCGGCGACATAGACACCGGAGAAATACTTTTGGAAAAGAATCCCGACAAAGCCCTGCCGATCGCCTCGGTTTCAAAATTGATGACCTCGCTAGTCTCTCTTGAATCATTCAATTCTGAAGACATGGCAAAAGTTTCCAAAAAATCTTTGAACACTTACGGCGAAAGTGGCAACTTGTCGCTCGGCGAGAAATTAAAAATTTCAGACCTGCTTTATCCCCTGCTTTTAGAATCGAGCAATGACACGGCGGAAGTCTTGGCCTCATATGTCGACCGCGACAAATTCCTGAACGAAATGAATGAAAAAGCCCGCGAGCTTGGCATGAAAAATACTTTTTACGACGACCCTTCCGGCCTCTCAGCTAAAAATGTCTCGACAGTTTCAGACTTGTTTAAGTTGGCCAAATATATAAAAGAAAAAGACGGTCAAATTTTTGAAATAACCCAAAAGCCAAAAGCCGATCTCGGCCGGCATGTTTGGTTCAACAACAATAAGCTCATCACCCAGAAAAATTACCTCGGAGGCAAAAGCGGTTTTACCGACAGCGCCCAAAAAACCGGCGTGGCATTATTTAATGTGCCGATTACCAAAGACGGCGCTGGACGCAATATCGGCATCATCACCCTCCGCAGCCAAGACCGATTTCACGACACTTTGGCTTTGGTCAATTATGCAAAGCAAAATCTTTATTACGGCGAAAAAGACAAAGCTCTTTCTTTTGTGCCAATCGAAAAAAGAAATGAGCTGACCATAAAAGACTGGGTCGATCTGACTTTCGTCGGCGATATCATGCTTGACCGCGGAGTCAGAAAATCTGTGAATAAAAATCTTGGAAACGATTATAAAGCCCTCTTTAAAAACCTGAGCCTAATCGCTAGCGCCGATATTGCTTTTGGCAATTTGGAAGGCCCGCTCTCCGACAAGGGCCGAGATTTGCAAAATTTGTATTCCTTCAGAATGGCGCCTGAATCTTTGATCGCCCTGAAAGACGCCGGCTTTGATGCCCTATCGATTGCCAACAATCATATCGGCGATTGGGGCCGTCCGGCATTTGACGACACGCTCGCAAGGCTTAAGGAAAATAATATTCTGGCTGTCGGCGGTGGTATAAATTCCAACGAAGCCGAAAGGCCGAAAATCATCGAAAAGAATGGCTTGAAAATTGGCTTCTTGGGCTTCTCAGATGTCGGACCGGAATCTATGGAAGCAAGAACAAATTCTTCCGGCATCCTTCTGGCTAGTAATCCCCGACTGCCGGAAATCATAGAAAACGCTTCCAGAGAAGTCGATGCTTTGATCGTTTCCTTTCACTGGGGCGAAGAATATCAGAAGCCGACTGTTCGGCAAAAATACTTGGCTCACCTATCGATAGACAAAGGCGCCAAGATCATCGTCGGCACGCATCCGCATGTCATTCAAGATACGGAAGAATACGAAGACGGCTATATCATGTATAGTTTGGGCAATTTTATTTTCGATCAGGCTTTTTCCAAAGAGACCATGCAAGGCTTAATGGTCGAAATCAAGCTCGACAAAACCGGCATTCTTAAAACCAGGAAAGAATTGGTAAAATTGGATAAAAATTTCCAGCCGCAAACTCCTACCCCACTCCAATAGCAAGCCCTTGCCAATTCCTAAGTTTTAGTTTATAGTATTTTTAATACAAATGTCCTTTTACTAACCTTCAAAAACTTTTAACCATGGCGCCAGCGATAGCAATGCTTACTTTTGGATTTCTTATTGCAATAGGAACAGGATCTATTATTCTGAACAGAGAAACCTACGAAAACATGAGAAAAAGATTATCCTAACAAAAAACCCCGAACCAAATCGGGGTTTTTATTTTTGCTTTTTTCTAAATACTCAATATGAGCCTTTAGCTAATACAAATTACTA
>CAZUZG010000006.1:0-26365 GCA_964624665.1 uncultured Candidatus Saccharibacteria bacterium | reverse complement strand
TATATGACTTGACTTGTCAATATATTCGTGATAATCTTTTCAGGCAATAAATTCAGTATTAACCGGACAATTTAGTTCATTTAAAAATTAAGAGTTATGAGAACAGTAATAATTTTAGCCAACCCGGGGCGCATGTCGTGCATGGTAATAATCGCTTTGCAACATTCAGAAAAAATTCAACCAGTTGTGATAGACATATACGCCGAAGAAGTTATGGTCTTAGATAAAAAACCTAAAAAAATCGCTCTGGAAGAAATTATAAAAAGGCGCGACATGGAAATAATAAAATCTCTGCAGGAATTAAAAGAAATAAAGCCACACATCGAAACGGCAGACATTAAAAGAAATTATTTTATTCCAAACATCAACCGGCAAATAAACAAAATTATAAGAAAAAACAGAGAACTCAGCAAAACAAGAATGAAAAATCATACTTTTAGAAAAGTTGAAAGAATCTAATTGCTTTCTCAAACATTTGAGCCCCGCAAAATGCGGGGCTTTTTCATTTATTATCTGACGATCGAACCCGGCGGGACTTTTTTGAAAGGTTCGAGAGTGGTAAAGTTTTCGAGATCATTCTTCTCTCCCGGCAAACCTACCACATACAAAATCATGCCTTGACTCAATATGCCTTTGATTTCGCGAGGTGCGAGATTGGTCAAAACTGGAACTTGCTTGCCGATAAGAATAGACGGGTCAGCATAATGTTCCCGAACGCCGGAAACAATTTGGACGATATTTCTTGCCTCTATTCCCTCTGCGTCTTTTAGAGTGCCGAGATCGACTTTGAATTTGAGCAGCCGATCAGCCTCGGGGACGATTTCCGCCTCCAAGATTTCCCCGATCCGAATATCCAATTTTTGAAAATCGTCAAAATTGATCATAAAAAAATAATAGTTTGATTGTAACATAAATTGCTATAATGAAGCCATGAACGACGATATCTACAAAAAAGCGTTGGAGTTACACGAAAAGCATCGTGGCAAGCTTGAAACAAAAAGCAAGATCAGGCTCGATTCGCGAGAGGCTTTATCTTTGGCATACAGTCCGGGCGTGGCCGAAGTCTCGAGAGAAATCGCCCGCGATCCATCACTCGCCCGGCTTTATACATTAAAAAGAAATACGGTCGCCATAGTGACCGACGGCTCGGCAATACTCGGCCTCGGCAATTTGGGCGCCTTGGCCGCGATCCCTGTCATGGAGGGCAAAGCGGCAATCTTTAAAGAATTCGCCGATATCGACGCCTTTCCTATTTGTCTCGATACGCAAGATACGGAAGAAATCATTAAAGCGGTCAAACAAATCGCTCCGGTTTTCGGCGGAATAAATTTAGAAGACATTGCCGGACCAAAATGCTTTGAGATTGAAGAACGCTTAAGGAAAGAATTGAATATCCCCGTCATGCACGACGATCAATGGGGCGCGGCGACCGTAACCTTGGCGGCCATGATCAATGCTCTGAAATTGGCGGATTTAAAAAAAGAAGAGGCGCGGATCGTGATGAGCGGCGTCGGCGCAGCCGGAGTGGCGACAGCCAGATTACTGATCAAATACGGCGTAAAAAATATTACTTACTTAGACAGCAAAGGAATCATTCATCCTGACCGAACAGATCTTTCGATTGAAAAGAAAGAATTATTGAAAGAAAGTTTAATTAAACCAAAAGAAGGTTCTTTGGCAGATGCAATAAAAAACGCCAATGTCTTCATCGGCTTATCCAAGCCCGGAGTGCTGACCGGTGAAATGATCCGCTCGATGGCGGAAAAACCGATCATCTTTGCTTTGGCCAATCCGACTCCGGAAATCATGCCAGAGGAAGCAATATCTGCCGGCGCTTATGTAGTCGCAACCGGCCGGAGCGATTTTCCAAATCAAATTAATAATTCCCTGGTCTTCCCAGGCGCATTCAAAGGCATGCTCGAAGCAAATATTGCCCAATTTAAAATAGAAATGTTTATGGATATTGCGAAAACGCTAGCAAAACATGTCTTAGATTTATCGCCCGCAAATATAATACCTTCAATGTTCGATAAGGAAGTTGTGAAATTAGTTTCTGAAACGATAAAAAAATGGAAATAGTTTATTGCAAAGGCAGCGAGACATAAAAAACTGTCCTGCCTTTTTCAGACTCAAACCAAATCCTGCCGCCAAGCAGTCTGATATACTCCCTGGCAATAAAAAGACCCAGGCCGGCGCCAACAATATCGGTCGTATCAAAATTACTGCCACGGAAGAACTTGGTAAAGATCAGGCTTTTTTGTTCGTCTAGAATCCCAATACCGCTATCTTCAACTGAAAAAACTAATCCGTTTTTACCATCAGGCAAAGCTTTGATAAAAATCTGGCCGCCTAAATTATTATAAGAAATGGAATTATCTATGATTTCCACAAAAACCTGCCTTAAAAGATCGGTGTCTGTTTTTATTTCAGGAAGATCAGAAAAACCTTCAGTCTTTATTGATACATTCATCTGCTCGGATATGTTCTTCATAGAAACCAAGGCCTCATCCAATAAAGAGCTTATTTTTGCGCTTTTTAAATTTGGTATGATATTTTTCTGATCAATCTTTGAAACCAAAAATAATTGGCTGACAAGTTTTTTCGTGCTTTTTATAGCCTGATAGGCGGTCTCCAATTTCTCTTTGATTTTTACGCAATCATTTTCATCAATTGCAGCTTCAATGCTCCAAAGAGCCTTGGCCACCGGCGTATTGAGCTGATGAGAAGCATAAGCAAAATCAGATCGCAGCCTATTTTCTTCAAGTTCTTTTGAGGCATCGCGAAATATAATAATAGATCCGACCACTTCACGGCTTGAATCAAAAATCGGAGCGGCCGTATCTGCCACATTTACATCTCTGCCGTCTTTGGTTATAAGAAGAGTGTGCTCTTTCATATGGCGAATTTCGCCATAAAACATGGTTTCTTGAATGAATGTTATATCCTCCATTCTATCGCTTTCGCGAATAAATTTTGCAACATCGCGAAGAGGCCGGCCAATAACTTCCGAGGGAGACCAGCCGGATATTAAGCCGGCGGCCCTGTTGAAAAAAGTGATGGTAAAATTTTTATCAACAGCAACAACCCCGTCGCCGGCGCTCTCAAGCAGATCTTTTTGAATTTGATAATAAGAGACATCGTGCAGAATAATAACTCCGCCGACGACTTCATTTTCGCTATTTACTACCGGTGAAATAAAAATTTCGTAAAAAAATCGGAAAAGCTTGATCTCCGGAATATGAATCGTTTCATTGTTTTCAATAACTTGGCTGGCAGAAAGATCAAAATCCAAAAAACCTTTTTCAAAAAGCTGAGTGAGTTCAGAAAGATCAAACCCTTCCCGAGGCAAGCCGGTCATCCTGGAAATAGACGGATTGGTCAAAATGATTTTTTTATTTTTATCGAAAAGAACCACGCCGTCAGTCAGGCTTTCCAACAGAGAGTCGATAAGCGATATTTCATAAGTAATTGAGTGTTGAGTATTTTTTGATGTTTGATTCATTTTTCCTTAAGTTATTATTTGTAAATATTTATATTTTTGTGGAAACTTCAACAAGGCCGTTTTCAAGACTTAGCTCCACATTTTTTCCAACCGTTCCCCCGATATCCTGGCTCTTTATTTGGATACCAAGTTCTTCCAGCCGTTTTTTTGCGGCGGCAATATTTTGATATCCGATTGCATCCGGCCCGCCGCCAAGGACTTGAAACATCTTTGCCCCGCCGACAAGTTTTGCCTCAATCCTGTGCTTCTCTCCGCCTATTTTTAGAATAGCCTCCATTAGCCTATCTACCGCTTCGCTGGCATATTTAGCCGGCAATTCATGCGGCCATTCTCTTGCTTCAAAAAAATCTTCCTGCTGAATTCTCGACGGCAACATTGCATGGGCCATGCCGCCAACTTTAGCTATTCCATCATAAAGAACAATGACTACGCAAGATCCGACGCTTCCCGTCCTAATATGCATGCCGCTATGTCCAACAGCCATTTCATTCATATTTATATTTACAATCTTAGGCATCATGAATCTTGTCTTTTACTTTTTCCAAAATTTTTCCTGTCGCCTTAGGGTCAAAAATAAAGAAAATCTGAAGATTAAAATCTTCTTCTTTTGGCTTGTCGTCGCCCAAGACCTCAAGGTTGACCTTAAAGCCGAGAATTATATCTGAAACCTCTCCCATCTCAGCCACCAAAGAATCGATGACTGAGCCAAGCATGTCTGTCGCAATGTCTGGAACTGATTGCACAATATTCATATTCAAAAAATTTGAAAGCGTCGCAAGCGAAGCGCCAAGCAATATATTGCCAACCTCACGAAGAGCCGAACGATCAAGTTCATCCAGGGCCAGTCTGTTTTTTTCGCTTTTTGTTAGAAATTTAGCGAGCTTCATGGCACTTTCCGGGGGGAAAACCAAAAAAGCAGTACCCGAGATATCGCCCAAAACCCTAAGCAATACCACGGTCATAGTATTTTCAGATTCACCGATAAAACTTGATATTTTTTCCACCCTGTCGACAAATCCGTCCGGCACATTAACCATGACAGTCTTGCCTATCATCTTAGACAGGGCATTTGAAGCGTGGCTTGCTCCGATATTAATGATTTCCACCAATTGATCTTTTTCCAATGAATTTAATTTATTTTCCATAATATTTTTTATATTATTCTAATTATTTTTTTGAATCTTCTAATAAGCTTTTGATATCCAAGACCAGCGTTGTCTGGCCATCGCCTAAAATGGTTACGCCCGAAAAACCCTTGATGCCTCTTAAAATCTCTGGCAATGGCTTGATAATGATTTCCTGCTCGCCCAACAATTTATCTACGACCAAGCCCGCAACCTCTCTTTCATGTTCAACTAAAACTGCAATCTTGCTTCCAAGTCCTTCCGGTTTTTTTCCATTTAAATTTAAGTTAAAAATATTTTCCAATCGGACGAGCGGCACATGATTAGCATCAATAACAGCGACATCTTGATCTCCCATGCTTCTTACATCATCGCCTCTGATCAAGACCGATCTATCAATATTTGAAAATGGTATGGCAAAAGAAGATTCTTTAACATTAACCAATAGAGCATTGATTATTGCCAGAGTCAGCGGGAGCTCCAATGTGAAGCGAGTGCCGCTATCTCCTTTTATTGGAGAATCAATGATCACCCGGCCTCCGATCTGATCAGCAAAATTTTTTACCACACTCAAGCCGACGCCGCGGCCAGAGACTTCAGTCACATAATCCTTGGTAGACATATGAGGATGAAATAATAAATTCATAATTTCTTTCTTTTCAAGCAATAAAGCTTCCTCGGGAGTGATAATATTCTTTTTGACTGCAACTTGCTTAACTTTCTCAAAATCAATTCCCTTGCCGTCATCTTCCACTACAATAACCGCGTATTCCTTTTGCCGGAGAGCTTTGAGGTAAATTTTTCCATTTTGCGCTATGCCATGCTCAACTGCATTGCGAATAAGATGAACCAGCGGCTCGCCCAGCTTGTCTACTATCGTCCGATCGAGTTCGAGCTCGCCGCCGCTTATTTCAAAATCAATCTTCTTTCCTTCGGATTGCGACAAATCCCTAACCATTCTGGGAAAACGTATAAATATCTGCTCGACCGGCAAAAGTCTGGCTTGCATGACTTGATACCTTATATCCCCAACCAGCCGCGAAAAATGATTGACGGCTTCTTTTAAATCTCGATTCATGTTTTCAAAACGCTCAATTTTCATTTTGTCAGCAACAAGCTCCTCCGCGAGGCTTAGAAGCGCGTCGAGTCTTTCGACCGGAACTTTGATATGCGTGATTTTTTCCTGCTCCGCCGGAGCATAAATATTTTTTATTTCGACAGTTTCGTCAATAGCCTTTCTGCCTTGCTTAGACTTGGCGGAGAAGGCATTTATTGATTCTTTAATTTCATTGGTTATTTGATCGAGATCAATTTCATTGCCTGATTTATTTATGGAAACAAGAGATTTTTCCAAACTATCGACAGATTTCAAAAATATATCTATATTTTTTGTCGTTATTTCAAAATCGCCCCTGCGAGCCCCATCAAATACATCTTCCATTGCATGAGTCAGGCTCGACATGTTTTTATAGCCCATGGTGGCCGCCGAACTTTTCATCGTATGCGAAAAACGCATCAGCTCATCGAGCAAATCTTTATCTTTTGGGTTTTTTTCGAGCGCTAAAATTCCGGCATCGATTTTTTCCAAAAGCTCTTTGGTTTCAGATATGTATATATCTTTGAATTTTTTTAGGTTAATCATATTAAAAGATCAAGAAGTTAGTTCGATGATTCTTTGAACAATTCTTTCTGGATTCAAAATTTCGTCCGCCAAACCGGCATCAATAACAGCTTTCGGCATAGAATCGATAACCGTCGTCTCCGGATCTTGAGCAATAACATGTCCGCCGGCGTCCTTTATGGATTTCATGCCTATTTTGCCGTCTTCCCCCATGCCGGTAAGAATAATGCCTATGACCGCTTCTTCATAAAACTTGGCCGCAGAATTAAGGGTGACATTTATCGATGGACGCAGGCTCAAAACCGGCGGGTCTTCTGTAAGATGTATGGCTCTTTGGGCAACATCTTTTGGAACTTTTTTTATTTCCATATGAAAATCTCCCGGCGCAATCAAAACCAATCCCTGTTTGATGACATCACCTTCTTCCGCTTCTTTTATTTCAAGATTAGAGGATTTGTTTAAGCGGTCAGCCAGGCTTTTTGTGAATTTTTTGGGCATATGCTGGACCACCAAAAATCCAGCCCGGAGATCTCTGGGCAATTCAGAAAAAATATTT
The DNA here is from genome assembly GCA_964624665.1 of uncultured Candidatus Saccharibacteria bacterium. Taxonomy (GTDB): domain Bacteria; phylum Patescibacteriota; class Minisyncoccia; order Phycocordibacterales; family UBA9973; genus CAZUZG01. Next base: position 19,562 of record CAZUZG010000006.1, on the reverse strand, counting down.
TCAAGAATAGGCGGTCCGCCCGTCGAAGACCCTATTATCACGATTTTAAATGGCGCCGAGCCATGAAGCTTTATTTTGGTTTTTATCGGCTGAGTGTTGAGATCTTTGTATTTAATAACCCTGGCGTGGGCGGCCGCCTTGATTTTGGATAAAATATCTTTCTGAACCTTGTCCAAATCCATGGCTATTTCGCTTGTCGGCTTGGCAATAAAATCCACAGCCCCGGCTCGCAAGCTTTCCATGGTCTCTTCCGCGCCGTCTCTTGTATAAGCGGACAGCATGACAATCGCGCAAGAAGGATCTGTCTCCAGTATCATCCGTGTTGCGATAACGCCGTTTACTTTGGGCATATTGTGATCCATGGTGACCACATCCGGCCTCAACATTAAAGCTTTTTCAACAGCTTCTATTCCGTCTTTTGCTTCTCCAACGATTTCAATGCTTGGATCAGAATTCAAAATCTCACGAAGTATTTTTCTCGTAAAGAAACTGTCATCAGCAACCAGGACTCTGATCTTTTTAACTTTATTCATCTTTTTTATATTTGAATTAGCCGATAACTTTTTTAATTTCCTCTAAAACTTTTTTATCTTCAAAAGGTTTTAATAAATAACCCTTTGCGCCGAATTTTTTCGCATCTTCAATTATTTTATCCTGGCCTACTGAAGAAATGACCAATATTTTTGCTTCTCTGCCGATTTTCTTAAGAACCTCGAGACCGTCCATTTGCGGCATAATAAGGTCCAACAAGATCAGATCCGGTTTTTCGGCTTCGTATTTTTCCAAGCATTCCTTTCCATTGCCGCACTCAAAAACCTGAGAGAAGCCAGCTTCTTCAATTATGCCTCTCAGTATTTTTCTCATAAAAACTGAATCGTCGGAAATCAAAATCTTAATGTTTGTATTCATAAATTAAATAATCAATTATTGCTTTTAATGTTTGCTTCTTGAATTGCCTGGCCGATCTGCAACAATTCTTTTTCCCGCAAAAGCTTCGGCAGATCAAGTAAAATGAGCAGCCTCGATTCGTTAGTTAACCACTTATCCTCTTCGCTGGAAACAGAAACCTTATGGCTAGGCAAAACTATCACGCCTTTCACATAATCGGCATGAATCTTTGAAGAAACCAAAGACGGAGGAGGTTGAATTTGTGTTTTTGGCACCTTGATAACCTCCGTCACCTTGTCTACGATAACGCCAAAAGTATTTTCACCAAGCTCAACGATGACAATGTGCCTTGTCGGGGAAGGTTGCTCTCTGGTTAGATTAAATCGATTTTCTAAATCAATCACCACGACAACTTTGCCCCTTAAATTTAAAATCCCCCGAATAAATTCTGGAACTCCGGGAATCGGAGTGACATTTGAAATCTTAACAATCTCGCTCGCATCGGCTATCGGCACGGCATATTCTTCCTTGTCGACTTCGAGAATCACAAGCTGGACAAGCTCCTCTTCTTTTTTACCTTCCGACTGGAATTCACCGGCAACTTTTAATATGGTTTTTTCTAATTCCTCTTTCATGAATTCTTTTTTGCGCCTGCTGGCCGCTGCTTGGGGATTAATCTTTCTTCTGGCAAGACTTCGATCTTGTCTTCTTTTGATCCGCCGGCAAGCTTGCTGAGATCGTCTGATAGGCCCAGCAATTGTTCGGCCGAAGCGGCGACTTGCTGGTTTGCAGAACTAAGCTGCTGGCTGGAGGCCGACAATTGCTGAGATCCGGAAGAATTTTGTTCAGCTACGGCGGCGATCGAATCCATGGTTTTGGCGATTTGCTGGACCGAAGCAGCCTGCTGTTCTATGCCGGCTGAAACTTCCTGAATTTTTGCGGAAACTTTCTGAACCGCTGAAACTGTACCAATAACCCGGCCACTGACCTCTCCAACCACTTCTTTTATCTCCTCAGCTGAATGAGCCGAACTCTCGGCCAATTTTCTAACTTCATCAGCCACCACCGCAAAGCCGCGGCCAGCATCTCCGGCTCGAGCTGCTTCAATGGCGGCATTGAGCGCCAAAAGATTGGTCTGTTCGGCAATGCTGGTTATGGTCTCTATGATTTTGCTGATTTTTTCAGTACTCTCTCCGGCTTCCTGGGCAGAAACTGATGTTTCAGAGGATATGGCGGCAACTTCTTGGGCAACTGAAGCCATTTGTCGGATAGCGGTCGCCATCTCGGAAACTGATTTTGAAATTTCTTCGGCCTGGCGTGATTGCTGTGTAGCGCCGGCAGAAACTTGCCCGGCAACGGAAGAATTTTGCTGGGAAGCGGCTGAAGTCTGTTGGCTGGCGCTCGCCAGCAAATTTGAAAAATAAAGAATCTTTGCAGTTGCCTCCCTGATCGTTATCACCACAGTCCTGTAAAGGGCAAAGAGAGCTGTGAGCAGCGCAACAATCATAACTCCGGAGAAAATTATTGCATTGTTTTTTATTGAGCGCCGAGCGTCAACGCTCTCTTCAAGGACATGAGTTAATTCCTTTTTCTCCAGGTCAACCATTGAGTTGACATAAATACGCGTCTGTTTATCCAGATCAGAGCGTTCTTTTAGCAAAGCTTTAAGATCATTCTCTGAACCGCCGGACTTGATAACTGCAATAATTTTATCTGCAACGGCAATCCTAGCAGGCAGAGACGCTTCATACGCGCTTATATTGCGGATAACTTCAGGCGAATCAACAATTTCATGCAAATTTTTCAAGTTTCCGGGCCGAGTAGAGCGAATTTCATTTATGACATCTAGATTTTGCTGATTGTGAAAATAAATATAGTCATTGAGCATTTTAATTATGCGAAGATCGTCGATATCCAGCAAATATACGCCATTTGTCGCCGAAACTATCTTATCTTTTTCTTTAGCCAGCTGATCCAGAGCATTTATGGAGTTATACATGTACAAAACGAGTCCGCAAATAAGAGCGGCTATTGGCACAGCCCACATGGTAAATTTTTGCGCTAGGGTAAGTTTTTTGAAAAATTTCATATATTATTTATTTTTTAAATCCTATTTTGTTGTAATAATATGAATTACAACATTTAAACAATAAAATAAAATTAAACTTTTTATTAAAAATAATTAAAATACTAAAAAAACATGGGCAAATTACGCCAAAGGAATTTGCACGAAGAAAGTCGAGCCTTTTCCGCTTTCTGACCTAAACCAAATCTTGCCATTCAGGAGCTGAATATATTCCTTGGCAGTGAAAAGGCCGAGGCCGGCGCCGATAATTTCTGTGGTATCAAAATTATTTCCTCGAAAAAACTTTGTGAAGATTAAAGATTGCTGATCTTCCAGTATGCCTATGCCCGTATCGGAAACAGTAACAAGAATGCCCCTGTCCTGAATTTCAATTTTCACAGAAATCTGGCCGTTGGGCTTGTTGTACTTATAAGCATTATCAATAATTTCAAACATTGCTCCATTGAATAATTTTTGATCGGTTTTAATTCCTGCAATAGCTGAAATCGGACTGACTTCCATCTTAATGCCGGCCAATTTTATGCCACCATCAAAATTCCTCAGGATTTTTTCAAAAAGATCGGTCAATTTAAAGTTCTCCATCTGTGGAATTATAACTTTTTGATCAATTTCAGATATAGCCAGAAGCTGAGACGATAATTTCTGAATAGAAAGGGCTGACTTGTGAGCGATCTTAATTTTCTCTTTAACTTTCAGCAGATCGGTTTCTTCCATGGCGCTCTCCAGAAGCCAAAGAGTCTTGGTGGTGGGAGTATTAAACTGGTGCGAAGCATAAGCAAAATCGGACCGGAAAGACATGGTTTCTTTTTCTTCTGTCACATCCCTAAAGATTATAATGGCGCCTGTGACCCTGCCGCTTCTGTCAAAAATTGGAGCAGCTGAATCTCCAATCGGCATTTCTTTTTCATCTTTTCTGATAAGAAATGTATGATTTTGCATAAAACCGGTCCGTCCATAAAGGATCGCCTCTTCAATAAAAGCAATGTTTTCTTGGCGATCAGATTCTCGATATATTTTCAAGACATCTCTGAAATTTCTACCAATAGCCTCTTCTTTGGTCCAACCGGTCAAATTTGCAGCAGCCTTATTCCAAAGGATAATATTCCAATAACGGTCTATCGCCACTACTCCGTCGCCAATGCTTTCAAGGTATATTTTTTGAAGCTCCTTTGAATTAAACAAAAGATCTAAACTTCTCAAAACAATAAAAATCACAAAACAGCCAAAAATCAAAATAATTCCGTATATCAAACCTAAATAGGTCAATTCCATATTTTTAACCATGAAAACCGTGCTTAAAGGCTCGGTATAAACAACGGTCCAATTATATTTTGGAACAGGATGATAAGCACTCAATCTTTCTGTATTTTCGATTTGATTATAAGCAACCTCTATGCCGCCCTGTCCGGACAAAGCTTTTTTTACCGTCGGCACATCAGCATAACTTACCACATCTCCCTGGGTTGGATATTTGGGATGATAAGCAATATTTCCATATTGGTCTGTAATATAAATAAAACCGGAGCCGGATAAAGAAGACGGCGCCCAATCCATCAGAGATTCTGTCTTGACTTGTATAACCAATATCGCAAGGACTTCCTGTTTTTCGTTTTTCACAGGCAAGGCAATTGCCAAAACATTGTATTGAGGAAGAGCAGCCCTGCGATATACCCCGGAAACATATGGCTGCCAATTGCGGCTCACCCCCCTGTACCAATCCCGGCCTGAAAAATCAACTCCTACAACTCCTGATAATTCCGGATAATCTGCCATCTCTACGCCTGCTTTATTGGTCAAAAAAATTCTTTCAATGTCAATAAAATTATTCGGCACATTAGATAAAAGATTGGCTGCTTCTCTCCATTTATCTTGTTTTATGTATTCAATGACTAGTTGCCTAGTTGTCTGAGAAATGCCTATGGAGACCAGCCTGTCAAAATTAGAGCTGATATTCTGAGCGGCAAAAGAAGCGATTTCTTTCCTGCCATTACTGGCAGTGCGGACGCCTTCCTTGTTCGACAAATACATTCCAAATAAAGCTGTAGTCAAAATAGGAGAGATGATTATAAAAAAAGCAATTATTTGAAAATATTTATATTTATTGCTGAGATTGGAAATTTTTTCTATTATATAATCTATAAAATTCACATTTTTCATAAAAAACAAATTAATTAAAAGAGTAATTTTTAAACCTTGCCAATATCTGATTATAACCATTAAAATGGTAAAATAAAATTAAACTTTTTATTAAAAATAATTTTAGTAAAAAACCACCATTTAAAAATGGTGGTTTTTATTATTTTGATCATTGTCAATGAAATAATCATGCAAAAGACCTCTTAAAATGACATCTTCTCTGCAAGGCAGGCAACCGTCTTTGAAAGTTATATATTGATTTTCATGAACCCCGAAAGCATTAAGCTTTTCAACTTTTTCTGAAAGCTCATGCCAGCAAAGAACGAAATAGAGGATCTTTTTCTTGTCGTGGAAACTTTGACAAGCCAGATCGATTATTTCCAAAGCTCCTGATGTTTTCTTGCCGGCAAATATGACCGCTTTTTCAAGCTGGTCTTTATGTTGTATGAGCATTTGCCAATTTGAATCAGACGGCAAGACACTGGCCGGCGATTTTGGCTTAAAAGTTTCCGGCAAAATCAAGGCTTTTTTGCCATTGATTTCAATTATCCCCCTCTCGTATGGCGGAAAAGGATTGTAAGTTATTACAGCGAGCATTTTTATATATTTTTTAAAGTTACTTATTCGCTGCAATAATACAAAAAATGAATTAAATAATTTCTAAAATAGAAATAAACTTGATATAATCATAGAGCTTATGAAAATACTCATTATTGAAGACGAAATAGGAATTTCAAATTTTTTAAAGAAAGGACTGGAGTCTGAGCTGTGCATTGTCGATACGGCAAACACAGGAGAAGCCGGAATTGAGCTCGCCCATCAAAACACATATGATGTCATTATTTTAGATTTTCATCTGCCAGATATGCTTGGCAGTGAAATTTCAAATTTAATAAGAAAAAAGAAGCCTTCAATCCCAATCCTCGTGCTTTCTGTCGAGCGGAATATGGATATCAAAGTCGACATGCTCTCAATCTGCGACGACTATATGACAAAGCCTTTTTCGCTCCGCGAGCTTATCGTGCGTCTTAGAGCGCTGACTCGCCGCGGCGAAGTCTTGAGTGGCGACATTTTAAAAATCGGCGATCTAATCATCGATACTAGGAGATATGCGGTGACTCTAAACAGGAAGACGATAAGTTTCAGAAATAAGGAATTTGCCCTGCTTGAATACTTGGCCAGAAATAACGGCATCGTGGTCTCGCGTGAAATGATATTGGAACATGTCTGGGACATGAATACCGATCCTTTTACCAATACTGTCGACACGCACATACGTCTTCTGCGCAAAAAACTTGAAAATGACGGATATGTCTTCATTCATACTGTACCAAAGCGCGGCTATCGTTTTGGCGTCAATTAAATAAAAACTGTTTTAATTTTTGTTTAGGAATCATTTACCGCCGTTTGAATATCATCTACTCAGATGAGTTATTTAACAAAAACTAAAAAACAGAAAAATGAAAAAAGAATTGAAAATCACAAGCAGACATGATCTGCCTGAAAACCCCGATGCTGAAAGCATCCATGCATTAATGCCTAAAAATTTCTCTCAAGATTATTACAACGAGAGAACAGATAGAAACATTGGCTGGATAACCAGAAAGGAGCAGGAAAAAATCAAAAATTCAGTTGTCGGAATTGCCGGTTGCGGCGGCATGGGCGGACTTGTTGCGGCTACACTGATCAGGCTGGGTGTCGGAGAAGTTCGCATTGCCGACACTGAAGTGTTTGACATTTCAAATTTAAATCGCCAATTTGCGGCGACGATGACAACAGTCGGCAAATCAAAAGCTTTTGAAACGGCAAAAATGCTGAGAGCTATCGCCAGTGATACAAAAATCGTCGTCTATCCGGAAGGCATCAATGAAAACACTGCCGAACATTTTGTCGCCGGCTGCGATGTTGTATGCGATGAAATAGAATTTTGGGCAATTGGCTCCAGAATACTGCTTCATAATGTCGCAAAACAAGTGCGGGCGCTGATATTGAACTGCTCCACCGCCGGACATAGAGTTTATTGCACAAAATTTACCCATGACGGAATGCACATCAGCGAAGTTTTGGAATTGGAATATGCGCAGGCAAAAAAATTTCAAGACAAAATCCAAAACGGAACCGCCACAAAAGACGAAATTCGAAACATAATGAATCTCATGCTTCGAATAGCAGCGCCGGAATTGCCAGAATATTCAACCGACACGGAAAAGTACAGCACGGTGGCTGAATTAAAAAAGCGCCTTTTTGTGGAAATAAGAGCTTCCATAATCGCGACTAATCCGCCAATGGCGGCCGGATTCATGGCCAACCAAGTCCTTTTTCATCTACTTCTGAAGTCGGACATAAGCAGGAATTTCATAACTCCCCCTTCGATGCCCAGCTACCTGATGTTTGACGCCGGAACGCTTGAAGGAAAATGTGTTGAAAAAAAATGGTGGTAAAAAACAGCAAAACAAAAAAAACAAAAATGGAAACAATAATCATCACCACAGTCCAAAACAAGGAAGAAAGCAGACAAGTAACCAAGCTGATTCAGGAAAAATATCTTAAACTGTTCGGCACAATCCCAGGAGAAGCTCAACTGTATATTGTCGGCAGAGTCGGCGAAAGATTTATAGGAACCATCGGATTCGAGCTGCCCGACGATAAAGGATATCTGTCGATTCCTTATGGCTATGATTTCGACCAGAAAGATGTGCATCCCGAAGTGACTCCGCTCAACATAGCCCAGTCGAATCGCTGGACATCCGAAGATTCTGATCTCGGAATAGCTCTGGTCTATGCCGTATGCTTGTATGCCAAAAAAACAAAAAAAGACTTTTTGTGGATAGAGCAAACCCCCGGCGCACACAGAATCCTTACGCGGACCGGCATGAAATTCCACCAAATACCAACGGCCAAAGTTGCCCTGGCGAGAATTCATCCGAAAGATCAGGCTTATTATGCCAAACATGCGCCACTGCCTTACATCATGATTCCGAAACAAGTCATTTCCGCTGTTTCAGAAAGGATGAAAACTCTGGAGAGATCAGGCAAAATCGCCTTTGATCCAAGCGTTTTTTAAATTTACAAAGCGCCCAATTTTAATTGGGCGCTTTTTTGCAAATAACTTGTTTTTCAACAATTAAACAATATAATGATACTCAATGACATTCTCTGCCGAGGTAATCACTTTATTTTCCGTAGCTCTGACTGCTCTTGGTCTTGCGATTTTCATATATGTAAAAAATAAAAAATCAATCATAAATCAATCATTTTCTGTTTTTCTTTTTGGTATCACGATAATCGTGCTTGGTTTTATTTTCCTGTTCACGCAGCGCCCTTTTATGGTTTTTGACCGATTGATCCATTACGGCGGACTTATTTTATTGTTTGGACTGCTTGTTTTTTCGCAAGTTTTTCCGGCCGGAAAAACTTTTCCGAGAAGCAAGTTCCTTTATTTGCCGTTCATCCTTACTGGAACAGCGATACCGTTTAATCTGCTGATCGAAAACGCTTCTTTTGATGCCGGCGGAAACATCGTTCCGGAAAACGGGCCGCTTTTTCTGCCATATATTCTATTCTGGGCCGCGTATGTCATAGTGCCGTTTTTCTTTTTAATCAAAAATTATCGCAAGGCTCAAAACAGAGAAAAGGTGCAGATGCAGTATTTATTTCTCGGCCTAGCCATACTCCTGACCTCATTTCTCATTTTCAACTTGATCCTTCCCCTGCTTGGCATAACTTATCTGTTTTTTGCAAGCGTAATAGCCTCTATCGCCATGCTTTGGCTCACCTCCTGCGCTATAATTCGGCACAATCTGCTCGACATCCGCATCGTCATTCAGCGCGGATTGATCTACCTGGCGCTCTTAATAATAATATTATCCATTTATTTTTTTGGCCTGCAGCTATTGGGATACATTCTGCATAAAATGACAGATATTGCGATTATGATCAGCGCTGGAATCACGACAATACTCGGCGTATTTTTCATCCGGCCGCTTGAAGATTATTTTCAAAAAATCACCGATCATATTTTTTTCAAGGATAAATACAATTACCCCGAAGCCCTGCATCAGCTGAGCAAAATACTGCACACAAGCATAACTCAGACAGATATTATAAATAATTCTTCCACGCTTTTGAAAGCCATATTTAAAACTAGGCAAGTTCAATTTCAGATTGCTGAAAAAGATTCTGAAATTGAATCGAAAAACTGGGCGGCAATTTCCATACCTATTGTGTTTGAAGAAAAGCTGATTGGAAGCTTAGATCTAGGGTCTAAGCTTTCAGGTGACAGCTACGCCGCCGAGGATAAAAAACTCTTGGAAACATTCACTTGTCAGGCTTCCGTTGCCTTAGAAAAGGGCCGGCTTTATGAACAGGTCCAAGAATACAGCACGCATCTCGAACAGCTTGTCGAAAAAAGAACCGCAGAAATAAAAGAATTGCAGGAAAATCAAAAACAGACAATGATCGATATTTCGCACAATCTACAGACTCCCCTTGCAGTCATCAACGGAGAGCTGGAGCTTTTAAGAGACTCATCGGCTGATCAAGAAAAAGTGTCTTCGGTCAAAAAATCGATCAATAAAGTTTCGCAATTCATCAGACAGCTCCTGCATCTCGCCAAATTAAATCATTCCGCTTACAACATAGAATTGGAACCGATGAACCTAAGTACAGTTATAGAAAATCAAGTGGAATATTTTGAAACTATGTCTGATGAAAAAAATGTCAAAATTGCTTCATCGATCCCGAAAAGAATCATGATTTTGGGCAACAGGCGCCTCATAGAAGAATTGCTGACCAATCTTGTAGTGAACGCCATCACCTATCGGCGGATCGATATTGAAAGCATGGTCAACATAGTTCTCAAAAAAACTGAATCGGGCGTAAGTCTCATCGTCGAAGATAATGGCCAGGGTATTCCGAAAAAAGACATATCTGGATTATTCAACCGCTTTTATTCCGGATCGCAAAAATCAAATATAAACAGCACCGGACTCGGCCTCGCTATCTGCAAAAAAATCGTCGAGAAACACAACGGCAAAATATCAGTAGAAAGCATTTTGGGCGAAAAAACTATATTTACAATTATTTTTCCAGAAGTAGACTAAGCTCTAGTTGCCGTTAACTAAAAATCATCTATGATAAAAAGCTCAACAATATTACTTCAGGCAGTCATTATACTGATCGGCATCAGCGCTCTTGCCTTTATGCTTTGGGAACCACACATCGAAGGCAGAAATGTGAATGCCACACTCTTTGAGATTTATTTCAAAGATCCATTTTTGGCGTATGCATATGTAGCGTCCATTCCGTTTTTTATGGCTTTATACCAAGCGTTTAAATTGCTCGGAGACATCGGACAAAATAAAATTTTCTCGCAACCAGCCGTCAAAGCTTTGCGGACCATAAAATATTGCGCTATGGCCATTATTGGTTTTGTTGCAATAGGAGAAATCTTCATTATGCTAGGCAGCTCAGATGACCGAGCAGGCGGAGTTTTCATGGGCATTCTCATTGCCTTCGGTTCGATCGTGATTGCTTCCGCATCGGCGATGCTTGAACGGATTTTGCAAAACGCCACAGAGATGAAGTCAGAAAATGACTTAACTGCCTAAGTAATTATGTGGTTAAATCATTAATAATCTCAACTACATAATGGCACAGTTATATAAAAAGTCAATGCGGAGGAAGAGAGATTCGAACTCTCGGACCCGATTAAGAGTCGGCGGTTTAGTAAACCGCTGGTTTAAACCACTCACCCATTCCTCCAGTTTAATGAAATTGTAAAACTATTTATATTTACAAAAACACTTCTCTTCATGATCATTGACCATGCCGATCCCCTGCATAAATGCGTAAACCATGGTCGGGCCGACAAATTTAAAACCTTTCGCCCGCAAATCCATGCTGATTTTTTCAGAAAGAGGTGTCTGTGAAGACATATCTTTCGGATGCTTGGGGTGATTCATGATAACCTCACCCCCGCAAAAACTCCAAATATATTTGGAAAAACTACCAAATTCCTTTTGAATTACAAGAAAACTTTGAGCGTTAGTTATAGCCGCATTTATCTTGCCTTTGTGGCGAATGATTGATTTATCTTTCAAAAGCCTGGCAATATCTTTCTCTTTCATTTTGGCGACCTTAACAGGATCAAAATCATAAAAAGCTTTGGCAAAAGCGTCCTTACGAAGCAGGATAGTTTTCCAAGACAGTCCGGCCTGAAAAGCATCTAGGACGATCGCTTGAAAAATATCCTGATCTCTTTTTTTGGGCTTGCCCCAAACGCGATCATGATATTTTCCCATTTCCGGATGGCATTGTGACCAAAGACATCGATATGGTTCTTTTTCAGATTTCTTGGCCATGTAAATTTAAAATTGATTTACAGCGACTTCGCCGAGATATTTTTCAGCTTCGAGGATCGTCTTTTCCATGATATCTACGGCCTGTATCGGATTTCTGCCGTTGGCTGTCTCTTCTGAAAGCATGGTCGCATCGGAACCGCAAATGATCGCAAAAGCCACATCGGTCACTTCTGCTCTGGTCGGCATTTCGTTCTCCGTCATCGACAAAAGCATCTGCGTCGCCGTGATCACCGGCTTGCCGGCCAACCGGCATTTTTCAATAATATTTTTTTGGACAAAAGGAATCTGCTCCAATGGCACTTCATTGCCCAAATCTCCCCGAGCGACCATGACACCGTTGGAAGCTTCAATAATCTCATCCAGGTTTTCGATCGCCAGCCTTCTTTCGATCTTGGAAATGACCGGTGTATTCTTGCCTAGTCTTGCGATCTCGGCTTTCAGCTTGAACACATCTTCCGCTTTGCCGACATACGACATGGCGACATATTCGATATTGTTTTCGAGACCAAATTTCAGATCAGCCAAATCTTTTTCAGTAAGAAGCTCGATCGTTTCTTCATTAAATTTATGGCCTGCCGATTCTTGGATTCTCGGGCCGGAAAGATCCTGAATGATCGGTATTTTTCTGCCAGCTACTTCAGCTGCCGCTCGGATATTTTGGATATAGCCCAAATGGCTTTCATGGTTGCCCCAGGAAAAATTCAAGCGGGCGATATCCATGCCGTGATCGATCATTTCTTTTATTGTTTCCTTGTCTTGGCTGGCCGGACCAATGGTCGCGACGATCTGTGATTTGCTTTTCATCTTATTTTAAAAACTAATTAACTGATATGGATTTCAGTCTATCATATTTTATCCGCCTTTCCCTCTTGCCCGGCGCGCCGGCCTTCAACCCGAAACAGCCGAAAGCATAAGCCAGATCGGCGATAAAATCATCGTCCGTTTCCCCGCTCCTATGGCTGACGATGAGATCTATGCCATTCTCTCTGGCCAATTTCATGGTCTCGAGAGTTTCCGAAAGCGTGCCTATCTGATTCGGCTTGATGATCATGGCATTTATGCTTTCGCGGGCTATCGCTTCCCTCAAGCGGAAATGGTTAGTCACGGTCAGATCATCGCCGACGACCAAAAGTCCCGGATTGGCATTCTTAACATTTTTAAAGCTTTCAAAATCATCTTCAAAAAAAGGATCTTCGATGGAAAAGACGCCAAACTCTTCGATCATCGATCGATAGATTTCCATCAACTCCTCTTTGGTAATATTTTTCCCGCCGACTTCATACAAGCCGTCTTTATAAAAAGAAGAAGCCGCGACATCGAGCGCCAGGCGGACTTTGCCCTGGAGGCCGTTTCTCGCAATTGCCTCGCTCAAGAATTGCAGAGGCTTTCTAATATCGGCAATCTTCGGCGCGAAACCGCCCTCGTCGCCCATGGCCAAGGACTCGCTGCCGAGATTTTCTAAAATTATTTCTTTCAGTGAATTTTGAATTTGAAGGCCGATATCGATCGCTTCGCCAATATCATCCGTAGCCGGCACGACATGATATTCTTGAAAAGCCAAGGCATTCTCTGCATGCTTGCCACCGTTAATCAGATTCATGAAAAGATACGGCGCCCGCCTCGAAGGCTCTATCTCGGCCAAAGTTTTCAAATATTCAAAAACTTGCAGAGATGCAGTCTTGGCTGCCGCTTTGGCGCAGGCAATGCTCGCGCCGATGATCGCATTGCCACCCAGTTTTCTCTTGTTCTTGGAACCGTCGAGCTCGATCAAGATTCGATCGATCCTTTTCTGATCTTTCACATCTTCGCCCAGCAAGGCCTTGGCGATGATTTCATTTACATTATGGATTGCTTTGCTGACGCCCAAGCCTCGCGCGACAAATGGATCAGCATCCCTCAATTCAAAAGCTTCATATCCGCCGACGCTCGCTCCGGACGGCACGGCAAATTCGCCCGAGACGCCACCGGCCAAGACGGTGACCTTGATGGCCGGGTTGCCCCGCGAGTCTTTTATTTCTTCCGCAAATATTTTTTCGATTTTATTCAGCATGTTATTTACTCAAAAGAATCATCAGATCGGAAACATTGGTATTCGTCGGGCCGGTAAAAATAAGACTGTCCGATTTTTTGAAAAAATCATAAGCGTCAGAGCACAAAATGCAATCTTCCAAATCAAGATCCAATTTTTTTGATTTTTCCAAACTTTCTCCGTCGACGACGGCGCCGGCCGCATCGCTATTATCCATGCCGTCTGAAGCAAAAGATATAAAAACCGAATTTTTATCGGCTTTTTTCACAGCTTCAAGCCCCATGAAAAGATTCCGCCCGCCGCTGCCGCCCGCGCCTGAAACTTCGAGCTTCGGCTCGCCGGCCGCCAAAACGACCCGGCCCGGCGCCGATAGGGCAAAAATTTTCTCGATCGCCAAATGAGCTTTATCATACAAGTCGCTCGAAAGCACAACGGGTTCAAGGTTCAAATTCCGAGCTTTTTCCGCCATGGCTTCCACGGCGATCTTATTTGAAACCAGGACAATATTGGAAACTTTTTCAAAATATTTATCTTCTTTCGGCGTTTCGATCAAATCAAAAGAGCCGAGTTTGTATTCATCTATTATTTTCTGCGCGTCTTCGATCGTGGTCTTGTCCATATAGGTCGGACCCGAAGCCACGTCTTCAAAATGATCGCCCGGCACATCGGAAAAAATCAGACCGACAACCGTCGCCGGATAAAGGAGCTTGGCCAGGCCGCCACCTTTCAGCAAAGACAAATGCTTTCTGACTGTATTGATCTCTCGGATAGTTTTGCCGGACTTTAAAAAATTGTCGTAAAGTTCCTTGCCCTGTCCGCATTCCATCTCAGGCCAGCACAAGAGAGCCGAACCGCCGCCGGAAACAGCGACAATGATCAAATCGTCTTCCTTTGAATCGGCGGCCATTTCAAAAATCTTTTTGCCGGCCATGATATTTTCCGGCGACGGCCTCGGATGGCTGCCGGCAAAACTTTCAATGTAATCGCATTTGACCTTATTCAAGCCAATAACGGCACCCTCGCTTATTTTCTGGCCCAGGACTTTTTCCAAAGCGACAGCCGCATCACAGGACGCCTTGCCGAAGCCGATAACTTTGATCCTTTTGAATTTTGACAGGTCGAAATTTCTATCTTTAACTGAGAGAGTATCGCCGGAAAGCCGGACCGCGGACTCGATGATTTTCTGGGTATTTATCGCCTCAAAGCCAGCCTGAACAATATTCAGGGCAAGCCTGCGATTTTCCGTCGTCGCCAATTCGTCAAAATTTTTGATGTATCCTTCCGGCATGCTTTAGAGAATATTTTGCGGATTACCTTTGACAAAAGAGCCGATATTGTCCGCTGCCGACCTGACGATCTCCGCTTCGGCTTCAGCCGAGAAAAAGGCGATATGCGGAGTAACGATGACATTCGTCATATTGATCAGCTCGTGATTTTGAGCAATAAGCTTGAGATGGTCCGCGCTCAAGCCGCCGGAAGACAAAAGCTTCTTTTCCTCTTTCAGCTTGCGCTCGCCTTCGAGAACATCGATCCCTGCACCAGCCAGCCGTCCATCCTTCAAAGCGTCGATCAAAGCTTCGGTCTCGACGATTTCGCCGCGGGCGGTATTTATGAGATAGGCGCCATTTTTAAAGAGGCTGATATTTTTTTTGTTGATCAGGTGATAGGTCTCTTTATTGTAGGGAGTATGGAGCGTCACGATATCTGACTCGGCCAGAACTTCGTCCAAGCTTAAGTATTTGAAATTATTTTCCTCGGCAAACTTGGCATCTGGAAAAACATCATAAGCGGCAATTTTCATGCCGAAGCAATTTGCAATCTTGATGACATTTTTGCCGATCCGGCCCGTCCCGACAACGCCCAGAGTTTTTCCATTCAAATCAAATCCCCTGAAATTTGAGATATCAAAACTGGCATTCTCGCGAAGCTGATTGGAAGCTTTGGAGATTTTCCTCGACAGGTCGAGCATCAAGGCAAAGGCAAATTCGGCGACAGTTTTTGAGCCGTATGACGGGATATTGCAAACGGCGATCCCCTTTTCCTTCGCATAGGAAATATCGACATGGTCATAGCCGGTCGAGCGGGTCGCGAAGAGTTTGGCCTTCGGCAAAAGGTCGATGATTTCCTTTGAAATTTCAGAATTTACAAAAACAGAAACGATCTCTGCCTCGGCGGCGAGTCCGACATTTTGGAGAGTCAATTTCTCTTTCAGAAAAACGGCATCCAAGCCCTCGAGCAATCCCGGCAAAACTTTCTTTTCCTCTTCAGTTGTTTCGAAAAAAATAATCTTCATAAAAGCTATTCTTCAAAACTGACCCTGCCGTCGAAATGCTCTTCATTCGCCTCGGCTTCCGCTTTAGTTTTATGGATCACGCCGTCGCGATGATTTGGCGGAGCATAAAGAGTGTAGAGTTTCAACGATTCGTCGGCTGAAGTGTTGATGATATTGTGCTTGGCGCCGGCCGGCACGACGACAGCGAAACCGTCGCTGATCTCATGTTCGACACCATCAAGTATCGCCTTGCCCCTCCCTGCTTCGCATCGGATGAATTGGTCGAGCTGGTGAATTTCTTCGCCGATGTCTTCCAAGGGCTTCAAGCTCATCACTACGAGCTGGCTATTTTTAGCCGTGAATAAAACTTTTCTAAAATTATCGTTATTAATAGTTTCCTGTTCAATGTTTATTATGTATCCTTTCATGCAAACATTGTAGCATTTTTAATGCCAATCAAAAAAAATCAGCAATTCATTTTTTAATTGAGCATCCAGACAGCGTAATTCAAATACGAAGCGAAGCTGACCCAAAGCAGATACGGAGCCAGAAGCCAGGCCGCCGGCTTGGAGATTTTATAAAATGAAATGATCGTCGCGGCTATCGCAAGCCAGAGGAAGACAATATCGGCCAATGCCCAGCCCGGACTATGCCAGCCGAAGAAAATAATCGACCAAAGAGCATTTAGCGCCAACTGGATGAAAAATAGAATGACTCCCTTTTTGCGTCTTTTTGAATCCGCCAAAGGATCGCTTTTCCAAATCAGAAAAAGAGCGACGCCCATCATAAAATACAGCGTCGTCCAAACCGGACCAAAAACCCAAGCCGGAGGATTCAGCGCAGGCTTTACCAATCCCGCATACCAGCCAGCAATAGACGATATAGTAAAAAATGAACCGACAATTCCAGCCGATTCGCAAACGATTATGGAAATAATAAATTTTGAAAGACTAGTTGGTTTCATGAGTATATTATACTCCTTATTTAAAAGATGTTCATTGTATAAAATTTCGAAAAGGGTTTCTGAATGCAAAATAGGGTCGATACAAAGCGTAGATCCCATTTCGGCTTCTGATTCCGATTTCCAATTTTGGCGGTATTCATTGTACAAAATTCGAACCTTTTTTGAAAACAATCCTGACGAAGAAATCTGAACTGCATCCCGCCACAATATATCTGGGGCAAAGGAGGCGGGGTGATGGACTCGCCCGCGCGGATTCCTCCCCAGACCCCTCCTCCGCGCGGGCTTCGGCTTTTTGTTTTGGCGGGGCGGGCTATCTGTTTAGCAACTGTTTTGATAGATCATCTAATAGTGATAACAGTTGACTACATGTTTTTTCATACGAACCAGAGTGCAGCCATACATGCGGGATGGTTTTATAATTATGTGAATCTGAATTATATATAGTAGTCGATCTCTTGGGATGCATAACAGCATCACGCAAAGTTCTTAATTCTGTTTTTAAAATATCAACTCTAGAATCAGTATCTAAAAATTTAAACTTTTCAATCTTCTTTATCTTACTGATTTTATCTTCTAAATTTTTTTGTTCATATTCTTCAAATACAGATCTGTCAAGGCTAGCGAAAATAATATCATTAAAAATATGTTCAAAAGATAACCACAGATTAAAAATAATATTATGGGAAATATTATATCTTGACTCAATACTGTTAATTTCTGGTGTTTTTAAAATATCTTCTTTGTAGAACTGGATTGAATTAGTCACAACTTTTTTATGCCAAACCCATGTATTTTGAAAAATCGCAGGTATTAATCCTGCTACCCCAGATTCACTATGAGTAAATGATTGCATTATCGTAACCCTTGCTCCTGCCGGATGATCTTTCACTAGAGTTGGATTATGGTACATTTTTACTTTTTTACCTTGAATAAATTTTTTCTTGGGCATATTTTTTAAAAACAAAACATTACCATTTGTAAGGGTCTATATGATTACATCATTGAATTAGCACTGATCTAAGTTAATAGTAACAGTATCAACCAACAAGTCATCTTTATCATAAAGAACAAAATCTAAATCGTTCGTATCTTCTGTTCTAATTTCTTTTGGAATCTTTGAGCAAGTCATTTTCTTTAATTCATTTGCAAAAACTCCATGTATAATAGCAGGATCAAATTCTGATTTGTCTCTTTTAATAAAAGTATACTTAAACACTAAACGTTTTTCTGAAGTATATTTAAAAGAATCAGCTCGTGTTTCAGGATCAATCATCATGGGTAGTTCGTTGTTAATCGAATCTACTACATCTTGTACAGGATTTTTTAATGAAGTAACTTCTCGTGCGGCTTTTTTGCCAAGCTCTCCACTAATAACCCCAGAAATGGAATAAATTACCAAAAAAACAAGGAGTATGGAAGAAAAAATTAATTTTTTCTTCCATGCGTTATCTTTCGTTTTAATAACTTTTTCTTGTTCCATAAAAGTTCTATTGAGACAACTTCCCAATTATAGAAAAAATCGTTAATAAAACTAAAACAACTGAAGATACGTGAAAAAAGCTTTCAGTAAAAGATGCCTTGTCTTTCTTTTTGATAAGGTAAGAAATAGATGTAATAATTATACCTACTACCATAGAAGCACCAATAATACCGAGAATAGAACCTAATAAAGAACTGATATAAACAGTTGTCCCAAACCCACCGATTCCAAAAATCGCTAAACTTATAACTGCAGAACATATTGAAATTATAATAAAATATTTTTTTGATTTCATATTTAGATAATAGTTAATTTTTAATACCTAACTTAGCCCTATATTCTGGATCTTGTGTTCGTTGTTTTGATTTTACAACCTCTTTTTGAAATTTTATCAATGAGATTGATAGCCAAATGATAGCGCCGATACAAATCATGGATAAATACAAGGAAGTTGATATCTTAATTTCAAAAACCTCATCCAGGATAGCTGCGATTATTCCACCTGTTCCAGCTCCCCAAAAAATAGGCCAAATTGAAGAAACAAAATAATACCAAATTTTTTGCAAAAAGTGCATTTGTTCCCATTCGTTTATATGGGAAAGTTTTACAGTAATTCCACAGTTATAGCATTTGACAAAAGGATTACCTAAGCCGATATAGCTAATGCCGAATGGTTCCAATGTTGCTCTACATTTTGGACAGGATGATATGGAGTAACGCATAAATTTATTTTATAAAGTAGTTAATGTCTTTATTATATAACTTCGCAAAATCTCCTAACTCAATAGCTTCGATTTTCCGCTCGCCTCGTTCAACTTTTGAAAGATACGATTGGGGTTTCTTTAGCTTTTTACCTGCTTGAATTTGTGTCAATCCTGCTTCTAAGCGAGCGGAACGGAGCTTTTCCAGCAGATTCTTGTTTTTTTGCGAATACAGTTTCGACTTAATCATATTACCATATTAAAACCCATTGTGGAATATACCAGTTTGGTATATTATGAATTCATGGATTTAGCCCGCCCCGCCAAAACAAAAAGCCGAAGCCCGCGCGGAGGAGGGGTCTGGGGAGGAATCCGCGCGGGCGAGTCCATCACCCCGCCTCCTTTGCCCCAGATATATTGTGGCGGGATGCAGTTCAGATTTCTTCGTCAGGATTGTTTTCAAAAAAGGTTCGAATTTTGTCCAGAGCATACCGCAAATTTTCAAAAAGGGTTTCCGAACCAAAAATATGGTCGGCACGAAGTGCCGTCTGTTCTGAATTCCCCCCAAAAAATTCTGAATCTGAAAGGATTTTCCACGCTCCGCGTGGCTCGTCGTTTGCCAATACAATTCTATGAATAATCAA
>CAZUZG010000005.1:0-27164 GCA_964624665.1 uncultured Candidatus Saccharibacteria bacterium | reverse complement strand
ATTTGCCGGCCAATCGACGGCCAAAAGCCTCTCTATGAGCGGTTCGGGCGGCGCTTTGGGCGGGGATTATGCATTCAGCCTGATTAATCCCGCCAATCTCAGCTTTTGTCAAAAATTTGAGACCAGTCTCAGTCCGCTTATTGTCCGCCAAAAAAACTTTTCTTCATTTCTTGGAGAGAAGCAGTCAGACGAGAAGTATAATTTTGTCTTAGGCAATTTGAGCGCAGTTGTTCCGATTATTAAAAATGAAGATAACGGAACCGGCTGGTCTGTTGTTTTAGGCGCAGGCTTGAGCCGTATCGGCGATTTTAATCTCAGGCGATCCTTTGAGGGAGTTAATAATCAAAATTCCTTTTTAAATTCCTTGCAGGAAAACGCTTCAGGCTTGAAGCCGCCGGAGCTCGATTTATTTTACTCAAAGCTTGCCTTTGATGCCAAGATGATCGATACCCTGAAAGGCCAGCCGACAAAATACAAATCAGCCATACCGTCTGCCAAAGAATTGCAGCGAGGCTCTCTGTCTTCACGCGGCGGGATTCAGGAAATAAGCTTGAGTGTCGGCGCAAAATATGGACAGAATTTATCTCTAGGTTGCGGCATTGGCATACAGACGATTCATCGCAGCGAAACGAATGTCTATCAGGAAGTCGACGCCGCAGACAGTATTCCGGATTTCCAGTCTTTTGAATTCAGGCAGAATTTGGAGGCTCGAGGAACAGGTTTCAATTTTAAGCTCGGTGCGATTTATCAGCCTTTGGAATTTCTGCGATTCGGTCTTAGTGCTCAGACGGGGACTGTTTGTTCGATGCATGAATCTTATTCGTCATCGATGACCGCCAATTTTGACGACGGCCAGTCATTGCAGGCCAGCTCGCCCGACGGGAGTTTTGATTACAAATTAAACACCCCGACGCAGGCGACCATGAGCGCAGGCTTTATTTTGCCTGATTTGGCAAACTTCAATATCGATTGGCAGGTTATCGATTATGCCGACGCCAGATTGCGTTCCAAGAGCTATGAATTTTTCGATGCGAATAGCCGCATCTATCAAAATTATCGCTCGGTCAACAATATCCGCTTCGGCACTGAATGGTATCTCCAAAAATTGAGGATCCGCGGTGGCTGCGCTTTCTACGGCAGCCCGCTTCACGGCACGAATGCAGTTTATCCGCTCCAAACTCGTCCCGGCCAGGATATGAGCAGGATTTCCGGCTCGCTCGGCTTGGGCATTAAGGAAGAAATCTATTATATAGATTTGGGATACAGCCTCGGCATGACGAGAAATTACTATCAGCCGTATTCGTTGAAAACAGGGGAAGTGTCCGCGGTCTCGAGCAAGGTTTTGACCCACAATCTCATTTTTTCGATCGGTTTTACTTTTTAAACAGAAATCCCTCCCAGACACAGTTTGGCGGGGGATTTTATTTTGACATTTTAACAATGGTTTGCTAGTATAAACCGCATGGAAAAAACAGATATTTCAGGGGAAAATTCTAAAATGAAAGTCTATGAATTGGCTTTAAATATCGTCCCGCTTTTGAGCGAGGAAGCTTTGTCGGCTCATTTTGCCAAAATCAAGGAAGATTTGGCTAAATTTGGCGCCGTGATGATTGCCGAGCAGTATCCAAAGGTGATCGACTTGGCTTATGTCATGGATCGAGTAATTTCTAATAAGAATCAAAAGTTTAGTTCAGCATATTTTGGCTGGATCAAATTTGAAATCGATGCTCCAGGCCTTGAGAGCTTCAACGCTATTTTAAAAATGGATGAAAATGTCATCCGATACCTTATTTTGAAGACAGTCCGGGAAAGCACGCTGGCTCCAAAGAAATTTGAAGGCAAACGCCGATCTTCCAGGTCTTCTGATGATCAGGGTGAAACAGCGACAGAAGCTAATAGCGAAGCGATCGATCAAAAGATCGAAGAAATGGCAGCTTAAATAAATTATGTATCTAAACAAAGCTATTGTCATAGGAAATCTTACCCGCGATCCAGAATCAAGGTCTTTGCCTTCCGGCATTAAGGTTGTCAGCTTCAGTTTGGCGACCAATCGCGTATGGAAAGACAAGAACGGCAGCCGTCAGGAAGCGACCGATTATCACAACGTTGTGACTTTCGGCCGCCAAGCGGAAAATGTTGCCCAGTATATGACCAAAGGTAGCTCGATGCTTGTCGAAGGCCGAATGCAGACTAGGAGCTGGGATGCGCCGGACGGCACGAAAAAATATCGCACTGAGATCGTCGCCGAAAAGATCCAATTCGGCCCGAAGGGTGGCGCAAATGCCGGCGGATCATTTAATAAATCTGAAGCCAAAGCGTCCTCTCCGGCTGAAGATTCAGGCAGCGCAGGCGGATTTGATACTATCGAATATCCGGAAGAGGACATCAATCCGGAAGAAATACCATTTTAATTAATAAATTTATGAAACAACAAGATTATTTTGCATCAAACAATATAAAATACATTGATTACAAGGATACTGACAACTTGAAGAAGTTTTTGAATCCGAACGCCAAGATCGTGTCTCGCCGAAGGACTGGCTTAACTGCCAAGAATCAGCGCAAGCTCTCTTCTGCCGTCAAGCACGCTCGTTTTATGGGCCTCCTTCCTTTCGTCGCTAAATAAAAAGTGTTTAATTTGAAAAAGCCCTATCAAAAGATAGGGCTTTTTGCTTAATGTTGCCAAACATTATTTTTATGGTATTATTCAGCTTAGTTAAATTCTTTAAAATAACCCCTAAAAACAAATCATTATGAAAAGTGTGGAAAAAATAATGCAACAAGTCTACAAAGTAGACGAATTTCTTCTGAGAAAATTCCAATCAATTTCCGATTTGTGCCAAAGATCATTTGGCTTGAATAATTTCCTGATCGCTAAATCTTTCATGGTTATATATTTTATGGCCAGGTTTATTGCATTCAAGGGATCTATTGCTTTAATCGGTTTTACTTTTTGGTCGTCCATCAATCTATTGGTTTCTGTGGTCTTATTAAAATTTTTTTGGAATTCGATAACTTTAACTGAATTGAGCTTTAAAGAGAATGCCAATTTAGAAAATCGCGGCGAGCTTGCCTTTAAAGAAACACGCATAATTTGTATGTTTGTTTGTCCGTTTTTGGCTATCACTGCCGGTATTTTATTTTTCAAGGCGATTTTTTTTCAGAACTTGAATCTGCACGATGATCTGATTATTTATAAGATAATGAATATCTTTGGCAATACCTTGGGGGTGACAACTCTTTCTCTGGCATTTTATTTTTCTTCTTGTAAGCCTGTTCATTTAGAACAGCCAAAAACAATTTCTAGATAAAAATAAAACATCAAAACAAAAACCGCCCCTTGCGAGGGACGGTTTTTTTATTTTTTAAACTCGCTCAACATATTCGCCGGTTTCGGTGTTGACTCGGATCATGTCTCCGGTATTCAAGAAAAGGGGAGCGTTGATGGCTGCGCCGGTTTCCAGGGTCACCACTTTGTTGCCGCCGGAAGCTGTGCTACCTTTGATGCTTGGCGGAGCGTCGGTGATTTTCAATTCAACTTTGACCGGTAGTTTAATGCTGATGATTTTTTCGTCTTCATCTTCGCCCCAAACCAGGGCGGTGGTTATCATGTTATCTTTCAAAAATCTGGCGGAGTCGCCCATCAGCTTGGCATCGAGCTTGAATCTGTTCTTCGGATCTTCCGGATCGCAGAACCAATACTCATCTTTATTCTTATACAAAAATTTTACATCGCGCTTGCTGATCTCAGCTTCGTCGACCTTGTCTGAAACATGGAATGTTTCATTGTATGTCCGGCCGGTGATCAAGCTTTTCAGCTTGACCTGGTTTTGCGGCTTGCGCTGCTGTGTGCGGGCGACATGGGATTCCATGACTTCGCACGGCTCATCGTTATGAATAATTATTTTCCTTTCTTTAATTTCATTGTATTCCAACATAATGCTGAAATTCTATTTTATTTTAAATAAAAAGGCAACTCGCTCCGCCTTTGCGAGACCGATCTTGTAAAGCGCAAAAGAAAAAGCGCCTTCAGTGAAGACGCTTTTTGAGATACATAAAGATTTAAAAAAAGAATTGGAACTATTGCAGCAAGCGTGTTGCTGGTATTAGCTGGGTAGTGGAGCGGTTATAAGTGTATAGTTGCGGGATGCTAATTTAGCAATCAAAATTTTTTCTGCTGTTCGTATCTATTTATTCTTTATGTGAAGTGAACTTTTTTAAAGTTTCACTTTAATAGGATGATTCCTAATATTTAACTAACATGGAAAGAACATTTGATCTGAATACATTATACAAAGGGCAATGCTTGTTCGCAACAGGCAAAAATAAAAACTGTGGATTACTTTTTGTCTTCCATATCAGGCTTTTAAAATAGGGCTTATTTTATTTCTTTTTCAGCTGCCTCAAGGTCTTCAGGCGATGAAATGGACAGCCAAAAATCAGTTTCAATAATTTTTACTTTGCGGCCGGCGCAGGCTTTTAGAAATGTCTGAGGCAGACCCCACTCTTCCTTGGTCTTCAATTTTACCGGATCGTAATTAAAAATTTCATCAGTCATCGAATAAAGCCCGGTAAAAATCAATCCATCATCATTAAAATTTTTTCTGTAATTTTCCGCCGTGACAAAATCGACAACATTTTTATTCTCATCAAGAATAACTCTCCCGTAATCTTCTCCTACTTTTGCTTTTTTGCAGCAAAGGCTCCAGTTTGTTTCAGAGCATTCTTTGATCGATGCCGGACTGTAAATATCATCTCCCATCATCACTAAAAATCTTCCCTTCAGAAAATCTTTTGCCTGCCAAAGGGCATGGGCGGTGCCTGATAAATCTTTTTCAATCACATAGCTTATTTTTTTTTCTTTATAGGTGTCGCCGAAATATTTTTTTATTTCTTCGCCCTTGTATCCGATAATGATAATTATTTCTGTTATGCTTTCCGGCAATGCTTCAAGCTTGTATTCAAGAATAGACTTGCCCAAAATAGGGAGCATGGGTTTTGGCAAATTGTCCGTGAGCGGCCTCATGCGGGTTCCAAGGCCGGCGGCTAAGATTACTGCTTGCATGCAAATAGGTTAGCATAAAAAAAGACCCAGTGAAAACTGAGTCTGAGTTTTTAATGATTGCCATTCCAGATGGCAAGTCCAAAATCTTTGCCGGTCGGCTCGTAATCTTCTTTGGCCATCTTTCTGAATATTTCCGGGTAGCGTTCCAGGTAAATTTTGAATGCGCCCGCGATCGGAATGATTGAAAGTTGCTCAATGTCGAAGACATCATATTTTTGTCCTTCTCCGAGTTTTATGGAATTAAATTCTTTATCGGTTAATCTGCCAAAAAAGAATCCGTTGCCTTTTTCGGAAACACCGAGCATTTTAAAATTTTTTGCAAGCAATCCAATTTCTTCTTTTGATTCTCTTTTTCCGCATATCATTAAATTTTCTCCTTCATCCAATCCTCCTGTTACCGGAGTCCATGTATTGGGGAAGCT
The DNA here is from genome assembly GCA_964624665.1 of uncultured Candidatus Saccharibacteria bacterium. GTDB lineage: Bacteria > Patescibacteriota > Minisyncoccia > Phycocordibacterales > UBA9973 > CAZUZG01. The sequence continues at coordinate 21,677 of CAZUZG010000005.1, read as the reverse complement.
GATTGTTGGTATGTCGTCACGAAGAATGAGCAGAAATTTATTTCTATAAAGATAGAAAATAACTATTCCCGCAGGCATTATTTTTTTCATTATTTGGGTCCTCCATTTTTAAGTTACAATTTTTTATTAAGATTACAACAATGGCAGTTTTTGCGCAAATAAAAAACCATCGTAAAATTACGAGGGTTTTTTATGGAATATATTTTTATGCTTGTTCCAATAATTTTTTGCGAATTTCTTTCAGGGCCTGTTCGGCAACTTTCGGATTCTCTCTGAGAAATGTTCGACTGGCATCATAGCCTCGGCCGAGCTTGACCTCAGCATCTTTTTTGCCACCTGGAACATAGCTGTAAGACGAACCGCTTTTTTCTATAATTTCAAAGCGTTCGCCTAGGGCCAGTATTTCGCCCTCTTTGGAAATGCCTTCATTGTAGATGATATCAAATTCGGTTTGCTTGAACGGAGCGGCAACTTTGTTTTTGACGACTTTGACTCTGGTGCGAGAGCCGACAACTTCTTCGCCCTTTTTGATTTGCGCGATCTTTCTGATGTCTAAGCGGACAGAAGTGTAGAATTTCAAAGCCTTGCCTCCAGGAGTAGTTTCCGGATTGCCGAACATCACGCCGATTTGCATGCGGATCTGATTGATGAAAATGACGACAGTTTTTGATTTGGCGCAGATGGCCGTGAGCTTTCGGAGCGCCTGAGACATGAGTCTGGCTTGCTTGCCGACATGGTGCGCGCCCATGTCGCCCTCGATTTCATCTTTCGGAGTGAGTGCGGCGACGGAGTCTATCACGATGACATCGATCTTGCCGGACCTGACCAAGCTCTCGGTTATTTCAAGAGCTTGCTCTCCGGTGTCTGGCTGAGAGATAAGCAAATCATCGATCTTAATGCCTAGTTTTTTCGCATATTCCGGATCCATGGCATGTTCGGCATCGATGAAAGCGCAAATGCCGCCTTGTTTCTGGGCCTCGGCGATGACATGGAGAGTGAGGGTAGTCTTTCCAGATGATTCCGGGCCAAAGATCTCGATGATGCGGCCTCTTGGCAAGCCGCCGACACCTAAAGCGATATCTAGGCCGATCGAACCGGTCGGCACGACACCAATGTCCACCTTCGGCTTTTCGCCCAATTTCATGATGGCCCCTTCGCCAAATTTAGTTTGGATCGCCTTGATTGTGTTTGCTATCGTGTCACCAATCTCTTTTTTCTCAACTTCCTTTTTTTTGAATGCCATATTTTTATTGTTCCAACGCTGGATTTTGATCCTGTGTCGGAGTAAATATTACTTGATAATTTAAATTTTTCTGTCCGCCAAATTTATCTCTCGCTTTTAATTCAATTATATTCCAGCCGGGGAGCAGAATCAATGATTCTTTAAAATTCCAATTTTTATCGACAGAAATCTCTCTATCATTCAGGGTCAGGTTTACCGCATTTTTGGCTGAACCATGTATTTCCAAGAGGGAATTGTTCAGAGTTTCGCCATTTTTTATGCTGTCTGTCCGTAAAATAACCCCAGTGATCAAATCTTTGGTGCGATATAGGCTATAAGTTGCGATCAATAAAAAGAGAAATGCGACTGATCCGATCGTGGCCAATTTTTTATAATTCCTCATGATTAGGAGATTTTTCCAAGACTTCGCGCGGCTTGGCGCCATCGCCGGGTCCGACTACGCCTCTTTCTTCCAGCATATCGATCAATCTGGCGGCTCTGGCATAGCCCAGTTTTAATTTTCTCTGCAGGTAGGAAGTAGATGCCCGTCCAGCCTCTATGACGGTCATTCTAGCTTCTTCATACATTTCATCGTCATCGTCCGAACCGCCTTCGTCTTCCAGGCTGCTTTCAAATATAGATTTATCGCCGCCTATGCCTCCGGTCAAATTGATATCTTCAGGCAAGGCATCTTTGTATTGATCAGCCAAGAATTTGACCACTTTTTTCACTTCATCTTCGGAAATAAAGGCTGATTGCAATCTTTCCGGCTGAGACATCTCTCCAGACATAAAGAGCATGTCTCCGGCGCCGAGCAATTTTTCGGCTCCGCCTTGATCCAGAATCGTTCTGGAATCGATCTGTGATGAAACTTGCAAGGCGATGCGGGTCGGCACATTGGCCTTAATGAGACCGGTAATGACATTGACCGAAGGTCTCTGGGTGGAGAGGAGGAGGTGAATGCCGACCGCTCGAGACATTTGAGCCAGGCGAACAATAGCGCTTTCGAGCTCTCGAGGGTAGGTGGTCATGATATCAGCCAATTCGTCTATGATGATGACGATATAAGGCATGCGTTCCGGCCGATCTTCGCCTTCGACTGGTTTTTTATTTTTATATTTCTTCAAGATATTTTCATGGTATGAGCCGATGTCGCGCACGGACTCTTTGCCCAATATTTCATAGCGGCGATCCATTTCCTTGGCGGCCCACTTCAGAGACAAAATAGCTTTTTTAGGTTCGATGATAACCGGAGTTAGAAGATGGGGGATTTTATTGTAAAGGGTTAGTTCGACTCTCTTTGGGTCGATCATGATGAGGCGCAGAGCTTCCGGCGAATTTCGATAAAGCAGGGAAGTGATGATCGTGTGAATGGTGACAGATTTACCTGATCCGGTCGTGCCGGCGATCATAGCATGGGGCATTTTGGCAATATTGCTGAAATGAGCCATACCGGAAATATTTTTACCGAGGGCGACATATAGCGGCTTGTCTGACTTGGCAAATTTATCATCTTTAAAGAGAGTCGCCAGGCCGACCATCGATTTGCTTCTGTTTGGAACTTCAATGCCGACGAGAGACTTGCCCGGGATCGGCGCTTCGATACGGATCGGGTGCGCGGCGAGAGCCAGGGATAGGTCATTTTGCAAGCCCAAGATGCGAGCAAGCTTCACTCCTTCCGCCGGCTTTAGAGCGTATCTGGTGACAGTCGGTCCGATGGTCACTTCATCCATTTCGACTTCGATGCCGAAGTTTTGGAGAGTGCGTTTTATGATATTTAGATTTGCCTTCACATCGCCGACATTCGGCTTGCCTTTGTCTTCTTCTAATAAGGATAGGGGTGGGGGAATATAACTGTCATCAGAGAGTCCGGAGTTGTAGGATTTCATCTCGACTTCGTCTTCCTCTTTTTTGTCTTCTTTCTTCTTTTTTTCTTTTGGCAGGATCGACTCCTCGATCTCTTTTACCGGCTTTTCCTTTGCTTTCTCTTCTGGCTCTTCTTCTATTTCTTCTTCTTCGTTTTCTTCTGACGACAAGTCTGCGTCGTGCCGTTTGAACAAATTTTTAAACCAATTAAATATTGCCATGACGAGAGGCGCCGGGTCCAGTCTCTTGTCAAAGAGGAGCGCTAGAGATATGGCGACGATTGCCAGCAAAAAAATAACGCTGGCATACACGCCAAAAAGTTTCATAAAAGGATAGGAAGCGATTCCGCCAAAGACCCCGCCTCGGCCGTCTTTTATGATATCAATGAGCCCCAGGGAAGATAACAGAAATAAGCCGGAACTTATGCTGTGAAAAAGTCCAATATTCGGCCTTTCCGATTTCAAGAGCGACACGCCGAGCAAACAGCAAACCAGTGGCACCAAAAAGTATCCGATTCCAAACAAATAGGTAAAAATGCGATAGAAAAATTGCCCTGCGACTCCGGCTCGATCAAAGACGCTCAAAATAAAAAACAGAGCAAGAACAAATGAAATTATCGCATAAATGCCGTTCTTGGTTTCTTGGCTCAGATTAATGTTTGACTTCTGATTTCTGTTCCTAAATTCTTTGTTTTCTGGCTGTTTGGATCCTCTTTTTTCGCTTTGGCTTGATGGTTTTGATGATTTATTTTTTTTATTCATTTTGTTTTGTGATTATGCGAGCTATTTTAACATAAATTCAGGTACTCAAATAATTACAGGAAAAATCTTTTTTAAATTATCCTTTTAAATATTGGACATTTTGGAATGTCTTTTATATAATGGTCCTCATGGACACCCAAAAGGACACAATCAATTACGGACAAAAGGACAAATTTATGGATCAAAAAGGACACAATTTTATTGTTTCCGGTGTCTTGATTTCTAAATCAGAAAAGATTGTAACTGCATTATTTATGGTTACGGACTTCATGGACAAGGACGAACCGCTTCGGACAAAAATAAGGACACTCAGCCTCGGCCTCTTATCGGACATAAAGAATCTTTCAGAGATTATTTCACTTATCAATGTTGCCGTTGCTTTGAGGCTTGTGTCGGAAATGAATGCCTCTATTTTAATCAAGGAATTAAACTTTATTAAAAAAGAGATTGAGGAAAAATATAATATAAAAAATTTGATTGATGCGGAAAGATCTGCATCAGATACATCGTCTCTTGACGCTTCTGTGAATTTTTTTAAATCTCCTGATACCAATTCTACTCGCAGCAGCTTTGTCCATAAAATAGGTCTGGAGACGCGCAGGCCGATAAATTTCAAGCCAGTTGTTTCCGAATCAAAAAATACCAGAAGAAACTCCATCTTATCCTTTATAAAGGATAAGAAAGAGGTAATGATTAAAGATATAGTGACCCATCTCCAAGGATTAGGGGAAGATAGAGGGGAAAAAACAATCCAAAGAGAACTCCTTTCTCTGCTAAGGGAAGGCTTGATCAAGAAGACGGGGGAGAAGAGATGGAGCCGATATTCTATCGCTTGATATCTCGATACTTATCCACACGGATGCTTTTGCGAATCGGGTGAATAAATAATACAATTATATGGCATTTAGTGTTGTGCGAATTTTCGCATTATGCTATCATGCTTTTCACGGTATGGTCATTGAAATTTAAATATCAAGCGATCTTCTAATTTTTTTGATTGCAAAAATATACTCCAACTCCCGCTCTTTAATCCCGGGATTCTGCGACTTAGGTCGGAGAATTTTTCGGGACTGTATCTTTTTGTTTTAGAACTATTTGGAAGATTGTGTGAGATTTGTTTTTCAGATGATCTGCTGTCCACTTTAGGTTTCCGTAATTTAGAGTGGGTGTATCGGCCATGTCGACACGGCAGATAAGTAAATATCTTTATCTCAGAAAAATAAAATTTCTGACGTAGAGAAAAATGCGCAATATTAGTTTAGTCGAAACTACAATTATTAGTGCGCAATTATAAAAAGATAATATTATGACATTAAAATCTAAGACAGTTAAAATTGCTTTAGGTTTGGTTCTTGCTTTGGTCATGGTTGTCAGCTTCGGAACTAAAGCTTCTGCTGCTTACAACTTCTCAGCTGGTCCAAGTCTAAAAATGGGCATGACTAACTCCGCTGTTATGGAACTTCAAAAAGTTCTTAACATGAGCGCAGACACTCAGGTATCTGCATCAGGAGTAGGTTCTACAGGAATGGAGACTTCATACTTCGGTGGTCTAACCAAAGCTGCAGTTATCAAATTCCAGAATAAATATGCTTCTGAAGTTTTGGCCCCAATTGGTCTTACTTCAGGAACAGGTTTCGTTGGTGTCTTGACCAGGGCTAAGCTTGACGCTATCCAAGGTTCAGCAACAACAACCACTACTACAACTACTCTTCCAGTAGGTTGTACTTCAACCACAGGATTCAGCCCAGTTACAGGTCTTCCATGTTCAACTGCTGCAACAACAACCACTACTACAAGTACTGGTCCAGTTTCAGTCAGCTTGGCCGCTGGTTCACCAACTGGTTCTGCTATCGCAGGTGCAGGTCAGATCGATTCGCTTAAGTTCAACATCTCAGCTTCTTCAGCTGGCGGTGATACTGTAACAAGTCTCACTTTCACTAAGGCTGGTGTTGTGAGCGACAGCGCAATCTCAAACCTTTACCTCGCTGATGAATCAGGTGTTATTATCGGTCAATTCTCATCACTTAATGGTGGCGTAGCTACATTCTCTGGAACAAACATCCAGGTTAATGCTGGCCAAACCAGAACTTTGACTTTGAGAACAGACCTTTCAACCGGTTCAAACGCAGGAAACACCTTGGCTTGGAATCTTACTGGCGCAGCCGTTTCAAGCGCTGCTACAGTAGGAGGTCTTCCTGTCAATGGTAATTCTTTGACAGTTACAACTGTTACCAATCCTTCAATCGCAACTGCAACTTTGACCTTCAATACCGTAGGCTCATCTGTTGATGCTGGTACAACTGGCGTTCAGGTTGCTTCTGTTACTGCAAACGTTTCAAACAGCGCAGTATGGTTGAAGACAGTCAAATTCTCTGCTGTCGGTTCAGCAAACTGGGCTGATATCAAGAATTTGAAGCTTATGGTTAATGGTACGCAAGTTGGTTCAACTTTGAGCCAAGTTGCTTCAGATGGTTCAGTAGTATTCGCTTTGGCAACCCCAGCTAGCCTCAATACTGGTAACTCTACTATTGAGATCTTTGCTGATATCATGGGCAGCCCAAATAGGAATGTTACTTTCACTATCCTAAGGCCTTACGATGCTAACTTGGTTGACAGCCAGTACAATGCTGGTATCTCACCTACAGTTACTACAACCAATGCTACACAGATCACAATCCAACAAGGTCAAATAACCGTTTCACAGGCTTCTGATACTCCAACTGGTTCTATTCCAGTAGGCGCATCAAATGTCACTTTGGCTAAATTCAACATTTACGCTTCAGGTGAATCTGTTAAGACTAAGTTCCTCGATGTAAACTTTGTTGCTCCGTCTGCTGTCACTTGGACTGCAACTACAAGCACACTAAGAAACGTCAAGGTTATCGACAATGCTGGTAATCAAGTAGGTTCAACCATCAGCTCTATCGCTTCTGGTTCTACTACCGGTCTTTGTTCAAACGTTACAGCTTCAGCAACTTTGACTTGTCACTTCGGTGATTCAAGCTCAATTATCAACTACATGGTTCCAGCTAACACAACTCGAGTTCTCTCAGTTGTTGCTGATATCCCAAGTACTGATACTGTTACAACCCTGCAAGCAACATTGCCTGCTATGACTTCTAACCTCGAAGGTCAGACTTCATTCCAGACAACTTCTTCAGGCGCAGCTAACGGCGCAACTTTGACCGTTACTTCAACTCCGCTAGCTATCGCAGCTAACTCTGCTGTTTCTACACAGACTTACGCTCTAGGCGCAAGCGGAAAGAGAATCGCTTCCTTTACTCTTACAGCATCATCTGCTGAAGGCGCAAAGGTTTCAAGCATTACCCTTGATAAGGATACTGGTACTGATGCTATGGATGTTCAGAATGTTAAAGTTATGGTCGGTTCAACACAGTTTGGCGCTACACGCACCACTGTTGCTGATGGCGGCATAACTATGGCTTTCTCTGGTTCTAGCCCTATCACCGTTCCTGCTGGTGGCGCAGTAAACGTAGATGTTTACGCAGACATTTTGTCTAGCTCAACATCCGGCGCTACTTACTCAGCAGTTATCGATGTTACCGGTTGGAGCGCATTGGGCGCAGTTTCAAACAGCTCAATCAGCTTCCCGGGCGCAGTAAATGGTCAAGCTATCACTCTTTCATCTGGCGCAGCTTTGACAGTCTCAGCAGACTCATCAACTTCAGCTTCAAAGCAAGTAGTTATGGGTTCAGCTGGCAACGAAGTCTTTAAGGTTAAACTTCAAGAAACTTCAAACGTAGAAGATGTTAAAGTTACTGATCTTATCTTCACTGATGCGATCACAGGAGGTTCTGCTGGAGTTGCTTCATTCCAAGGTATGACTCTATGGGATGGTTCTACTCAAATCGGCGGTCCTCTAAACATGACCATTGGAACTTCAGCTACAACTTCAACTGTTCAATTTAGCTTTGCTACACCAGTTGTTGTTTCTAGAAATAGTTCAAAGGTTTTGACTTTGAAAGGCGATATTGCTGATATTAACTCACTCGGCTCAACATCTGGTTCTTCACACAAGTTCAAGATCTACACCAGCACAACTGATGTAATCGCTCTTGGTAAAGATTCAAATGCTTCAGCTACAGTTACTACATCTTCAGCAACTTCAAACACTTCAACTGTCGCTCAGACCAAGTTGAGCTTGTCATCAAGCTTGCTAGGTTCAGGCACAAACAGGACACGTGTTTCTGTTGACGATATTGCTACATTGAATTTTGCAGCAAATTCAGCTTACCAATTGACTGTTAACACAATCAGCTTGAAATTCAGCGGCGGCGCCGTCACTGGCACTGCAGGCTTCAATGTCAGCTTGATTGATGCTAATACAAACGCTGTTATTGGTAGCTCTGACATAGAATCATGTGTTGACGGAGACTTTGATGGATCATGCGTAGTTGATTTTGATCCTCAGTATGTAGTTAGCGCAAGCGATACTAAGGCGGTAAAAGTTCGAGTTGACTCATCAGCATTCAACAACAATGCTAACAGCTCAGACTCAGTCTCTGTAATCGTTAACGCAAACACAGATGTAACTTGGAATGATGGAGTTGGTTCATTCAACCTAGAAACCACAGTTACTCCGTTCACAATTGCAAACGTAAGCTTCGAATAGTCGCTTAAATAGCAATAGATCTAGCTTCGGCTAGTGATGCAAAAAACCACCCTTCGGGGTGGTTTTTTGTTGTTTTAACCGCTTGGAGAAGGATGGTTTTTGTGCTAAAAATAGAGCATTATGTTAAATTTATTTTCTGAAAAAAATCTATTAAAAATAATAAAGCCGGGCCTTTATCTGGCACTCTTGGTTCCATTTCTGACAATCCAGAAATTTATGTTTCCATTTATAACAAGCAAGGTCTTTTTTTTCAACATTCTAATTGAAGTTATTTTTGCTTGCTGGCTAGTTCTCGTAATTTTCCACCCGGCTTATCGGCCAAAATTTACATGGATTCTTCAGAGTCTGACTTTGTTTGTCGGACTGCTTTTTGTTTCAAGTATTTTTGGCGCCGATTTCAGTCGGTCATTTTGGTCGACACAGGAGAGGGCAATAGGCCTTTTTTCAATTTTGCATTTTTTTGCATTTTTTCTGACTCTTTCAGTTTTTACCAAAGAAGACTGGCGAAGGTATTTGAAATTCTCGGTTCTGGCGAGCGTTATCATGTCGATCTTTGCCATACTTCAGCTTTATAATCCGAATCTTGTTTTGAAAAATAGCGGCTTGGTCGTCGACAGGCCGGGCAGCTTCTTGGGCAATTCCGCATTCTTGGCCTCATATCTTATTTTCAATATCTTTCTGAGTTTTTGGTTTGCTTTTAAAGGATTTATCGAAAGAAATGAAAACAGACTGATAAATATTTTATTTGTATCAGCTGGAATTTTTGAAACGGCCATACTTATTTTCCTAACCGAAACCAGAGGCGCGATGCTCGGCCTTTTTGCCGGCGTCATTTCTCTGCTGTGTTATTTTTCATTTAAAAAATCAGCCAATGCTGGTGTCGAGGGGGATTATTTCAAGATTATAAAAAAAATCTCAGCCGCGGTTTTGGTTGCGATCATCTTGTTTTCCGCCGCATTTTTTGCCACAAAGAACAGCCAATTTTGGCAGAAGATTCCCGGACTTAAGCGCTTGGCGGATGTGTCGCTAAAGGACAACACTACGAAGACCAGGCTTATTGCTTGGAATGTGGCTCTTGAGTCATTTACAGAGAAGCCGGTCTTGGGCTGGGGATTGGAAAATTTCAAATATCCATTTGATAAGAATTATGATCCAAGGCTGATGCGCTTCGGTTTCGGCGAGACTTATTGGGACAAGCCCCACAATGCTGTTTTAGAACAAATGGTTGCTGGTGGGGTGCTTGGGTTATTGGCTTATTTGTTAATCTTTTTTTTCAGCCTCCGCTATCTTTTTAAAAAAAATGACGGTGATTCTCTTGGTTCAGTCAAGCCGTTTCTTTTAGCTATTCTCGCAGCTTATTTTGTCCAGAATATTTTCCTTTTTGACACTTTCGGTTCTTATTTAATGTTTTTTGTTATCTTGGCTTTTATCAATTTTAGTTACGCGCCAAAAACAGAGACCAGCCAGTCTGTTTCTTTGTCAGACAGGACGGCAAAAATAATTTCAGTTTTTACTCTTCTGGCGATCATTGTTCCAGTCTTTATAAATGCCAAGATTTTATACGCCAATAATCGACAGTATTGGATTGCCAATTATTACGCAAATGAGATGCAGGACAAGGCCATAGAGGCTTATCATGATGCTCGTGATCATTTTAATCCGTATCGCGATCAGGTTTATAGCGATTTTTCGAGCTTGACCATTGATTTGTACAAGCAAGGCAAGTTGAAAAATGAGGCTGTAGTTCTAAAGGAGGCGGTCTCTGCGATCGATGCGGCCATAGGACGCAATCCAAAAAATTATTCATATTACTTGGACATGGCTGATGCGGCCAATAGTGTTTATAGTTTCAATCCAAAACAGCTTTTGGCTGTTTCTGAATCGTCTATAAAAAAAGCATTTGAGTTTTCGCCCAAGCGCCAGCAAATTTATTATACTTTTTCAAAACTGAAGCTTATTCAGGACAAGAAAGATGAAGCGGTAGCCTTGCTAAAGGAAGCCGTGGATCTCGATCCACTTTCCGGCGACCCTCATTTTATCTACGGATTGTTTCTTCTCGAAACAAAAGATATAAAAGTCGGCTTGGCTGAAATCGAAAGAGCGGCCGAATTGGGCAGACTGCCTCAGGTTTCGGATGAATATCGGATTTTAGGCAATTATTATGGCGATCTTGGCATGTATGAAAAAGCCATAGAGAATTATGAAAGGGCTGTAGTTTTGAATCCGGATGATGCCGATGCCGGATTGAAGCTCGGCATAGTTTATTATTATGCTGGACAAAATGACGCTGCGAAATTTATGATCTCTCAGGTTTTAGAAGGCTTGCCGGAATTCAAGCAGAGCCAGGGATATAAGATGATAGAGCCTATTTTGAAAGACTTGGGCCTTTAGATCTGCATGAATTTTTTTAACAAGCTGGCAAAATTTTTGTTAGTTTCCGTGGCGGTTCTCCCGCTTGTTTTGCCGCCTGCGGCCTTTCCATTTATTTTTTCTAAAGCCATGTTGTTTAGAATAATTGTCGAGCTTTCTCTGGCCGTTTTTTTAATCAGCCTCGCTGTTTTTTTTAGAAGGGGAGAATGGACAGATATTCTGCATAGAATAAAATATTTTATCAAAAATAAGATATTTATCTTGTCTTCCGTTTTTATCTTCATTGTTTTTTTATCTTCTGTTTTTGCCATAGATCCTTTTCGCGCTTTTTGGGGCAATGCGGAGAGAATGGAGGGGTTTTTCGGCCTTTTACATTATTTTATTTTTTTTATTCTTTCGGCATTTTTATTTGAAAAAAAAGACTGGCTTAGCTTTTTTAAGCTAAGCCTGCTAACCGGTTTCGTCTTGTTTGTTTTTGGCCTTTTTCAATTTGCCGGCATTAAGACTTTTGCCCTTATTCCGGTGTCCGACAGGCCGGGGTCATTTTTGGGTAATCCGGATTTTCTCGGCACTCAATTTATATTTTTATCCGCATTCTCAGCGATAATATTTTTTGAAGCGAAAAAATATTCTTTTTGGGGATTTTTTTCCGGACTTATGTTTTGTATTTCCCTGGCTGGAATTTTTCTTTCCGGAACCAGAGGAGCAATTTTAGGTATTTTTTCAGGCTTGTTATTTTCATTGGTTTATTTGTGTTTAAACAAAGAAGTTGCGCTGGCTGTCAGAAAGTCGGCCATGATTCTGTTTGGCTTGCTGGCAATTTCTGTTGCTATTTTCGGCTTAACGCATAAAAATCAAATTTGGCAAAAAATACCGGGATTGAATCGATTGGCTGGTATTTCTTTGAGCGACCAAACGACAAAAACCAGGCTGATTTCTCTGCATATCGCTTATGATTCGATAAGGGAGCATCCGATTTTGGGCTGGGGTCAGGACAATTACGGCATAGCTTTTTCTAAAAATTTCAGCCCGGAATATCTTTTTTACGAAGAGGCTTGGTTTGATCGGGCGCATAATAAACTGTCGGATGTTGCCGTGATGAACGGCCTTTTCGGCTTGGTTTTTTATTTAGGCATTTTTGTCGCCTCTTTTGCGTCGATCAGAAAAATTAGGGCAATAAGCCAAAAGATTATTTTGTATTCGCTTTTTGTTTCCTGTTTTATTCAGAATCTTTTTACCTTTGATCAGGTTAACTCGTATATTTTATTTTTTGCAGCATTGGCGTTTGTCATTTATTTGTCCGATCAGACAGAAATATCCAATATCGCCAAAAATCAGGACAGATCAAAACAGGCTCCGGCGTTGCCATCGTTTGCTATAATAATTTTGGTCGTTGTTATTTTATTTTCTCTGATCAAATACAATTATGTTCCATACAGGCAAATGAAAATTTATGTCTCGGCAGTTGAAAGCGGAAAGATTGAAGCCGTTCAAGAAAAATCAGCCAAGTTTTTGAAGCCGTATACATTTATCCAAGATTCCATGCGTTATTCTTTTCTTCAAGTCTTGTGGAGCAACGATTTGATAAAAAATCAAGATGATTTGTCTAAAACAGCAATATCTGCTTATGAAGAAGTTGTTGAAAAAAATAAATATGATATTCAGTCCAGAATAAATTTGATCCAATTTTATGGCGATATTGCGGACGACCAAGAGGTCTTGGAAAAAACTGAATCAATCGGGCGGGAAATGGTCGCTCTTTCACCGAATCATCCGATATCATATTATTTTTTGGCTTCCGCTTTGGCTAGAGAGGGTAAAAAAGACGAAGCAGTCAGCGTAATAGGGCGGGCTGTAAATTTAAATCCAAACCTGGGCAAAGTTTATTATTACAGAGGGGTTATTTTATCCATGCTGGGCGAGAGAGAAGACGCCAAGGCAAATATTATAAAGGCGATACAGCTTGGCATGCGCGAGATTTCAGATATCGACCAAAATAATATCAAGAACATTTTGGGCGATGATTTTGAAAAAATCATGAAAGGGTCTAATATCAATAAGTAAATGAATTATCTAATCACAGGCTCGGCCGGATTTATCGGCTTTCATACTGCCAAAAAACTTCTCGAAAGAGGGGAGAGTGTTATCGGCATTGATAATTTTAACGACTATTACGATGTTTCCTTGAAAGAGGAAAGAAATAAATTGCTTGAGAAATTTCCAAATTACAAAATCTATCGCGGCGATTTGTCTGATTTGGATTTTGTAAAAAAAGTTTTCGCGGAAAATAAAGTGGATAAGATGGTCAACTTGGCAGCTCAGGCCGGAGTCCGTTACTCGATAACAAATCCATATGCTTATATCGAATCAAATATTGTCGGCTTTGCAAATTTGATCAATGAGGCAAAAAATTTCGGCGTTAAGAATTTTGTTTTCGCCTCTTCGAGTTCAGTTTATGGCGAACAGGATAAAACCCCATTTAAAGAGGATTTTAATACTGACAGGCCCATATCTTTGTATGCGGCGACAAAAAAAGCCAATGAAGCTATAGCCTACACCTATCATTATCTTTACGGCATGAATTGCACCGGCCTCAGGTTTTTCACCGTTTATGGGCCGTATGGCCGGCCGGATATGGCGATGTTTTCTTTTACCAAGGCTATTTTGGAAAACAAGCCGATTCAGGTCTTCAATGAAGGCGTCATGCTTCGAGATTTTACTTATGTCGATGATATTGCGGACGGCATCATTAAAAGCCTGGAGTATTCTCATCCATATGAGATTATCAATTTAGGCAATCATGAGCCGGTCAAGCTCGGCTATATGATCGAGCTTTTGGAGCGCGAGATCGGCAAAGAGGCGATCAAGGAAATGTTGCCAATGCAGCCGGGAGATGTGCCTGAAACTTATGCCGATATTTCGATAGCCAAGGAAAAGCTCGGCTGGCAGCCGGAGATTAAAATCGAAGAGGGGGTTAAGAAATTTATCAGCTGGTATAAGGAATATTACCTAAAATAATTTTATGGATATCAAAGACAAAAAATTGGGACTTTTTTTTACCAGAGGCATGTCTTTGGAAAAATGGGAAAAACTCGGAATGCTAAACAGGGAGATCCTGACTTATCAGGAGCTCGCCAAACATTTCGGCCAAATTTATTTTTTCACCTACGGATCAAATGACGCCAAATACTCAAATATCCTGGCGGCGAATATTAAAATCGTCGGCAGGCCGAAATTTCTGCCGTATAATTTTTATAGCTTGATTTTGCCATTAATTAGGCTTTTTTATTTAAAAAAGATCGATATTTTAAAGACTAATCAAATGGACGGTTCTTGGGCGGCTGTTTTTGCTAAGAAAATTTTCGGCAAAAAACTTGTTGTGAGATGCGGCTATGAATGGCTTTTTTATTTGGAGTCGGCAAAAAGTTCTTTTTTGAAAAAACATCTGGCGTATTTTATCGAAAAATTTGCCTACGGAAACTCTGACAAAATAATCATCACATCTTTGGATGATAAAGATTTTATTGTAAAGAAATTTCATGTTGATGAAAAAAAGATAGAAGTTATTCCGAATTATGTAGATACAAATAAATTCACCCCGGCAGTTATTGGGCCAGAACCAAGCCGGATAGTGTTTGTCGGAAGATTGGAAGAAGTCAAAAATCTATTTAATTTGATTTCTGCCATGTCCGGCCTCAATGCAGATCTGGCGATTATCGGCGCCGGCAGCCAGAGAAAAATGCTTGAAGAATGGGCAAAAAAAGCAGGGGCGGAAAATGTCTCTTTTTTGGGCATAGTTGATCAGAATGAATTGCCGAACGAGCTCTGTAAGAGTAAGATCTTTATTTTGCCTTCGCTTTCAGAAGGCAACCCAAAAGTTCTGCTGGAGGCCATGTCTTGCGGCCTTCCATGCGTCGGGACCAATGTAAAGGGAATCAACAGCATTATAAATAATGATGAAAATGGTATAATTTGCGAAACGGATCCCGAATCGATTCATAGCGCTCTGGCAAAGCTTTTAGCCGATAGCGACTTAAGAGAAAAAATCGGCAATAATGCCAGAAAATTAATCGTGGAAAATTTTAGCCTCGAGAAGATCTTAGAGAAAGAGATTAATCTTTATAAAAGTTTGTTAATTGCAAAATAATCTTAAAAGACATTATGAAATTGATATATAAATTTTTATTAAAACAGGCGCTGAAATTCAGCAATTTTAATTATAAGCTGATCAGTTATTTGGCGATCAAATCCGAAGGCGGTTTGCATCCGAAACATCGACTGATCGGCTATCACCAATTTTTTCTGGATAATGTCGACGTTAAAGACAAGGTGCTTGATATCGGCTGCGGTAATGGCGCTTTGGCTTATGATGTTGCCGGCAAGGCGGAGTTTGTTGCCGGCATAGACATCGAAGAGAAAAATATCAAGAAAGCCCAATCTAAATACAGCCGGCAGAATATGAAATATATTGTCGGCGATGCGACCAAAGACCTGACCGGCGAAAAGTTTGACGCGATTATTTTGTCGAATGTCTTGGAGCATATCGAGGATAGAGTCGGCTTTATACAGAGCTTGCGAGGTCTGGCATTTAAATATTTGATCCGCGTGCCGATGATCGACAGGGACTGGGTTGTTTTATATAAGAAGGAATTAGGCATTGAGTGGCGTCTTGATTTGACGCATTATCTCGAATACACCAGAGAAATATTTGAAAAGGAAATGAATCGGGCGAGCTACGAGATCGAAAGCTTGAGCGTTCAATTTGGCGAGATTTGGGCGGTGGTTAAAGAAAAATAGTTCTAAAAGTTCACTATAAATAACATGAAATTCGTTATCAATACAAATTATAAAGCGGCCGGAACCATAATATTGGATGGAATTATTGAGCGCTTAAAAAATTCGGGGAATAGCGTCACCAGGAACGACTGGGTCAATTATTCAAATTATGATTTTGTTATATTCACTGCGCCGGATTCAAAAATCAAAGAAGCTAAAATGGCAAATCCAAAAATTATTTGCGGGCTCTTTGATCCAAAGCTGACTCTTTCCAGGCAGATCAACGAAGCTAAGGCCTCTGATTTTTTAATCGTCAGTTCTTTGGAGCAAAGAGAAGCTTTCTTGAAATATAATAAAAATATTTTTATCTACTATATGTTTCCGGATATTCCGGAAATAAAAAAAGAACATCTTAAAAAAGATAAAATCATCATCGGCTATCATGGCAATAAACAGCATTTGGATGCCATGTCTGATGCTTCAAAAGCTTTGGATATTTTGGCCAAAGACCACGACATAGAATTTTGGGCGATATACAATTTTCAGAAATTGGGCAAGTGGCGGATGAATGCGCCGAAAGTCTGTCCGATCAGGTATATTCAATGGTCGCAGGAAACTTTTACAGACGATTTAAGCAGGTGTGATATCGGCATTGCCCCGGCGGCAATACCGGCGCCGAAACTTTTTGCTCGGCCATTATTTAGTTTTCTTTATAATCCGATTGCTTACAATAAAAACGATTATTTGCAGAGATTCAAAATGTCCAACAATCCCGGGCGGATATATGTCTTTAGCCAGCTTCATGTTCCGGTCGTGGCTGATTTTACGCCTTCAGCTTGCGAGATCATCAAAGACAATTATTCAGGCATGCTTGTTGGAAGCAAAGAGGGTTGGGTAGAAGCTTTGAAGAAACTTATAAAAGATGCCGAACTGAGAAACACTATCAGTTCTAATTTGAACAAATATATTGACGAAAATTGTTCGACCGAAATCAATTTCAATAATTTTATGATTTTCTTGAATTCAATTTATGCAAACAGACAATAAACAGCTTTATGAATCAGATGAGGTTGTCGGCAAGTACGCGGCCAATACGACACGCGTGCGGTCTTTGAATAATCCGGAAAAAGAATTGATCGATAGATTTGATGTAAAAAATAAAACAGTTTTGGTCTTGGGCAGCGGGGCTGGACGCGTGCCGGTTAATTTATTGATCTATGGCAATATTGTAAAAGGCATAGACCGATCGGAAAAATTAAATGAAATTGCTAATCAGAATTTTCCAAATTCAAAATTTACTGATCTTTCTTTTGAGCTCGGCGATGCGACTGATCTGAAAAATATTCCGGACGAAAGTTATGATGTCGTTTTATTTCCGATGAATTCGATCGATTACATTGATTCTACCCAGATGCGGGAGAAGGCCATCGTCGAAGCGGGCAAGAAGGTTAAAAAAGGCGGAATCTTGGCTTTTTCTTCGCACAATAAATTGGCTTATATTTTTTCTCCAAAGGTTCCATTTAAAAATAGGCAGTTTAAAAATATTTTCAAACCCTCTCATTTTATAAGAGAAAATGTTTTAGGCGGGGGATATATATTCAAAGGCAATCCTAATTTTGTGATAAACGAAGCTCTGGGCCTTGCTGATTTATCTTTCATCGGATTCATTTGCGATTCTCGGAATAAATTAGATAAAATTTTAGCTAAAAGATTATCGATTGCTCAATTTTTCTTTCCATATATTTTGTATGTTTTCAGGAAAAAATAAAATTTTCACCAATTGATTTATCGCTAAAAATAAAGTATAAATAACTTATGAATATTATTGCTATTGGAGCGCATTTGGATGATATCGAGCTTGCCTGCGGCGGTCTTTTGGCTAAGGCGGTAAAGGCCGGCCATAATGTTAAAATGGTTGTCATGACCGATTCCGCTTATACTAATTTTGACGGCACAGTCCTTAGAACTAGAGAAGAGGCTTTGTCCGAGGGTAAGGCGGCGGCGGCCAAGCTTGGCGTGACCGACTTGGTCGTTTTGGATTTCCCGATAAAAAATATTCCCTACAATGGATCAACTGTCGAAGCTTTGGATAAAATCATGTCTGAATTTAAGCCGGACTATATATTTACACACTGGGTTTTTGATACGCACCAAGACCACAAGAATACCGCGCAAGCGACTATTTCTGCGGCGAGGTATATGTATAACATTTTCATGTATGAACCTATTCCGCCTTCCGGCCGGTCTTATTCTCCATTCCGCACTCAGGTTTATTTTGATATTTCTGATTCAATTAATGAAAAGCTCGATTCACTCCGCGAACATAAGAGCCAGCATGCCAAATACGGCGAGAGCTGGATCGAAGCCGTCGAAGGCCGCGCCAAGATCAGGGGATTTGAAAATGGAGTTAAATACGCTGAAGCCTTTGAAGCTGTTCGCATGAGCATAAAACTATAAATCTATGATTGTTACAATTCATCAGCCGGAGCATTTAATTTGGCTGGGACTCATTAAGAAGATTTCTGATGCCGATACTTTTGTCATACTGGACTCTGTTCAGTTCCGGAAAAATTATTTTCAAAATCGCAATAAGATAAAAACCAGGCATGGCTCGATGTGGCTGACTGTGCCGGTAAAAAGCGCCCCGCTCGATACAAAGATAAAAGATATAGAAATTTCCTACGATCAAAATTGGCAGGAAAAGTATTTAAACTCGATCAGGACACATTACGGCGCTTCTAAATATTTCAAGGAATATTATCCGAAGATAGAACAAATTGTTTTAAAGAATCATAAATATCTTGCCGATCTGAATATTGATCTGATAAATTTTTTCCTGGATGAATTTGGAGTCAAAGGCAAGAAAATCATTAAGTCCTCCGAAATCGACCTTGATGGAATTTTGGGCGGATCTAATGTTTGCTTGGAGATCTGTAAAAAGAACGGGGAGTGTACTTATTTAGCTGGGCCGTCAGGCAAGGATTATTTGAATCTCGATGATTTTGATAAGGAGAAAATCAAGGTTATTTTTCATGAATTTGAGCATCCATCCTACGGCCAGCTTCATGGTGAATTTTTGCCAGGAATGTCTTCTTTGGACGCATTATTTAATCTTGGACCGGAAGCAAAAAAGATTTTGGTGTAGAATTTCTATATATTGACTTTATTATGTAAATATGTCAAAATCTAGCTAGATTAAACAAAACATTCAACATTCACAATTAAATACTAGAAATAATGAGCGAGAAAAAATATCCTTTATGCAGTAAAAGGTATATCGATATACCTGAAGGGAGATGGACCAAAAAATTATGCATTCATGAATTTCCTCTACCAGAGGGAAAGACCGGCAGATGGGAATCTCTCGATGTGGGAGAAACACCAACCGTTTTACTTTGCGGATTAACTGAGTCAAAGGAGCTTATTCTTGTGAATATGTTTCGTTTTCCGGTTCAGACTTTTTGCACTGAATTGCCGGGCGGGACTGTTGACCCTAATGAAGTTCCTGAAGATGCAGTTTTTAGAGAATTTTTGGAAGAAACTGGCTACCAACCTAAAAAAGTTAAACCTCTTTGCAAGGGTTTTCTATGGAATGGAAAATCATCTGGCAGATTTGAAGTTTGGCTTGGCGAAGGATGTGAAAAGGTTTCTGAGATTGAACTTGATGCCGTTGAGCAATATGCCCAGCTTGAAGTATTGGTCATGAGTATTCCTGAAGTGAAAAAATTAATTGCTTCTGGTGATATTTCCATGGATCCGCCAATCAGCCATGCATTGATTGCACTCGAAGCACAGGGTTTGATCTAATTTGCATTTATCGAAGCCCTCAAAATTTTGGGGGCTTTTTTTGTTTGCCGATGGGGTATTTTTAAGCTATTATCCTTAGTATGTTAACCAAATATCTCAAGATTGGATTAAGGAAGATTTTCCGCCGAAAATTTATAAAAGACTTTAAAAAGTTTTGTAAAACAAAGGAAGGGCATGCTCTGGTTTATTATAAAACCGATTATTATTCTCTGGGCGGCACTCTAGAAGACCGGTCTCATACTAATGAATGGGAGAGTTATGAGATCGCCTGTATTTTAAACAAACTCGGTTTCTGGGTGGATATTGCCGATAGGACTATCAGCTTGGAAGATGTCGAGAAGCTGGAAGATAAATACGATCTTTTTATCGGCATCGGGGCGGGGGATTCCGGCAAGTATTTTGAAGACATTGCCAAGAAATTAAAGTCTGCAACTAGAGTGCTTTATGCCTTGGGTCCAGAGCCGAATCTTTCAAACCAAATCACTACTGCTCGCCATGATATTTTTCGCGAGAGACATCCTGGCGCAGAGATAGTCGTCCGTCGCTTGATCAAAGAAGTTGATATTGATGAATCTATGAAATTTGTCGAGGCGATATTTACCTGTTGCAACGATTGGGGCATAGAGGGCTATAAAAAATTTAACAAAGATATTTTCAGGATTTGGCTTTCAAGCTATCCCAGGCTCAATTCTTCTTTTGGAGAAATTGCCAATAAGAATCAAAAAAAGTTTCTGTATTTCGGCGGCAATGGCAATATTACCAAGGGCTTGGATTTAATGATTGAAACTTTTGCTAAATTGCCGGATCTCGAGCTTTACATCGGCGCGCCGAAGACTGAAAAAGATTTCAATGCCGTCATGGATCCGATCCTCGCCAAGTCTCCAAATATTCATTTTATCGGCTTCATGGATGTCAAAAGCGAATCTTTTAATCAGATCGCCTCTGAATGCGGATATGTAATACTACCTTCGTCTTCCGAGGGTTGCGCGACTTCTGTGACGACTTGCATGAGAAAAGCCATGGTGCCTGTAGTTACGATCGAATCCGGGGTTGATATAGGAGATTTTGGTTTTATGATAGAATCTATAGACATTGGGCCTCTTGCCGAAAGAATCAGGGGCATAGCCGATGAAAATAGAGCCAAGTTTTTAGAGAGAAGTATTGGGTCGTATGTTGAATCTTTCAAATACACTCAAGCCAATTTTACTCAGACTTTCGAAAAGTCTTTGCTCGAACTTATTTATAAAAAAGGATTTTTCGATAAAAATAATATTAAAAAATAATGAAACGACTTTCTAATCTAAAAAATACAATTTTAAAAACAAACGATTCCCTTTTTGACAAAGGCATCAAGACTTTGAAAGAGAGGGGACCTTTTGTTTTTTTAGGCAAGACTATTTCAGTCATACTCACAATGATCAAGCGATTTTTCAGGGAATACATTCCTTTGAAATTTCTTTATCTATTTTTTAAAGACGGCAAGATTATGAAAAAAATCCAAGGCAGCCGGATGATACTCGATTTGAACGATTTAGGTATCTCCCGTGAATTGACCCTTTATGGTGTGCATGAAAAAAATAGCACGGCCGAGGTCAAAGAGATAATCAAACCGGGCATGAAAATTCTCGAAGTCGGCGCCAATATCGGCTACTATGCTTTGCTCGAGACTCGGCTTGCCGGTCCGACCGGACACCTATATGCGATAGAGCCTTCGCCTTATAATTTTGACTGCTTGAAGAAAAATTTGGAATTAAACAATATCAGGAATGCTGATCTGCATCAGGCGGCTTTCGGCGAACAAAGGACCAAGGCGAAATTTTATGTCTATGACCGAAGCAATCTTTCAAGCTTCATCAAGAGGGAAGACATGGGCATGAAATGCACTGAAGTCGAAGTTGAGATAATCACGCTCGATGATTTCTTGCGTGGCAAGGAAGTCGATTTTGTACGCATGGATGTCGAGGGCTATGAGCTTGAGATATTAAAAGGTGCATCGAAATTCTTGGCTACGGAAGATCATAAGCCAAAAGCTTTCTTTATCGAAGTCCATTCCGAATTGCTTCACAAGAAAAATAGCAGCGCCAAGGAAATCGTTGAATTTTTGGGCAATTACGGCTATGAAGTCAGAAAGAGCTTCTGGCGCGGCGGTTCGAAAGTCATCGCTACCTCCAGAAAAGAAATGCTCGAACATCCGCTTCTCGAAGTCGGCTACTGGGAAACCTTTTTTGAATTGAAATAAAAA
>CAZUZG010000004.1:15908-55505 GCA_964624665.1 uncultured Candidatus Saccharibacteria bacterium | reverse complement strand
GAACGGACTTCTTTTAAAGTCTCTTGGGCGATCTTTCTCATCTTCTCTGTGCCGTCTTGGAGAATAGCCATGATGACTTTCGGATCTTTGGCCAAGTATTCCCGACGTTCACGAATCGGCGCGAGTAATTCATTTAAAACTTCGATTAGCCTTTTCTTAATGACCACATCGCCCAAGCCCCCTTTTTCATATTCCGCTTTAAGCTTAGCCACTTCTTCTTTATCTTTATCAAAAACATCCAAATACATAAAGACGACATTGCCTTCGACTTGTCCCGGATCATTCACATGAATATGATTCGGATCTGTATACATTTGCATAACTTTTTCCGCAACAACTTCCGCGGAGTCGGAAAGATAAATCGCATTGCCTAAAGATTTTGACATTTTAGCTTTACCCTCTATTCCAACTAATGTCCCGTTATCTTTTGGGATAAGAGGTTCTGGAATTGGAAATAATTCCCCATATAGTGAATTAAATTTAGTAGCAATTTCTCGAGTGAGTTCAATGTGACTTGCCTGATCTTTTCCAACTGGGACAATATTGGCTTTACCAATCAAAATATCTGCCGCTTGAAGCACCGGGTAGTTTATGAGACCCATAGAAGGATTCTCTATTTTAAGATCTCTTAACATGTCTTTCAGTGTTGGAACTCTTTCAACTGTCGGCTTGGAAATCAGCATTGCGAAAATAATCGCCAATTCAGCAATTTCTGGAATCTGGCTTTGTATGAAAAATGTGACTTTCTGAGGATCCAAACCAACAGCAAGCTGATCAATAACTAAATCCATGACATTGCCTCCCATTTTAGAAGTATCAGGATTGGTTGTCATAGCATGAAGATCCGCTATTAATATAAATACACTGTGTTTTTCTTGAAGATCAAGCCTATTCATAAGCGATCCTACATAATGCCCCAAATGAAGCTTGCCGGTCGGCCGATCCCCCGTTAAAACGATTTTTTCTCTGTCATTCATAGGTCTAATAATACCAAAAATCAGCCAAAAAGAAACTTTTTTGAGGTAAATTTGAAATGAACATCTTTCCCACACCTTAACTCACAAAAACCCGATTTTTGAATTATTGCGAGGCCTGAAATTTGTGCTAGTATCAAAAGCATGAACAAAGCTCAACTTAGAGTTCCGCCTCAAAATCTAGATGCAGAAAAAGCCGTCTTGGGCTCCGTGATGCTTAGGCCGGGAGTCTTGCATGAAGTCGCCGATATTCTAACTCCCGATTCGCTCTATTCTGAAAAACATAAAATTATTTTCAAGGTCATGCTCGATCTTTGGTCCAAAAATGAGCCGATCGATATTCTTTCTTTGGGCTCAAAATTGAAAGAAAAAAAACTTTTAGACAGCATCGGCGGCAATAGCTATTTGGCCGACCTGACGAATACCGTCCCTTCTTCGACCAATGCCAAACATTACGCTGATATCGTGCAAAAAAAATATATCTTGAGAAGCTTGATCGAAGTCGCGGATCATATTTCCGAAATTTCATTCAAAGAGGGCGATGAACACATCGACGAAATCTTGGACCAGGCTGAAAAAAGAGTTTTCGGCATCACCTCCTCGCCAAAAGGCCAGAAATTTATCCCTGTCAAAGATACATTGAAAGGAGCATGGGAAAGATTAGAAAAGCTTCATGAATCAAAAGGGGCGCTCCGCGGCGTTTCGACCGGTTTCCGAGATCTCGACGCTATGCTTTCCGGATTCCAAGAATCAGATTTGATAATTTTAGCGGCTAGACCTTCCATGGGTAAAACGACCCTAGCTCTCGACATAGCTCGCATGGCCGCTATTCAAAACAATGTCCCTGTCGGCATATTCTCACTCGAGATGAGCTCCCAGCAGCTCGTCGACCGCATGCTGGCAGCTGAATCAAAAGTTAATGCCTGGAATCTCCGCACGGGCAAGCTTTCCGCCGATCAAGAATTTTCAAAATTGCGAGATTCTTTGGATCGTTTGGCCAAGGCGCCGATCTTTATAGATGACCAACCGGCCAATACAATAATGCGAATGCGGAGTGTTGCCAGAAGACTCAAAACTGAACACGGATTAGGGCTGATAGTCGTCGACTACTTGCAGCTCATGAATACTAGTAAAAACTATGATTCAATGGTGAATCAAGTCACAGAAATTTCCAGGTCGCTTAAATCGCTCGCCCGCGAACTGCAGGTGCCAGTCTTGGCCCTTTCCCAGCTTTCTCGCGCGGTCGAATCTCGCGGCGGCCGTCCTCGCCTTTCCGACCTTAGAGACTCCGGTTCCATCGAACAAGATGCGGATGTCGTGATGTTTATCCATCGAGAAGACAAATACAAAGATGAATCTGAAAAAACAAATCTAGTAGAAATACTGATCGAAAAACACAGAAATGGTCCGACCGGAAAGGTTGATCTTTACTTCGATGAAAAGAAGACGACTTTTTCAACCTTGGAAAAAAGCAATCTCGACAGCTTTGCTCAGGATATGCAATCTTCTTCTCTAGATGATGAATTTTAAATCTCCAATAGATGGATCCGATAAATAATTTAACTGAATATTTCAAAAAATTCCCCGGCATCGGCGAAAGGCAAGCCAAAAGGTTCGTCTATTATCTTCTGCATCAAAATCAGAATTTTTTAAATGAACTGACGAATTCCATCAATTACATCAAAAAAGAAATCGCTCAATGCCCTTCTTGCTATGTTTTTTTCCAACACAAGGGCTCAAAAACCTGCGATATCTGCAGTAATCCTAAATCAGATAGATCGATATTGCTGATCACAGAAAAAGATGCCGATTATGAAAATATCAGACGAAATAATTTCTACAATGGCATGTATTTTATCTTGGGCGGGCTTGTTCCGATAGTTGAAAAAAATACAAAAAATAATATTAGATTAAATGAGCTGATGAAAACTATCGAAGAAAGATCAAAAAATGATAATTTAAAAGAAGTAATATTGGCCTTGGCGCTCAGCCCTCAAGGTGAAAATACCGACTTATATCTGAGGCAGATCCTCTCGCCTCTCCAAACCAAATACAATTTCAAAATATCGAGCCTCGGTCGCGGTCTTTCGACTGGCCTAGAATTGGAATACTCCGATTCAGACACCCTTAAAAATGCGTTAAAAAATCGATCATGAAAAAAAATCTCACATTGTGTGAGATTTTTTTATTTATTCACTTTCCATAATATTTTTTATTTTATTTAATAGAAGTAATTTTAACTTTGAAATATGGCTGTCTGTGGCCGTTTTTCTTGAAGTATCGGCTCTTGGACTTGTATCTGATAACCATGACTTTCTGAGAACGGCCTATCTCTGTAAGTTCTGCTTCGACTTTCGCGCCTTTGATATAAGGAGTGCCAATGGTCACATTGTTCTGGCCATCATCGACAAAAAGAACTTTATCAAAAGTAATCTTGTCTCCAACTTTATGATCTCCCAACATCTTTTCGATCTTGATAGATTCATTTGGAGAAACTTTATATTGCTTGCCGCCGGAAGAAATAACCGCAAAATCATCTGACATTGGAGCCTTTTCTTTTTTGACCGCTTTTACAGTCGCAGTTTTAGCGACAGCAACTTTAGCCTTTTTTGCAACGGCTTCTTTTTTAACTACTTTTGTTTTTTTGTCTGTTTTTGGCATACCCTGTATATAATAAACAAAATCGACAAAAAAGCAAGCCTTTGTTATACTCTAACCAATGATTTCAGAACATAAACACAAAAAGCTCACTTGGATCGACCTTGAATCGCCTACTCGCGAGGAAGTGATCAAAATATCCGAAAAATACGACTTGTCTCCCCTTGTCAGCGATGAAATCCTCCGAAAAACCATGCGGTCCAAGGTCGATCTATACTCGGACACTATTTACCTCATACTGCACTTTCCCATTACTAACCGCAGGCGCGATACGGAATCCATGGCCGAGATAGATTTCATCATCGGCAAGAATTTCCTCATCACGGCACACTATGAACTCATCGATCCGATCCATAAATTTTCCAAAGATTTCGAAGTTAATTCTATTTTAAAAAAAACCGAGATCGGCAAGCACGCCGGGTTTATGTTTTTTCATCTAATTAAAGAATTATACCGGCACGCCGAAGGGCAGCTCGAAGACATCGACCTATTGTTGAAAAAAATCGAGAGAAATATTTTTGAAGGCAAAGAAAGCGAAATGGTCAAAGATATTTCATATGTGAATCGCAAATTGCTCGATTTCAAACAAGCCACCAGATTCCACAAAGAAGTTTTGAACTCTTTTGACATCGCGGCCAAGAAATTCTTTGGCGACGATTTCAGCTATTACCTCTCGACCATCCAAGGCGAATATAACAAAGTCCAAAATCTGCTCGACTCCCACAAAGAAGTGCTGCTCGATTTACGCGATACAAATGATTCTCTCCTAACAGACAAGACCAGATACATAATGAGAAAGCTCACAGTACTAAGTTTTACAATGCTTCCGCTTACAGTAATAATCAGCATATTCTTAATCACCCCTGAATCATTTCTAATACAAACAAAAACTGCCATGTATTTTGCTTTATTTATTGTACTCGTTGTACCGGTTGTAATTTACTTCTTTTTCAAAAATAGTAAATGGATCTAAATTCAAGAAATTAAAATGATTTTTTTAAACAACACTCTCACCAGACAAAAGGAAGAATTTAAAGCCCTAAGCGATAAAAAAGTCGGCATTTACGCCTGCGGGCCGACCGTCTACTGGACTCAGCATATCGGCAATATGCGTTCGGTCGTGATCGTCGATTTTACCAGGCGCGTTTTTGCTTATAACGGCTATGATGTGAATTTGGTCCGCAATTATACCGATGTAGGGCATTTGACCGGCGACAATATCGGCGACGCAGATACCGGTGAAGACCGCATGGCCAAAGCCGCCAAGCGCGAGAACATCACTCCCGAAGAAATCGCAGGGAAATATATAGATATTTACAATCAAGACATTGCCCTGCTCAATGCCTTGCCAGCAACCCATGCACCCAAAGCAACAGAACACATACAAGACATGATCGACATGGTCGCCGAGCTTTTAAAAAACGGCAATGCTTACATCACCGATCAAGCTGTTTATTTCGATGTCTCGACTTATCCGGAATACACAAAACTATCCGGCCAAAAAATCGACAAACTAGAATCAGGCGAAGGACACGGCGTGGTGAGTGATCAGAATAAAAAGCATCCGCAAGATTTCAGCATATGGTTCTTTAAAACCGGCCCACATGCCAACGCTTTGCAGACTTGGGAATCGCCATTCAATTCCCCGCTTGTCGAAAACGGCCGAGGTTTTCCAGGCTGGCATATTGAATGTAGCGCCATGAGCAAGCACTTTTTGGGCAAGACTTTCGATATTCACATGGGCGGCATTGAACACATACCGATTCATCACACCAATGAAATAGCTCAATCAGTTTGCGCCAACCACGCAGACTTTGCGCATTATTGGATGCATAATGAACATCTTGTCGTCGATAATAAAAAAATGTCTAAATCAGAAGGCACATCTTACTCCGTTTCAGATATTATAGAAAAAGGCTTCAATCCCCTTGCCCTGCGTTATTTCTTTACCCAATCACATTATCGCTCCAAGCAGAATTTCACCTGGGAAGCTTTAACTTCCGCCGAAACGGCATTGGAGCGACTTTATGATCATTTTGAATCTCTAGGCCCGTCTGCACAAGTAGATGAAAAAATTGGCAAAATAGATGAGAATTATAAAAATAAATTTACCTTGGCAATAAATGACGATATTAATATACCCCAAGCCGTCGCTATACTTTGGGAACTCGTCAAAGACTCAGTTATTTCAAATGCCGACAAAAAAGCGACCGTGCTTTCTTTCGACGAAGTCTTGGGCCTTGGTTTGAATAATATAAAAAAAGTCGAAATAGAAATCCCAGAAGAAGTCCAAAACCTCCTATCCGAACGCGCCCTCGCCCGCAAACAAAACGACTTCCAAAAATCAGATAAACTTCGTGATCAAATAAAAACCTTGGGCTTTGAGGTTAAAGATACACCAGAGGGACAAAAAGTTACGGATATAAAATAAAACACAAAAAGAAAAACCCAACCTATTGGTTGGGTTTTTTGTTAATTGTTTACATATTACCTAAAAAAACTTTAAATCCTGGAAAATCCGAATAAACTTTCTGAGGAGTATGGGGAAGCTTTGGGTCTTTTTTGTATCCCTTTCTTGTAACATAATCCTCTCCATTTTTAATTCCCAAACTGACCGCAGCCTTACTTGCCCTCTGCCACGTTTTATAGAAATCCTTTTTTTGACCACCTAGGAAAACCCTATATCCAGGAAAATCTGGATAGACATGATTAGGATTAGAAGGTAATTTTGGATCTATCACATGTTCTTTTACGTATTCAGTGGAAGTTTTAATTCCCAAACTGACCGCAGCCTTACTTGCCCTCTGCCACGTTTTATAGAAATCCTTTTTTTGACCACCTAGGAAAACCCTATATCCAGGAAAATCCGAGTAAACACGAGATGGATCAGCCGGAAGCTTAGAGTCTTTCCTATACTTTTTCTGATAATCCTTGGAAGTTTTAATTCTCAATTTGATTGCAGCCCTACTCGCTTCTTGCCATGTTGGATAAAACCTTTCTATTCCTAATCTTAAAAAGATAGCAATTCCAGGAAAACCTGAATAAAAAGTGTGTAGATTATTTGGTAATCTTGGATCCTCCTTATATCTTTTTAAATATTCGACAGAAGTTTTAATTCCCAACTTGATCGCAGCTTTTGATGCTTCTTGCCAGGTTGGGTAGAAATCTACATCTATCCTAGAATCAAGCATAGATAGAATATTCACAATCTTCTCAGAAAAATCAAACATGAAACCATCACCTTCAATATGAAGTGATGAATCTAGTTTAAAATCTTCAGAATTAAATTGATTTCCTCCTTGGTATCGCCCTATTTCCCAAACAAACTTACGCACATTCCTGATACGGTCAATATTAGAGACAAAATCAAGAACAATAACTTTATTCTTACCAAGAAACTTACGCAAACCGCGACCTAGTTGTTGCAACCAAATGCGATATGAATCCGTCGCTCTAAGAAATACCAAGACATCTGTGTCGGGTAAATCTATTCCCTCATTGAATTTATCAACAACCAGAATATGACTTGCATGACCAGATTCATACTGGGCTATTGCAAAGTTATTCTCATCATCACTTCTCTTTGAGTGAACGATCACACTTCTAGGTAAAAGTTCTGCGACATGATCAAGATGCTCAATATTATTACAGAATACAATAGCTTTCAAGCCATTGTCAGTATGTTCAAGAATTTTTCTACACTGAACTTCAGTTCTTATGCGAATAAAAATTCGCTCATTTATCTGATTTTCAGTTATGCGAATATTCTCTACTAACACCTCGCTTACCAAAACATCGAGTACATCTTGATCCAATCCATCACTAAGTGTCCTATAATCAATAGGTGTAACCCATCCATTAGCAATTGCTTCAGGTAATGGGTAATTGACTACTTCCTTGCCAAACATCTGACGAATATCTTTTTCATCTTCCCTGTCAGGTGTTGCTGTCATGCCTAATTTCCATTTTGGATTGAAAGACTCCATCACTTCATTATAAGTCTCAGCTTTAGCATGGTGACTTTCGTCAACAATAATGTAATCAAAGTGATTAGGTTTAAAAAATTTATGGGGCTTTGATTGAAATGTTGCAAATACAAAATTGTAATTTTTTGCATTCCTATCTTTGTGCTTACCATAAAATCGAGTGTATGTGTAATGCTTACCTAAAATAGCACGATATTTTTTATAACATTGTCCTAAAATACCGGCATCATGGCACAAAAACAACACTCGCACAGTTTTAGGTTGGGATAAAAGAAAGAATTCAACTATTTTACTCGAAACAATCGTTTTTCCTAAACCTGTAGCCATAACCATTAAGGCGCGGCCATATTTTTGAAGAGCCTTAATCACTTTATGATAGGCAACTTCTTGATAGTCATAAAGTTCTATTTTCATTTTTATTAAGTTTTTAAAGGGTTAATTTGGTTTAAATCCTACACCATTTTACTTGATTTGTCAAACACAAAAAACCAAAGCCTAGCCTTAGTTTTTTGTGTTTTTTAGATTGAATTAAATGCCTTCTTCTTTGAGTTTTTCGACGAGGTTGCGGGAAGTGCGGGAAAGTTTGGAAGGGAGTTTGATGTTGAGTTTGATCATCAAATCCCCTCGCCTATTTTTGTCGAAAGCGACGCCGTAGCCTTTGACTCTTAGTATTTCGCCGATCGAAACGCCTTCGGGAACTTTAACTTTAATTTCGCCGTCTAGGGTTTGGATCTTGTATTCCGCGCCGAGCAAAGCATCGCTCAATTTAATATCTAAGGTCATCACTAAATTCTGCCCATCCCGTTTGAAAACCTGATGCGAAGCGACATTTATTTTGATATACAAATCACCTGTCTGTCCGTGAGATATTGCTTCGCCATAGCCGGAAACCCTTAAAGTCTCGCCATCGCGAATACCTGCCGGCACTTTTATTTTTACTTCTTCATTTTTCTTCAAAACGCCATAACCTTTGCAATCGGCGCATTTTTCTTCCGGCACATTGCCCGAACCCATGCATTCATCGCAAATCCTCGTGCTGCTGAAACTGCCAAGAAAAGATCTTTTGATTTCTTGTATCTGACCTTGACCATTACACTTGGCGCATTTCTTCATCTTGGTTCCCGGCTTGCCGCCTGAACCTTTGCAAGTGGCGCAAGTCGAAGTTTTATTTATCGCAATAGTTTTTTCTACACCAAAGACGGAATCGGCAAAAGAAATGTTGATCGCAGTCGAAAGATCCCGGCCGCGGCGAGCCTGAGCGCGACCTCCTCCATTTCCGCCACCGCCGAAAAATTCGCTGAAGATATCATTCAGATCGCCCATGTCGAAACCGGCCTGGCCGGAAAATCCGCCAAAGCCTTGAGAGAAATCGCCGAATCCAGCGCCTCCGCCAAAACCGCCTTGCGCTCCGGCATGGCCGAATTGATCATACTGAGACCTTTTAGAATCATCTGAGAGGGTTTGATAAGCCTCGCTCGCCTCTTTAAACTTGGCCTCATCGCCGCCCTTTTTATCGGGATGATGCTTGTGCGCCAATTTATGAAAGGCTTTTTTTATTTCCTCTTTGGAAGCGCCTTTATCTACGCCCAATATTTCATAGTAATCTTTTTTAGACATAATTAGCCGACTTCCGCATCTCGGACATTGCCTTCTCCATTCTCCGGATTATTATTTTCTGGCTGAGCTTGAGGAGCTTCAGCTTGATTTTCACCGGCCTTATTCAAAGCTTCGCCGATCTTGCTCATTTCAGTCGAAAGTTCTTCAGTTGCTTTTTT
Organism: uncultured Candidatus Saccharibacteria bacterium; assembly: GCA_964624665.1. GTDB lineage: Bacteria > Patescibacteriota > Minisyncoccia > Phycocordibacterales > UBA9973 > CAZUZG01. The sequence continues at coordinate 46,112 of CAZUZG010000004.1, read as the reverse complement.
GATAGCTGAAATATCATTACTGTCTTTTACGCTTCGCAAAGCAGCAATCTTGGCATTCACTCCGTCTTTAATATCAGCCGGTATTTTTTCTTCATTGTCTTTCAATGCTTTTTCCGCGCTGTAAATAATCATCTCGGAAGTATTTTTCACATCAGCCATTTCTTTTTTATTCTTGTCTTCTTCGGCATGAGCTTCGGCTTCGCTTTGCATTTTCTTGATATCGGCATCGGTCAAGCCTGAACTTGCTTCGATCTTGATCGATTGCGCTTTGCCGCTCGCTTTATCTTTTGCGGTCACATTCAATATGCCGTTGGCATCGACATCAAAAGTCACTTCGACTTGCGGTATTCCTCGAGGCGCTGGCGGAATGCCGTCTAGTATAAACCGGCCCAGGCTTTTATTGTCGGTTGCCATCGGCCTTTCACCTTGAGTAATGTGAATTTCTACAGAAGTTTGATTGTCGGCCGCGGTTGAAAAGATCTGAGATTTTGAAGACGGAATAGTCGTATTTCTTTCGACAAGCTTGGTCGCCACGCCGCCCAAAGTCTCAATGCCCAAAGATAATGGGATAACATCGAGCAATAACACATCGCGAACATCACCCTGCAATACTCCGCCTTGAATCGCCGCGCCCAAAGCTACGACTTCGTCTGGATTGATAGAACGATTTGGCTCTTTGCCGAAAAGGCCCTTAACCGCTTCGATAATAGCCGGCATGCGAGTCTGTCCGCCAACCATGATGATTTCATTGATCTCATTCATCTTGAAAGGACTTGCTTCCATTGTGCGCTTAGTGATCTCAATCGAACGAGTGATGAATTCTGAAGCAATAGACTCAAGCTGAGCTCGAGACATTTTAACCAGCAAGTGCTGAGGACCTGAAGCAGTCGAAGTAATGAAAGGGATATTAATTTCAGTTTCGATCGCAGTCGAAAGCTCGATCTTGGCTTTTTCGGCCGCTTCATCCAAACGCTGAAGAGCTAATACATCTCCTCGCACATCGACGCCGGACTGTTTCTTGAATTCTTCCGCGATCCAATTAATAATCTTGTGGTCGATATCTCGTCCGCCCATATGGCTATCGCCGTCGGTTGATTTTACCTCAATCACATCATCGCCGACTTCGAGGACAGACACATCGAAAGTGCCGCCGCCGAAATCGTAGACGACAATCTTTTCATTTTTCTTGGCATTGAATCCGTAAGCCAAAGCGGCCGCAGTCGGTTCGTTGATGATTCTTTTTACATCGAGTCCGGCGATCGCGCCTGCATCTTTAGTCGCCTTTCTTTGCGCATCGTTGAAGTATGCCGGCACGGTAATAATCGCTTCGGTAATTTTTTCTCCGAGCTTAGCTTCGGCATCGGCCCTTATCTTGCCCAAAATCATCGCTGAAACTTCTTCCGGCCTTTTGAAATCAGAACCGAGTTTTACTTCGACGCCGCCGTCAGCACCGGCCTGCATTTTAAAAGCAACATTTTTTTGATCTTTCTGAACTTCCGGATCGTCGAAACGATGACCCATGAAGCGCTTGATGCCGTAAATAGTATTTTCAGGATTGGTCACGCTCTGGCGCTTGGCAAGCAAGCCTACGAGCCTGTCGCCGTTTTTAGCAACTGCGACAACAGAAGGCGTAGTGCGAGCGCCTTCGACATTTTCAATAATTTTTGGCTGACCGCCTTCAATAATAGCGAAAGCGGAATTTGTAGTGCCCAAATCGATTCCAAGTATTTTTGACATAGTTTTATGTAAAACTTTAAGCATGTCTTTCGTGGGGTTTTCAAGCGCGACGGCGATTGAACCTCAGGATTTTTGAAGCTTCAAAAATCCGCACCCTAAGAAAGATATGATAAAGCAAATTCATTAATAATTACCATATTATACTCATGCTTAAATTTTTGACAAGTTTTTGGCGGTCGCGGAAATATTGTCAAAGGATAATATATATTATAAAATGATTTCATGTCAAAAAAGCCAGACTATTCCAAGAAAATAATCAAGATTTTAGGCGAAAAAACGGCTATTTCGCTGCCTGAATTGACCGAAAGAGTAAAACCCAATGATGACTCAAAAAAACCCGTATACGCGATTTCACGCTCTTTAAAAGGCCTCAGGGAGGCCGGATTAATAGAACATATCTCTTCAGGCCAAGCCGACTATGCCCGCCTAACCAAAGAAGGCAAGAAAAAAATGCATAGCCTAAAACTGGACGATGATACGACTTTAGTAAATACTTCCTGGGACGGATTTTGGAGAATCATACTCCTCGATATGCCAGAAGAAAGAAAAAATGAAAGAGAATCGCTCCGCTATCTCCTAAAAAAAGCCGGTTTCATTTGTCTCAAAAATTCCGTCTGGATTTCGATGTATCCATTCGAACATCTATTTACGAACATAAAAAAAGACCTGAATCTTTCGACTGAAATGATCATCATCGTGACGGACCAAATCGACTCCGCAACAAAAGAATCTTTTTTAGATATATTTAAGAAATAAATTATTCTGCCTTATAAGAAAACACATTTGCCCGAGAAGGCCTGATAATTTTATCTGAAGTTTTGTAGCCTTTGCTGATGACGCGTTCGATAGTATTGTCTTTCGATTCATCATTCGTTTCAATAGACTCAATCGGCTGATGTAAATTCGGATCAAAGGTATCCCCTTCTTTTGTAGGAATTTCAGACACGCCTTGATCTGAAAGAACACCCAAGAGCTGTTGGTGAATATACTCAACGCCCATGCGCCAGTTCTTATCAACTTTCTCCCAAGCTTCTTTATTTGAGAAAGCCATATCGTATGAATCGAGAACCGGAAGCAAATCTTCAGCCATTTTCTCTTTTGCAAAAGACATCAATCGCGCGCTTTTTACGCTTTCATCTTTTTTATAATTCTGAAAATCCGCCCGCTCTCTCTGCCAGTTCGCCAAATATTCCAATCTCTCTTTTTCGGAAGCCTTTAATTGCTCTTTGAGTTTCTTTATCTTGGCGACGGCATCGATAGTAGAATTACCTTCTTCATCGGGCAAGAATTCAATCTCAGAATCTTCTTCGATATTTTCTTCATCACCTATATTAAAATTTTCTTCATTTATATCTGTCATATTTCTATATTAACAAAATTCCCCTTTGAGGGGAATTTTGGAGCTTTAGCGCTTAGACCACTGTGGAGCCTTACGAGCTTTCTTGAGACCGAACTTGCGTCTTTCTTTCATCCTAGGATCTCTTTTCAAAAATCCCAATTTCTTCAATCTTGATCTCAGCTCTTCGTCTATTTCAACCAAAATTCTACTGATGCCGTGCCTGATAGCTTCAGCTTGAGAGTGGATGCCGCCACCGTTCACATGAACAGACACATCATATTTGCCGAGCAATTTGGTTTTAGTAAATGGGTCGCTGACAAGCTTCTTGAGCTCTTCGGTCGGAAAATAATTATCTACATCTCGGTCATTGATAGAAAAGGAAGCCTTAGACGCATCAGGAACAATCCTAACTCTGGCAGTCGATGTTTTGCGGCGGCCGACAGCCTCTATGTATTCCCCTTTTTTAGTTGTTGTTTTCGTTGTATCCATAAATTTATTCGGTAATCTTCAAATTCTTCATTGTTGGCGTTCTTAATTTATTTCCTGGGAGCATACCATAAACAGCCAATTTAAACAATTCAGCATAACCCTTGTTCTTAATGATTTTTTCGACTGAATCCTGCTTCAAGCCGCCAGGATAGCCTGAATAGCGCTCATGCAACACGGTTGTCAGCTTCTTTAGATCCAATTTTATTTTTGAAGCATTGGTGATATGAACCTTGGTTGTGGCAATTTTATTTTTTTTAAAATCAGGGGTATTTTTACCCATCAAGATAACTGCTGCTTGTGTAGCAGTTCGGCCGATTGTTTTTCCTGTTGCATCAATAATGTGTTCCATAAATTTAAAATAATTAAACGAATTCAATAATAGCCATAGGGCTTGCATCGCCTGCCCTCTTAGGCAGTTTTACGATTCTGGTATAGCCGCCTTTTCGATCAGCGTACTTCGGCACAATTTCATCAAAAATCTTCTTGACCTCAGTCTTGCGATTTAGAAGCCTTGAGATAACCAAACGCTCAGCCTTCAGAGTAGCCATTTTTCCCTTGGTGATGATCTTCTCAATGAAAGGCCTTAATTCTTTAGCTTTGGCTTCTGTAGTCTGAATCTGTTCGTGTTTTACCAAAGATAAAGCCAAAGACTTTATCAGCGCATGCCTCTGATTCTTAGTTCTTCCAAATTTTCTGTTAGCGTTATGGTGTCTCATTTTAAAATCTTTTAATTATTATTTAAGTGTAATGCCGTAATTGCTCAAAAGCCTTTTGATTTCCTGGATCCCTTTGTCCCCTATGCCTTCAATCTTCAAAAGGTCTTCTTTTTTCTTCTTGGCAATACCGCCAATAGTTCTAATATTGGCAAGATTCAAAGAATTCAAAGTCCTGGTCGACAAATTCAAAGTATCGATCCTAGTCTTCAGAACATCAGTATAATCATCTTCTTTGTCTTCTGCAACCTCTAAAGAGTCTGATTCGTCATTTTCGCTCTCAGAAACAACCTCTTCTTTTTCCTTTGGCTTAAAATCAACAATAGCTCCGAGCTGGTCGATCATGATAGCAATAGAGTTTTCAAGCGCAGTGCGAGGAGAAATAGTACCATCAGTCTCGATGGTCATGCGCAAACGGTTGTGGTTGGTCTTGTCGCCGACTCGCATATTTTCAACTTCATAGCTGACTCTTCTGATAGGAGTAAAAATAGCATCGAGAGCAATAGTACCTATTTCAACCTTGCCTTTCTGAACGATTTCCTTTGGCACAAAACCCAAACCTTTTTCAATAGTCATTTCAATATCGAGAGTCGTATTTTTGTCGGTAATTTCGCAAATATAAGCGTCAGCATTCAAAACTTCAACTTGTCCGGATGTTTTGATCTGTTCAGCGGTGACAATTTTCGGACCCTTAACAGACAACGTGACTTTCTGCGGTTCATCGGTAGAAAGCTTGAATCGGACTTTTTTAAGATTAAGCAGAATCATAACCACATCTTCTTTGATGCCGTCGATCATCGAAAATTCATGGCTGACCCCATTTATTTTGATCAAAGTGATAGCTGCGCCAGGCAAAGAAGAAAGAATAATCCTTCTTAGAGAATTGCCCAAAGTATGGCCATAACCAGGATAAAGGCCGTCTATTTCATAGACACCCTTAGTCTCTTCTTCTAAAACTATCCGAGGTTTTGAAGGTAATATAATGTTATGTTCTGACATATATAAATAATTAATTAATATGATAAAATTTCAATTTTTAACGGCTATAAAATTCTATAACAGCGTTGTAATTAAGGAATGTGTCAGTATTTTTCGGCTTTGCTATAACTTCGGCCAAACCTTTCGCGACATCAAATTTGATCCACTCAGGCAAAGAATAATTTTTTAATTTCTTGTCCAAATCGGAAAACAAAGCCTTATTCTTGCTGCCTTCTCTAATCTCAATCTTATCTCCGACTTTTACTTCATAAGACGGAATAGTGAGCTTTTTGCCATTTACAACCAAGTGGCCGTGAGAAACCATTTGTCTGGCGAGGGCCCTAGTAACAGCAAGTCCGGAACGATAAACGACATTATCAAGTCTTGTTTCTAGGCTTTCAAACAACTTGGTAGCGGTATTTATGCCTTTCTGAGCAACAGCGCCTTTGACATAATTTGAAAATTGCTTTTCAGATACGCCATAGCTGAATCTGATCCTTTGTTTTTCGATCAATTGCATGCCGTAGTCGCTCATAGCCTTAGGCCGCTTCTTTGAAGCACTCTTGCTGCGACGAGCCTCAGACACCATGAATTTTTGGCTTTGGCATTTTTCAAAAACACCCGGGCCTAGTCTGCGACATATTTTATATTTTGCTTGATTAATCATTTTTTAAAAAAATCTAAGATATTCTATGCTTATAAATTATACTCTTCGAGGCTTCTTTGCTTTCGGGCCGTTATGCGGCACAGGGGTCATATCTTTGATCGAAGTTATTTCAATGCCATGAGCCATGAAAGACCTGACCCCTGGTTCGCGTCCAGGACCTACGCCCTTGATGACAACATCGGCTTCTTTTATGCCAATGCTCTCAGCTTTTTCGCCGATGACATCGCCGACCTTTGATGCCGCAAAAGGGGTTCCCTTTTTAGCACCCCTGAAACCTAAAGATCCGCTAGAAGACCAGAAAAGCGCATTGCCTGACTTATCAGAAAAAACGATCTTGGTATTATTGAAGGTTGCCTGCACGCTCAAAATGCCGGAAACAATTTTCTTTTTCGGCATTTTTGCGGAAGAAACAACCGGTTCGGTTGAAACCTCTTCTTTTGCCGCATCTTCTGTTGTTGTGGTTGTTTTTTTTGCCATTTTAATTATTTGTTATGTTTTGCTTTCTTTTCTTCTGCCTGATCCCATGGTCTTTCTCACATTGCCTCGGACTGTGCGAGAATTGGTCTTTGTCCTCTGTCCTCGGGCTGGCAACCTTTTGGCGTGTCTTGAACCGCGATAAGTCTTGATATCCTTTAATCTTTTTATGTTAGCGGAGATTTCTCTTTTCAAATTACCTTCGATCTGCATGCCTTCAACAACCTTTCTTATCTGATTTTCTTCGTCGGGAGTCAAATCTTTGGCTAATTTGCCGCTCGGTATGCCGACATCTTTCAAAATTTTTCTAGCACCGGAAACGCCAATGCCAAAAAGTACGGTAAGGCCGTATTCTAATCTTTTTTCATTTGGGATAGTTATACCTAAAATTCTCATAATATAAATCTTATTGTTTTTGCTTATGCTTTGGATTCTCGCAAATACATCGCAAGTGTCCCTTGCGTCTGATAATTTTGCATTTATCGCATATTTTTTTAATTGATGTCCTGACTTTCATGGTAAAAATAAATAACTATCAAGCTTTATGATAAAGCTCTGGTGAGCAATATATTAACTTATTTAAAATCTTTTTACAACCCTGCCCTTGCCTCCATACGGATCAACGACGACCTCAACTTTATCTCCAATCAACACCTTGATCCGATTCATCCTCATTTTACCCGCTAAATAGACCAGCATTTCTCGATCGCTATTGTCCAACTTGACCTTGAATAAGGTGTTCGGCAAAGCTTCAATGACAACGCCGTAAACATTCTGGGTTTTTTCTTCTTTTTTATCTGTCATTATAGAGCAAAGGCTATATTAACAAAGAGAGCTTTGTAAGTCAACTATTTTTCAATGGAAACGGTGTTAATTACTTCAATATCTTCATTTTTTTCCGGAAAAGTCGACTTCCAGAAAGGTTTTAAAGAGACATCGGCCCGGTCGATCTCCGGATGATTCTTTAAAACAGCGCCTATCTCCTTTTTACGCTTGCCGTTAATTTCAGATTTGAGCTTGTCGGTGTCGATATTTGAAACTAGCTTGCTCGCCCCGGAAAGGTTGAAATTAATCTGAGAAATAGATGGATTTGAAATTTGGCTCAAGTCTGCAACGGAGAATTTCAAATCCTTTAAATTTTGAATTGTTAAATTTTCAAAATCAGAATCCCTGCCTGAGACCTTGGCAACCTTTGAAGCAAGTTCTGCTTCATTTAAAATTAAGGCTGTCAGCTTGCCTTCTACTTTAAATAGTATAGGACTTTCTTTTGATTCTAAAACCGAAGAATCATTAACAGTTTCAAAATAAATTCCATCATCAAGTAAAACAAATCCATTTGGAACTTCCAGTTCAGCCTTTTTTACAAGTTTTTCTCTGAGCTCGACGGTCATTTCTTCCTTGGCTTTGGCTGCATCTTTTTCATCTAAGACATAAACCAATCCTTTTACCCCGCCCTGAATCGGAGTCTTTGATCTGGCGTAAAATTTTTCATATTTCGGACCGCCCTTGAATCCAGGAATTGTAAAATCAGCAAATGGCACGTTGTATTCTTCACCCGGCTCGCTTGCGTGGATTAAAACTTCAACTGATCCCGGCACAGCTTCTGAGCCGGACATTGTGATGCCGGGTACGATGACGGCCTTGTCTATTTTATAAATTTTACCCTGAGCTGTTTCTAAGCGAGTTCCTGAAACCAGTTGCTGTGAAGCCTTGCTGTAATTGTTGTAAATTACCGCAGTGCCAAAACTTGGCTTCTCTAATGTGTCTGTTTTAGAGCTTTCGATAGACCTAGTGACTGAATCGGATAAAATCATAGCCTGGAAGGAAAGTTCTGAATTTGGCGCATCTTTCTCAGCCTTCATTTGATAGTTATCCAAGGTAAAATCTGATGTTTTAGGATAGATGGTCACAACTGCCTTGGTAAATAAAGTAGAAAAAGCAAACAAAACAAAAACAACCGAAACGCTGGCAATAGTCCACATCATAAATCTTGAACCGGATTCATTTTTTTCAATGTTGAAATTTGTCTTTTTTGATATATTAAAATTTTTCAAAAAATCATTATTCAAATTTTTTAATTCAGGCTGTTTTTTCAGCGGCGCAGGCTTCGGCCTTGGCTCCGGCGCGCTAGGCATTTTAGGCGCTATTTTTTTATTTGTTTTTTTTACTATATCTCGAACTATATTGTTAGCCATAAGATTTAAATTTTATTGATAAATATTGATTCAGCCATTAGGAATGGATCGCGCAGGGCGCCCTCGCGCACCTTGCACAAATCACCCAACTTGCCATGTCTGAATATTGTAACATCAAATTTATTTTCTGTAACGGTGTATTGATGCAATTGCTCGCCTTGAACCGTCTTTTTAAACCATGACGACATATCTTCGTCGGCAATCAAAAAAAATCTGGAAGGCAAAGGATTCTCGCCCAGCATTTTATTTAAAGAGTTCTCCAGCGAGCTGCGCCATTCTTCGCCGGCAATATTTAGGATCTTATCCATTTTATCGGAAATATTTTTATGTGCCTCGCCTCGCAGATAAAGCTTTAATAGCGACAAAGATTCTATGTCATCAAAATTTAGATTCTTCTCGACTTCCCTCTTTAAGAAATTTCGGCCGATCGGAAACGAAACCGACTCGACAAGAATTTCGCCGGAAACTTTGACTAGGTCGGTGATTTCGCCGCCGATATGGCTGAAAATAAAATCTGATTCACTGGGAAAAGCATCTCTAGCAACAACAAAAGACGAAAATAAAGATGATTGAAATTTTACTTCCATGTTAAAAAATTTCTGGATTCTATGCTCGATTGCCGATAAAATATTTTCCGGGCTGACAGATACAAAGACTGCCATTTCGAGCTCTTTGGCTTTTTTGCCGAAAGGATTGCTTGTCTTATAGCCATTTAATTTTATTTGCATGACGCTCGACTCGATTATTTTAAAATCTTTGCCTAGATCCAAAGATTGCCCTGTTTGAGCGTTTTCAAAATTTTTTATTTCTTTGCGCAATAATTCGCCAGAGATTTTAGCGCTAAAAACAAAAGGCGTATTTTTATTCATTTTTATAATTCTGGTTTGAGACGCATGCCAAGGAGAAGCCAAAAAACAAAAAACTTTATTTGGAGCTCCGAGTCTGGCATTTTCCAGATTTTTAGCTGTTTCCGCCAAGGCGCGGCCCATTTCAAATAAAAAGAAATCAAAATCAAAATCCTGGCTCATTGATATTGGAGTCCGAACGGCATGAATAATTTCCGAGCTCTGTGGCAATTTGTCTAACATGCCCAAAGCCGGTAAATTAAACTCTTTTGCTTTTTTGGACTTTTTCGGGATTTTAACCAAGGCACCGCCGACACTTCCGGACTCTATATCAAAAATAGCGATCAATTCATCATTGTTGCTTTTTTTATTTTTCCCTTTGGGAATCATATTCGATTATTATAACACATTAAATAAGTACGGCCTTAATTCTCCTGATTCCAGAGGCTACAGCTTCTTCTTTCTGGATTTTGAAATTACCCAAAACGCCAGTATTTGAAACATGCGGCCCTCCGCAAAATTCTTTCGAGACAGGATTGCCGTTTTCGTCTTCAATAAAATACACAGAAACTATGTCGGTATACTTGGCGCCAAACTCCATTTCGGCGCCGATTTTCAGAGCTTCATCTTTGGGCATTTCTTTTCGGACAACTCTCAAACCTCTCTTAATTTCATCATTCACAATATTTTCGACTTCTTCTTTTTCTTCATCAGTCATTTTGCGGCCGAAAGAAAAATCTATGCGAAGCCTTTCTTCAGTAATATTGCTTCCCCGTTGTTTAATCTCATGGCCTAAGACTTTTTGCAACGCTGCGAGCAAAAGATGATGCGCTGTATGAAGCTTGATAGTTTTATCATTATGATTCGCAAGGCCGCCTTTGAACATGCCAGCGGAAGCGCTTTGGGAAAGCTTTTGGTGTTCAGTCATTTTATTTTTAAAATCTTCGAGATTGACTGTTTGGCCTTTTTCTTTAGCAAGTTCCAAGGTCAGCTCGATCGGAAAGCCATAGGTCGTAGCAAGAACAAAAGGATCAGCGCCTTTTTCAAATTCTTTTATGCCTTTATCGAGCGTTTCCCGAAATTTTCTTTCTTCTGCCCAAATTTCCTCTTCAGCCAAAGATCGATCGAGATTTTCATATTGCGAAACATATTTTTCAACAATCAAAAAAACAAATTCTGTGAGGGTGCCTAATTTCAGAATATTTGCATGACGGACGGCTCGGCGGATCAATCGTCTTAACACATAGCCGCGGGCGGTATTTGAAGGCAAAACGCCGTCGCAAATCATAAAAACGCTGGTGCGAAGATGGTCAGCAACAATGCGGGCTGAAATTTCATTATAAGAATTTCCGGAACTTTGTTTAATCACCTTCATAATGGGCTCAAAAATATCCGTATCGTATGCTGTATTTTTACCCTGCATGACGGCTGTCATGCGCTCCAAGCCGGCACCAGTGTCGACATTCTTTTGAGAAAGCTTGCCGATGACTTTGCCTTCTTTCTTTTCATATTCCATAAAAACATCGTTCCAGATTTCTATAATATCTTCCCTTTTTGTCGCTGAAATGAATTCTTCTTTTGAAAGATCGCCTATATTGCCTTTCATGTCGTAAAACATCTCGCTGGATGGGCCGCAGGGGCCGTTGTCGCCGGGACTCCACCAATTGTCTTCAGTCGGCAGAAAATAAATCCGATTTTCGGGAATACCTAGATTCTTCCAGATTTCAAAAGATTCATCATCGCGTGGCGCATTTTCATCGCCTTCAAAACAGGTAACATAGAGCCTCTTTGGATCGAGGCCCAGGCCTTCTTCTTTAGATAAAAGAAATTCGTGGCTCCATTTTATGGCATCCTCTTTAAAATAATCGCCCAAAGACCAGTTGCCGAGCATTTCAAAAAAGGAGAAATGGCGGTTGTCGCCGATGTCGTCCAAATCGCCCGTGCGAACGCATTTTTGAATATCCGCTATCCTCTTGCCCATCGGATGTTCCTGTCCTAAAAGATACGGCACTAAAGGCTGCATGCCGGCAGTGTTGAAAAGCACCGAAGGATCATTTTCCGGCACGAGCGAAGCTGAAGGAATAATCTTGTGCCCTCTTTTTTCAAAAAATTTTAAAAACCTTTCTCTAATTTCTTTTGATTGCATTTTATTTATATTTTTTAGTTAATTTTTCCAAAAGTATAATGTCATCTTCTATTTTTTTCAAACCTTCCTGCCAAAAACCGGCTTTTGCTGTATCGATGCCGATCATTTTAAAAATCTCTTCCGGGCTCATGCTGCTGCCAGCAGACAAGAATTTATCCACATCATTCATGTATTTAGGATCTTTTTTAATCCTAGCGTATATAGCATTGCTGATTAATTCGCCATATGCGTATGAATAAACATAGAAAAAATTGCGGATATGCGGCCAGGCGACAAAAAAGTAGCCGTCTTCTTCCTTGAATTTTGCTATTTTGCCCATATAGGCTGCCATATTTTTATTGTGAAGTCCGGCAATTTCTTCTTTTGAAAGAGAGCCTTTGGATCTGATTTGACCATGAAGATCCAATTCGAAATTAAAACAGGCTATCTGCCTGAAAATAGTGCCAATGCTGTCATTTATCCTATTGTGCAAAGCCACAACCTTTTCTTTCTCAGATAATTTATCAAAAATCTCATCAAATAAAAAGTTTTCAAATAAAGTGCTGGCAACTTCGGCGACTGAGCTGGTATAGTTTTGGTAAATCGGCCTCTGATTTTTAGACATCTCAGAATGAATCGCATGACCCATTTCATGGGCAAAAATTTTAATCGAATTCATATTATCGACATAATTAAGAAGAACGAAAGTAGGATTATCGATCGAATGCAGACAAAAACCTCCGCCATGCTTGCCGGTTTTTGGAAAAACATCCACCTGTCCATTCTCCAGCATTCGATCAAGGATATTCAAATATTTTTGTCCAATCTTGCTGAAGCCGGATCTTAAAATTTGAAGAGAACCATCAAATTCAAATTTGGTTTTTATGACGCCGACACCCGCTGCCCTGTCGGCATATTCCAAATAAGACACTTTTAGCAATTTGGCCTTGAGTTTGTAAAACCTCTGGCTGATTTTGAAATTTTTAGTTACAGTCCTAATTAAATTTTCAACTGTTTTCAAATCGTTTTCATAACTGAGTACTGTCCTGTGGTAAGGTTCTTTAAAGCCCCTTAATTCATCATCTATTTTTTTATCCAAATAAACAGCATTTATCTCACTCTCAGCGAAATGGCCCATTTCTTCCAAAATCTTTGTAATTTCAAAATGAAGAGTTCGTCGATCTTTGGTTGGCAGATTTGAAAACAACCCCATAGCCTCGTTGATCGGAATATTTTTACCTTGAAATTTAACAATCTGGCTGTTCAGTAGTTTTTCAACTCCCTGAATCCAAAGCCTTCGGCCGGGCAAGCTTTTTAAATTTAAGATTTTTTCTTCCGGCTCTGTTAGGTCATAGGCGCTATTTTTAAAAATCTTGCAGAGAAAATGCTTATAACCTGAAAGTTTTTTATTTTTTAAAAATTGATTCTTTATTTTTTTATCAATTTTCCCCAAATTCAGCTCGAAAAACAAAACCTTATTTGAAGCCGAAGTTAAACGCAAGCTGGCTTTATTTAACGCGGCTGAAATTTTATCATCTCGCGAATCTAAACAATTCAAAAAAAAGTAATATAAAACGGGCTTGGCTCCGTCTAAGAATGCATAGAGTTTTTCATAATCTGAAAGCGCTTTAAATAAAGCATTTTCATTTTTTAAATAATCTGTTTTATTTCGATATTTTTTTTCAAAATTCAAACATTCCACTTCAATCTGAAGCAGATCTTTTTCAATTTTAGGGTCTTTTGGAGATTTATAAAATACGCCGAGATCCCACTCGGTTTTTATTTTTTTAGACTTGTTTGTCATGATTTATAACATCAGAGATTTTTCTAAATTTCTCTTCAACCAAAAAAAGAATGGTAAAGATAAAGAAAGTAAGTATTGTGGCGATAATAGCGAGATTAAAAAAACCAAAACCGGCAGCCGTGCCGATGCCGGCGGAAACCCAAAGACCGCCGGCTGTTGTCAAACCGACAACTTGAGATTCTTTGATCATGATCATCCCAGCGCCCAGAAAACCCACGCCAACGACGATATTTGAAGCTATTTGAGCCATGTTGAAACCGCCTATGCCTGAATATTTCTGCCCTAAAAGCTCGGAAACAATCACGAATAAAGCTGAGCCCATGGAGACCATTGCATAAGTCCTCATGCCGGCAGTTTTGCCGTGATGAAAAATGCGTTCAGCCCCGATAATCATGCCTAAAACCATGGCTATAGATAATTTTAAAAACAAATCTAAATTGCTATTGATTAATTCTTGCATGAAGGCATTATAACACAAAACCCGCCTCGAGAGAGACAGGTTCTGTATCTAAGTATATTTGATTTTTATAAAGACAATTATCTGAAGAAAGCTTCAATCGCGCTTGTCTGCAACGCTCTCGCGTCTATTCGACCAGCTATGCCCCATTCTGGAATGGCAATGCTGTTCTTTTCCGCGATAGTTTTGACAATCTGCCTGATTTTGCCACCAGAAGCATCTGCTCCAAGCTTCTCTGATGAAACAGTCCAAAGAGATACTGTTGACGCGTTTTTGCTTGTTTTAACAGAAGCAGTCTTTCCGGCCTTATTTTTATTGTTCCTTGCATCTTTAACTTCTTTAATCTTTGCATTCATAGCTTTATCCATCGCCTCCTTTCCAGCTTTTCTAATACCGAGAATGCTTAGAGATTGATTCTTAGTCTTGCCATTATGCTTTGTATTCAAAGACATTGAAAAATTAGGCTCTGGGCTTTGATAATCGGTGACTGTAAAGAATATGACTTTGGTTTCGCCGGCGATAAATGATTGGACACAGTCTGACGCAGGCAAAGTATTGCCGTCTTGATCTGAGACTGCAGTCACTTGATAGCCTTCTGGAACTTGCATGCACACATTTACATCCCAAGTTTCAGCTGATTTCATAATTACAGGATATTCCTCGACTGCATTGTCCCATATAGTGTATTCAGGATAGATCACATCGAGCTCTGAACCGATAACTACGGCCATCAAAGTAGAGTTCAAGTCTATTGTGCCGTTATTTTTCCAGATTTCTTCAACTCGCATATTTTTCTCTATAGAACTATTTACGCAATTTGATTCATCTGAATCGCTATCATCATTTTCCTTATTATTTACAGCACAGCCTGTTTGTAGATTTACAAATTTGCCGAAATAAACATCTTTTCCTCCAGATGAATATTTTGCAATATTCAGATATTTCGCACTATCAGGAAGACCGATTATTGCTACGCCGTTTGCGTCTGTTGTACGCTCAGAAACTTGACCTAGACCACCATTGTAAATGGTATTTAATCCTAATTTGCTTGGCTTGCCTGAGCCGAAAGCGGATATAAACTCAGGGCTGTTGCGATTGAAAGTCCTGACAACTACATCTGCGCCCGGAACGCTGCATTCTTTTAGAGTTCTGCCGTTATTGTCATATCCGCAAATATCAGATCCATTTTGCAAAACTTTGTGAATAATGACGGTCTTTTTTTCAGAGAAAGGGCAGCCGTTTTTTGCCGCTGCACCCGGAATATTTGGACATTGATCCAAAGAATTAGGCACACCGTCAACATCTGCATCCAAAGCAAGCGAAATGAAATTTGACCCCTCAAACATAGCGACCTTGCCTAGGCGGTCAGCGTCAAATAAATAAGTGATTTCATTGCCAATAACTTCTTTTTCATAAGCAACAACTTTGACATCGGTTCTGCCTAAAGCAGCAAGAGTGGTTTCAAACTGTGTTTTATAGGCTCCATCGACAGCAATAAAGCTGGTTGGGCTGGCATAAATCGTAAAGATAGCTTGATCGCCGTCTATGCCAAACTTGCCGGTATCATTTCTGATAACTCTGCCCATCATAGGCATCGGCCTTCCTGGCACGCGATAAGGATCATTTTTCTTTATGGAAACAACGGAAACTGTAGTCAAAGTGGAAGGATCCGCGCCGAAAATTTCAGCCAAACCTTGAGCCGCATTCGCATGTTCAGTATTGTCTAAAATAGTTCCTTCTAATGAATAATCAGAGGCGAAAATATTTTGGGCAAATTCTGAAATCATTTGATATGAACTGACGATCGAAGAACCGACATAGTCAGCAAAATTTGAATCTAGAATACTATCTGCAAAGAATCCGAGTCTTGAAATATCGGTGTTGCTTGCTAACACATTAGCAAGAGCACCTGGCGTAGCTCCACTAAGATGAACTTTATCTATTAGATCTACATAGTATTGATTTTCTGAAGGAACACCTAGTTTTTTCAAACTATTACCAACAACAGAAACAGGATTTATGGTTACTTGTCCTATAATGTTCGCGATAGCATTTACTTTCTCTTCAAAAATTGCACCAGGATCAATAATGAAACTTGCTGTTAATTTATTTGTTCTCCAAGGAGGACAATCACAACCTTTAACATAAGCATCTCTACCAACAATATTTGCACCGGTATTTGTATATGTAACACTTCCTGATGTAGCATTTTCTAAGATGCCAAGGATAATTGGATTTCCAGTTTCTCTATTTGAAAAGTCAGATACATAGCTAGGAATAACTTCTCTATTTGAAGGGTTTATTATTCGAGTTTCCATATTATAGATTGGAGCACCTTCAGAAGGAGAATATTTGGCTTCCAATAAACCGCCCGTCAAAGGATTAAATTTAACTAGTCTTTCATTACCAACAGCAATAACTTGACCATCATCAGGCATAGTTAGCTGCGTGAGTAAACCCGTTGCAATAGCCTTGCCTTGGCCGACAATGCTGAATATTTCTCTGTCAGCTGTTGTTTCTCTTTCAAGGACGGAGCCATTTTGAGGGAAAGCTTCATATACATTTGATGCGCCAATTCTGCCTAATATACGAGCTGGCTGTAAAGCATTGAATCCGAGAACATTGGAATCGGTAGTTTGTCGAGTGTAAATCGTACCCTCCAGATTGTTTACTGAAAGATTATCTTTAAATGATGCTGCGATTAGCTTGCTTCCAAAACCATCATTCATCGAAATATCTGGTGCTTGCCGATCCAATCCTGTGTGAACACCATCGGGCTGGCCATCAAGATCCCTAACCTTAATTTTCATTTCTAAAGGATTAGATGTTTGAGCAATATCAGATTCAAAAATCTGCTCTTTAGCATTTAAAGAAGAGCTGATGGTCGGAGCATTGTCTGCGTTATTGATCCAAATTGTGGCGCCTAGAGAAGGTATGCCTGCTGGTTGGTTAACAAAACGAGCGTGCAAGTATGCATCTCTGGTCACATGGCGATGATCTCCGGCTTTTGAAACTATGCCTAGAGCTAGGCCTGCATTATCAGCAGAATCAACTAAAGCTGAGTGAAGTTCTGTTCCGGCAATAACGGTAGGAGCAAGATCAGCAATATAGCTCGTGCCTTCTCTGTCTAAAACATTAAGTCCGAGTAATGTTGCTAAATTTGGCAAACTTTTAGCGATGATAGATGATCCGGCAAGAATATTTAAATTGTTTGCCTTCAAATCACCCAAGCTGTTTAAAATGGAAACATTATTTGCATCTACTTTTGTCAAAGTATATTTTGACAAGCCTGAAGAGTTTGCTTTTGAGACAAGGCTGCCTGCAAACAAATCTGATCCTAGGAATGAACTGTTGATTTCTCTTCCGGCTAAAGTGTAATTTTCAACCTGAAGAGCGGATGGAGACAAGACTTGAACAATCTCGCGATCTCCGGCCAGTAAAGTAGTTTGATTTTCAAGACCGTCGAATGATTTCATCAAAGTCACTAATCTGCTGGATCCGGCCAAAGCCGTAACATCAAGTTTTGGATAAGCTGCTGTATCGGAAACTTTGCTGAAGAACATGCTGGCATTTGAGCCTTCGATCATTTCGATTTTGCCTACAATACTGCCGCCGACAGCCAAAATTGTTTTCACGGGAAGAGGAGATAGAATCAAATTCATATCTTCTTTCATCGCAGCTGGAGATTGTCCTATATAATGTTTTATCTGGTTTTTATAATTTGAAACGATATTTCCTGACACGAGCGGATAAATTCTGTCTTTAGTAGAGTCAATTAGTTCAGCTCCTTCAGTATAATGACCCTTTGAATACATATCTCCGCTATATGAGAAAGTTGAGGTATTTGAAACGATATTTGAAAGCAAGAAGCTTTCACCGGCATCTTGCAGGCCATAAGTTAAAATAGTGCCATCCAACAAAGCCTTACCAAAGGTAAACAACTCTGCTTGAAGATTAGAAACGATCTCTATGCCTGCTGTTGCAGATGTGCCTGTTACAACAAACTCATTTCCAATAGCTATATGGCCGTTGCTGCATGGAGGGGCTTTAGTGCCACAAGATCTTGATTCAAGTCCAGTTATTGGCCAAATAATGCTCATTTCTTGAGAACCAATTTGTTCTGCTAAGATTTTCACTTTTCCGCTAGTATTACATTCAAATCTAGATCTATCGCCGGCGTGCATTTTAAAGATGACATCTGAAGCCAGTGAACAAGTAGTTTTTACAGAGTATTCGCCAGTAGCGCCAGCTGGAATTTCGACTGTAGCAGTGATGCCGCCGTCAATTTCATTTACAACAGCGTCTGGATCAGCTGTTACACTTTTAGTGATTTGGCTGACGACTGCAGGAATGACCGTAGCATTTGTAAGCATTGAAACAACATTATGAGCACTTAAATCTAGGCCTGAAGTAATAATGTCTTTTTTAGTATCATTATTAAAATCGGCCACCTGAATATTCGGACTTGTAAAATTAGAAGATCCAGCTAAAAAATATTGAACTGGATCAAAATTTCCACTACCATCACCAAGAAAAACTGAAACCGTGCCAGACTGAGAACCAGACATCTTGTTTATTGTCGCAATATCAACTTTGTCGTCCAAATTCAAATCAACAGCGACTATATCATACGGACTATGCGACATAGGAAGAGTGATGGGTGACAAGAAAGTAGTGCTGCTAACGGTTGGATTTTTTAAAAAAACAGAGACATTCTGAGCCTGATAATTTGAAACAGCAAAATCTAAACCGCCGTCAGCATTAAAATCAGCAACTGTTATATTTGTTGGATAAGCGCCTGAAAAATAACGTTCAGGGGTTGCAAAAGTTCCATTACCGTTTCCAGAGTAGAAATAAACATAACCGAAATCCGGGTCGGCAAGAATTAAATCCATATTGCTATCCATGTTAAAATCACCAGCCTTTATAGGCATAGAACTGCTTGGTCTTGTGTTGCTTGTAGCCAAGACAATCGACACAGTGAAACTCCCCGTGCCATCGCCTAGAAGAACGACAATCTTGCCGAAATTGTTTGTACCGACAAGATCCATCTTGCCGTCATTATTAAAATCGGCTGCTGTGATTCGACTAACTTTAGAATCGCCAGAGAGAGCGAGCGTAGATACTGGAGCTGCGAAACCTCCCGCACCATTTCCGATAAACATAAGCACAGTATAACCGGACAAATTAGGCTGCGCGACGGCCAAATCTATTTTGCCGTCAGAATTGAAATCACCAGAAGCAATATCTGCAGAACTAGTCGAGCCAGACATAATATTTGTGACTGGAGCAAATCCTCCGGAACCATTTCCTAGTAAAATCGATACATAGTTCTTGCTTATAGTGCCGATATCACCAGTAATCACGGCTATGTCAATATTACCGTCAGAATTGAAATCATTAGTAACCATACGCAATGGAGTACCAGCGGTAAAACCATTATCAATCAAAAACTGATTGTAAGAATTGAAAGCAAGATCAGCAGCATTTGCCTGCTTAAGATTTATACCAAAAGAGCCGAATATTACGGCCAAAACCATCAAACAAGAAACAAATATTTTTTTAAACATATGATTTTTAAAATTACTTATGCCTAGCTACTAATCACTGGTTTCTAGAATAACCAGTAACTAACAGCCAGACAAATTAATAATATTAATAAACTAATTTATAAGTAGAATAGATAATCCCGTAAAACGGGACAAGAACAAAAATAACCAGCAATAAATTATTGCTTGGAATTTGAAAACAAATAGCTAAAATCTTTTTGATTTAAAATCACTTTGTTTCTAATTTTTCTTGCTTATCTACCCTATACTCCAACTCCCATTGAAGTAAATTCATTATATTACGATCCAAAACATGCCACAAGGATTAATGTGGATAACTGTGCCTGCCTGCGCAGGCAGGGATAAGTTAAAATTATTCTAAACTACCACCCCGCCGCCCAGACAAATATCGCCTGAATATACGACAATCGACTGGCCTGGAGAGACTGTAGTTTGAGGATTTTCAAAAATAATTTGAGCTTGATTCTTTTTGTTTCCATTCTCTGCAATAACTCGGCAAGGTAAAAATTCTCCATGATAACGGATCTGACAGGTATATTTTTTATTCGGATCTGGAATTTCAGAGATCCAGTTAGTTTCCTTTATAGCTACGCAAAAAGCTCTTTCTCCCAAGCACGAATATTCGCCTGCTGGCGAATTTCTCTGCTCGCACCAGTCGCGCTGTGCAAGACTTTGTCGAAAGACTTTTTGCTCGCCAACAATCAAAATATTTTTTTTAATATCTTTACCGACGACATAATAAGGAGTATCGTGATTTGTTTTTTTAAAAATCGTAAAACCGTGGCGCTCACCCAGGGTAAATAAAAATGCGCCGTCATGCTCGCCTATTATTTCATTTTTCTCATTCCCCGTCTGCGGAGCAAGCACAACTTTTCCTTTCTTTGGCTTTATGTAATGTTTCAAAAAATCTTTCATGTTTAACTTGCCCAAGAAGCAAATCCCCTGGCTGTCTTTTTTGCCTGAAGTATGGAGATCATATTTTTCCGCCAACTTTCTAACTTCTGTTTTTTTCAGATGGCCAATCGGAAAAAGAATGTGCTTGAGCTGATCCTGCTTCAAAGTCCACAAAAAATAACTTTGGTCTTTTGATGGATCTACACTGGAACCCAAAAGAAAATGCTTCTTCAAAAGTCCTCGGTTCTCCTTCACTTCGCTCGGCCAGACTTTCTCATAAGCATTTTCTTTTGGGTTTACTACTTGCGCATAGTGCCCTGTCGCAACATAATCCGCGCCCATAGCAAGAGCTTTTTTCAAAAATGCGCCAAACTTCACATTTTTATTGCACATGACATCCGGATTCGGCACTCGGCCGGCTTTGTATTCAGAGATCATATAATCGGCGACTTCTTTTTTATAAACATCTTCAAAATCAAAAGTAAGAAAAGGAATGTCAAGCTTGGCGCAGACACGCATCGCATCTCGTCTTTCTTTTCGCCAAGTGCATTCTATAAAATCCGGCTGCCAGACTTTTATAAAAACACCGACAACATCATAACCCTGCTCTTTAAGCAGAGCCGCGGATACGGAAGAATCCACTCCGCCGGAAAGGCCGACGAAAACCAATTTTTTATTTTTTTTAATATTTTTCATTTCGGAGTAAAAAGAGTTTTTAAAAAGCTTTGCGCAGGCCGACGGGCCGAGCACGAGCAAAAATTAAACAGAATTTTATGTATCTTTTTAAAAACTCTTTTTATTACGAAGACTACAACGACATGAGCTTTTTGTAAACCTCGAAAGTAGCGCGGGCGTCCGGCAAAGCCGAATGGGCCTTTTTATTTTCTACGCCAAAATAATCGCAGAGATACTGGAGTGAAAAACGATCGACATCGCCGATTCGGTGCAATTTGGCAAAAGCGATAGAAATAGTGTCGAGTTTGTGATAATGCATTTTATTTTCTATGCCGGTCGCGCGAAAAGCTTTTTCAATAAAGCCAAAGTCAAAAGCGACATTGTGTGCAACCATGATAGAACCTTCAGTTTTCTTGGCAAAAATCTGCATGGCCTCGCCTAAGGTATAGCCAAAAATCCATTCGGCTGGATTGTAGCCATTGATCTTCAAAGCTATCGGTTCAGCGTCGGCAATGCGCTCCGGCTTGATCTTCAATTCAATTTCTTCAATTATTTCAAAAGATGAATTATTTTTATCGTTCCAATTCTGGGCAACCAAAACTACGCCGATCTGAATAACTTCGTGCTTGTCTGGGTTGAGTCCTGTTGTTTCCACATCGATAAAAGCTAATTTGTGTTTTTTCATAAATATTTTTTCTTATTCAACTTGTGTTCTTCAAAAGTCTTGGCGTAATGGATTTTACCATTTTTGTCATGAAGATAATAGAAGTAATCCGAAGCCTCAGGATTGGCGGCCGCGATGATCGATTTTAGTCCCGGATTTGAAATAGGAAAAAGCGGAAGGCCGGCATGATCATAAGTGCCGGGCTCGGCGTCGACCTGAAGCCTGATGCCCTTTTCAATCCTTTTCCATAAAATTCCCGAAATAATCGCCCTTTCTTCATCACTACCGGCTTCTTTTTCAATAATTGAAGCCATGATGATAATTTCCTTTTCCGCATATTTAGAAAAATCCAATTTTCCTTTTATTTCCGCAATTTTCTGATCAAAATTATTTTTCATTGCCTGAACAACCACGCCTGCAGAAACCGATGGAAAAAAGAAATAAGTGTCCGGAAAAAGATAGCCTTCGTAATTTTTTGCCACAATGTTGAATTCTAGAGAATTAAAATTGGGTATTTTTTCGGCAAGCAATTCGCCTACCTCTAAAGTATTCCGGCCTTCCGGTATTGTGATCCTGATGCCGGTCTGATAATACTGACCCAAAGAAAACCTGCGGGCAACTTTAAAAACAGGAATCGGCTTATTTAAATAATAATCGCCTGACACTATATGCTTCTCGCCGCCAAAAAGAATAGTGAAAAACTCGAAGGAAATCTTTGATCTGATTACATGGCTGTCTTTTAGTTTTTGCGAGATTTCTGTCAAAACATCGCCATTTTTTACGCTAAAATTCATACCCGACGGAAAATCACGCGGCGCGTTCAAAAAAAATATTGCTGGAATTAAAATAGCCAAAACTACGGCAATCCAAATAAAATATTTTCTCAAAAATAAAATTACTGAATTTAACATTTGAATTAAAGAGGCAGATTTGCAGGCGGTTCGGCCTTTTTGGATTCAATTCGCTTGAAGCTCGGTGTTTCAGAAACTTGTCCTGGAAAGTGATAAATCGTTGCCAATTCTTCGCTATTTAAGATAAAAGGTTCGCGTTCGATCTTTTTGCGGGCGACATGCACCTTCTTGTGCGGCATATAGAAAAAAGATCTCAAAAGATAAGCGTGCATAATTTCTTTTTTCAGCTTGGCAACGCGCTTGCCCCAAAAATCCTGCCAAGGATAATCGAAGTCCGTCGTATTGGTCGGCCTGAAACCATTTAAATTATTAGAATTGTATTGCTTGACCACGCTCAAAAGGCCGGTTATGTTGCCTGCTCGGAAACTTTCTTTCTTAGCCATATAAATCGCCCGGAAACCACAATCGAAGCCAGGTTTGTCCATCGCTCGATTGATGGCGTTAATCGTATCCTGAGCGCTCTTTGGTACTTTCATGAAATCGGTTTTCTTTTTGCCTTTTTCGTCTTCAGTCGCGTATTTTTCCATGATTTTTTGGATTTCAGCCTCGCCTTCTTTTTGCCAGCTTTGCATTTCATTTCGAGTGCCCGGTTTTGGATATCGGTCAGTCGCGGCGCGGACGATAATTTGATACCACATTTGTTCGCCTTTACCCATTGAACCCAAGAACTCCATCATTGGCGTGATCGGGTCGATCCTCTGCTCTTCTTCTAAATTTTGAGCCTTGTCCAAGCCATAGTCGACATAAGTTTTTATCGGATATGGATCAGACTTGGTCAGCTTGAACTCGGAGCCCCAAACAGACCAGCCCTCGTCTTCGGCTTTTGAAATGGCATCCGGCGCATAATCCGGCACTTCCAAAACTTCAGCTCTCGGATATTGGCTGTAAATTTGAGATTCGATTAAATCTTTAAATGAGGATGGACTATGAATGAAGAAAAAGACATTGCCCTCGATTGAAACAATCTCCAAAGAAAACCACATGCGGACTTTTCCGAGCCAATATTTGGCAAACCAAGTGCCGGTGCCGCCGGTTTGATGCAATGCATTGATCAGAATCAACTCCATTGCTTGCGGGGTTTTGAAAACATCCCGAGGAATCCTGATCTGCAAAGTCACCCATTTCATTTTATGGATGAAATTGAAATTGAGATAATAAACCCAAAGCTGCCAGGCCATCATGAGCAAAAGAGCCGGCGCGGCAAAAGCCGCAACATGCCATAAAAAATTTATGGCATTCTGTATTATTAAATTCAGGTCAAATGACAACTCGGGCATTACAGTAGGAATTATACAATACACAAAACAAAAAACCACCTGATAATAAAAAACCTCTTCAATTCCTGAGAATCAAAGAGGTAAATTTTAAACATGTGATCAATTAAATATTGGTCATTTCTTTAACCATGCCGTTTTTTGAGTGAACAATAACTCGAGAAATAGAAGCAGAAATTGCTAATTTTTTTGCAAAAGAAATTGCGCTTCTTTTTAATTTGATTATCTTGCTAGCTTTTTTATTACCATGCTTAAGAATTGCCCAGTTATTTTTTCTAGGAATTACATGATAACTATGAGAAACGCGAGCCTGGTTGGCTACTTTTTTTGCCAGTGTTTCGCTATATAAAGACTTTTTCATGTTTAAAGGATTAAATTGTTATGGAGCTTATGCCGATTAAAAGGTATCATATTTTTCTTGACTTGTCAATGTATTTATGCTATTGTTTGATCAGATTTGTTTGCCTGTTCAGTTAAATAAATCCCTGATATATATTCCCTAAACCAATTATTTAACTTTTAAAAACCAGAAATTATGAATTTAATAACAATTCTTAAAACTAATGGCACAGGCCTACTCCAAGGATTATGTCGACCAGCAGAATTTGATTCTTTTCAAAACCTTGAAGAAGATGAAGTAGATGTAAATTTTTCTTTAGGTGAAAAAAATCTAGGTAAATTTAAAATTAAGATTGAAAGTGTCGGAGATGATGAAGGAAATTATATACACGCATATCTTACTGGTGAAGATATTTATATGGACATATCATTTGGATCATTGGTAAGTTTAGCAAAATTCGAAGCAGTATTAAATAAAAAACCAAAAAAAAGAAATGATTATTAAAAATCAAAAGCCCCCACAAATGTGAGGGCTTTTTTATTTAAAACCTAATCTGAACTTGGAAAGTTTGAGGTCGTTCGCCGGACGGGTCTTCGTTTCTAAAAAGAAGCGAGCCTGTCGAAGTGCCTGGCGTGGTGGTCAAATAAATGCTGGTGGAAAAATAAGCCGGCAATTGCATCCAATTACTGGAAACACTGAGCGGGATTGGATTGCTGACTGCTTGACCATTGGCATTTAAAACCTGAACCGTGCCGGCCTGAGCTTCAAATGCTGTCCAGCCGCATCCATTCACATAACCGGAAATAATAGAACCAAAACCAATAGTCTGATTTGGCGCAGGAGTAATGACAGAAATTCCACAAATTGGAACTTGGGGAGTAGTCGTAGAGACAGATGATTCCGTTGTTCCTGTCTGAGGAACAGTTGCCGCAGGCTCTATGTTGTTTTGAGTATTTACCCCAGTCGTTTCAGTCTGTATAGAATTCTTTTTGAAATTAAAAATTGAACCTTTTTGCGAAGCAAAAAATCCGACCAATATAGCAGAAATTACAACGCCGACAATAACTAAAAAAGTAGCTAAAACAAATCCCTGTTTTTTATTAAGCGAGTGTGTATAAGCCATTTTTATTTTTCTTGAAATGCTTAGTGTTTTGCAAATTGACCAAAATAGTATTTTTCTTTAGATATCGCTCTTTCATAACTCTGTCAACAACATCTTCTTTAGACATCGGGCCTTCTTTCTTTAGAATTTCTCGGATGACATCACGGACTACGCCCGGAGAATAACCCCATTCTTTCAAAGCATACATGCCGCGTCCGACAAGGACAAAACGGCCGTCTTTAATGAGTTCATTGTGGCAAGTAGCGGTATGAGTCTTTTTGCCGAAGATCTGATAGATAGCCTTGGCAACTTCTCTAAAGTGCATCGGCGAACCATGCTTGCGCATAACCAAGAAAGCATAATCTTTAATGCCTCTAGTTTTCACATTCGGAGACGTAGCTTTGCCCCATTCACCCAAAGAATTGCTTTTTAGAGCCTTGGACATGGTGAGAAAACGCTTGGCCATTTCTTTATTTTTGTATTTTTCAGACAAATCTTTCAAGCCGTCCAAAAATCTGGAGATGATTTCCCCTTCCGGCAAAATATCTTCGTCGCTCAAGCTTCCATAAAGATCTTTTAGGGCGCCGTGAATCTTTTCAGACACTTTATCATCCACGCTCCACCTTGTTTTGAAGTGATCGTCTTCTTTGTGTTTGGTAAATTCATCCGCCAAAACCAAGTGCAAGTGAATATGATTCTGGGTGCATTTATCTTTTGCAACGCTGCTCAAAAGATGTTCTTCGGAAACGATTCCGCCCAGTGAGTTTATAATATCTTTCAATTCATTGAAAACAGACTGTTCAGACTTGAATGATTCGGCCTTTCGAATAGCCGCCAAAGCAGCATTTTCGATCTGACGGACACGTTCTCTGGTGATGCCATACTTGCCGCCGATTGCCTCGAGGGTCTTTTGCTCAGCATCGTCGTTCAGGCCGTAGCGGCTCGCAATAACATCGTAGGTCCTGCCTCCAAGATTAGAGGTCAGTCTCTTGGTCACTTGTTTTGGTTTGAATGATATCGTTGACATAAAAAATAATAAATGGGTTAAGTAATTAAAACTTACATAGCAATATTACCTATATTACAGAAAAAGTCAAATTTATGCAAACTTCTTTTTGCGCAGACGGATATTTTTTGGCGTAATTTCCAAATATTCATCTTGACTCATGACTTCCAAGCCGCGTTCGATAGACAATACATAAGCCGGCTTCAAAACTATCGCTTCATCTGTTCCGGATGATCTGACATTGCTCAAATTCTTGCCCTTGATAGGATTTACAGACATATCTTCGCCCTTGGTAACATTACCTAAAACCATGCCTTCGTAAACTTCCATGCCCGGCTCGATATACAAGACGCCGCGTTGCTGCAAATTATCGAGCGCATAAGCTGCAACCTTTCCGGCAATCATAGAGGTCATGGATCCGACTTCCCTTTTCTTTATTTCTCCAGCATAAGGCTTGAAGCCGATGACTCTCGACGAGAAAATACCCTCTCCTTTGGTGTCGATCACGAATTCGCTTCTATATCCCAAAATGCCCCGGGTTGGTATTTCAAATTTCAATCTGACAATGCCGTCTTTTTGATTCATTTCCTGCATCAGGCCTTTTCGCTTGGTCAGCTTTTCAATAACCGCGCCGGAGCTTTCCTCTGGCACATCGATGGTCAATTCTTCAAACGGCTCCAATTTTTCGCCGCCTTCTTCTTTGATGATAACTTGGGGCTGGGAGACTTGAAGCTCATAGCCTTCTCGGCGCATATTTTCCAAAAGTATGGCAATGTGAAGCTCGCCTCGTCCGGAAACTTTAAAATGATCGCTCGGTGAAAAATCGACTTTCAAGCCGACATTCACTTCAAGCTCTTTTTCAAGGCGTTCATGGATCTGCCTGCCTGTTACAAACTTGCCTTCGCGTCCGGCAAAAGGCGAATCATTTACATAGAAATTCAGAGTAATTGTCGGCTCATCAATGGCGATCGAAGGCAAAGCCTCGATTGCTTCGCTGTCGGCCACAGTCTCTCCGATATCGACATCTGCAATGCCGGCAATGATGACAATATCACCGGTCGGCGCCTCAGCGACTTCTTTTCTGGTCAAACCTTCAAATGTGTAGAGTTTCGTAATCTTAACCTTGCGAGCTTCGCTTCCCGGCTTCTTTACAAAAATTTGAGAGCCGGTCTTTATGACACCGCCGTAAATTCTGGCAATAGCCAGCCTGCCGAGGAAATTGTCATAGGCCAAATTGAAAACCTGAGCCAGGAGTTCGCCAGAGGTTTTGGATACTGCAGGAGGAACAACTTCAAGAACTAAATCGAGCAAAGGAAAAAGATTGTCTGAATTATCGCTCAAATCCAACTTGGCTATGCCTTGCCGGCCGATCGCATAAACTGTCCTGAAATCGAGCTGTTCTTCTGTGGCGCCAAGCTCCAAGAAAAGTTCCAAAACTTGTTCATGCGCCTGAGCAGGATTGGCCGCCGGCTTGTCGATTTTATTGATGACGACGATCGGCTTCAATCCCAATTCCAATGATTTCTTTAATACAAACCTAGTCTGAGGCATCGGACCTTCGGCCGCATCAACCACCAAAAGCACTGTATCGACAGCGCGCAAGACGCGTTCAACTTCAGAACCGAAATCAGCGTGGCCCGGAGTGTCGACGATATTGATCTTGGTATCCTTATAAAAAATAGAAGTATTTTTGGAGTAGATGGTAATGCCGCGCTCTTGTTCGAGAGTATTGCTATCCATTGTTGTGCCTTCTTCTACTGTGCCTGTTTGACGCATCAAAGCGTCGGTCAAAGTTGTCTTGCCGTGGTCCACGTGGGCGATAATTGCGATATTTCTGATTTCCATATTATAAATTTTAATTAAAAATAAAAAGACTGCCGAAGCAGAGCTGACTAATAGACCAACATAATACCAAATGTCTTTATTTAAGTCAAAAGTTTTATCTTGACTTTATATATTTTATAATGTATTATTGTAGCCAAACAGAACCTTAAAAACTAAAACCATGGAGAATCTAAAAAACTTGCTCTTCCAGAGCTTTATGCTCTTTGCCATTTTTATTCTTATTCATGAGATCAATAAGCTCTTGAAGATCTACAACACTAAAGCCAAAGGTGTAAACTCTTCAGAAAAACTGGCGAATTTACCCGGGCCATATTTTGTGATGATGTCTGACTCTTTAGAAAAAAACTTTGAGACAGATTTTGAAACAAGATTAGCCTTTGAAGGAATTACCCAAAGAATAAGATCGACTGAAGAAAGTTTCGGTTATCAGCCAAAAACTTTTGTGGATAGTATTTTTTTCTGCGATTCTTTGTGTTGCACAATGTCTGCGCTCTACAAAAACAGAAAAATAGAAATCAATTCTAAGTTTTACCTGAGCATGAAAACTCAATACAAACTCAACACTCCACGACACGAGACATTGCATGCCATAGATAAAAAATTGAAAATATCTATGAATCCAAAATGGACTAAAAAATTCAATGAAATTTCAAAAGATACAATTTTATTGAAAAAATTTACTGAATTTTTTATGCAAGATGGAGAAACGGCAGAACTTGATTCTATGGAATTCTTTGCCTATTATGCGGCTGGTCTTTATTCGGAAATATGGGATAAATCAACCGGTGATTATTTTAAATCCTATGATCTAAAATCATTCAAAGAAAAATCGTACGAAGTAGACAGATCTTTTTTAGAGCCTTATGTTGAAATCTTAAAAAATTTGGATGAAATCGTACAAGACCTAAAATTGGAAAAAAGTACCTTTGGTTGCATTGTAAAACTTAGGTTGAAGATTTTGAATGAGTACATGAAAAACCTAGAAAAAGAAACAAAGAGAGCAAAAATAAAACACAAAACCCTGTCGCAAACGGCAGGGTTTTTTATTTGAAAAAAATAATTTTAAAAAAGCTTGACGATGTCGTGGAAAGTCACGACTGCCATTAGAAGTAGGAGAAAGATGAAACCAATGGCATTAATCATATTGGCAACATTCGGCTTGATGGGCGAACCTTTTATCTCTTCGATCAGAATAAATAAAAGCCTACCGCCATCGAGCGCCGGAAAAGGAATAAGGTTGATCACCGCGAGATTGATCGAAATCAGCGCCGCAAAAGACAAAAGGTAGGCAAAGCCGAAATGATAAGCGTCGCCGACGACACCGACAATGCCGACAGGGCCGGTCACAGCAGAAAAATCAGCCTTGCCGAATATTGTATTTTTAATCAGTTCAAAAAATGAAACGGCAGTGTCTCGAGTGTTGGACAAGGCAAACTTGAGGCCGTGCCAAAGAGCCTGGTGCGGCGGCAATTCTAAGACTCCAATAGTATCTAAAGAAACGCCAATCATGGCATGGTTTGAAGACTCGGCAATTTTTGGCGTTACGGTCAGATCTCTCGTTTCACCGTCTCTTTCTATGGAAAATTTTATCAGCTCGCCCTGCCTTGTGCCGATAAAATCTTGAACAGTCGAAGGTGAAATATTTTCAAGTTTTGAGCCGGCGGCGTCAATGCTGATGATTTTATCGCCTGCCTTGAATAAAGACAGGTCGGCCGGCGAACCTTTCACAACTCCGGTGATAACCAAATTTTGATCTTTTAAAAGATAGCCGCTTGAACTGCTCACAGATGTCGGCATGCCGGACATTAAGCCGACAGAAAACAAAAGCCAGGCTAAAAGAAAATTAAAAAATACGCCGGCACATAAGACTGCTGCCTGGACGCGCTTGGGCTTGGAAATGAGGCTCCTTGCCTTGTCCGGACCGGAAATAGATTCTTCGTCCGGATTTTCGCCGAATATCTTAACAAAGCCGCCGAAAGGTATAGCATTGAAAGAATACTCTGTCTCGCCAAACTTTTTGGAAAAAAGCTTGGGTGGAAAACCGAAGCCGAATTCATCGACTCTGATGCCGAATTTTTTGGCCACGACAAAATGCCCGAA
>CAZUZG010000004.1:12189-15808 GCA_964624665.1 uncultured Candidatus Saccharibacteria bacterium | reverse complement strand
ATCTGAGATTTATCCCAAACAGAAACACGAAGGGTCTTTGGATCTTCGATCGAAATCGAAGCGACATTTTTGAGCGGCACAAGCCCGCCATAAGATTCAACCAAAACGCCATCGAGGAGTATTGGGCTGGCCCTACCGGTATGAACCTTGCTATATTCTTCAGACAATCGCTCTTCGACCTTTTTGGAATCGATTTTAAATTGATTTAAGTTGTATGCCATATATGCGAGCCATTATATCAATAAGCGAGGAGCATAAGCAAATTTATTTGCTAAATGTCCGAACGCCATTGATATATGTAGTCATATATCAATGGCTAATAAAAAAACCCATACCAATGCGGTACGGGTTTGAATCTAAATTATTTCAACTTCTGATCTTGGGTTTCAATTTAGATAAATCAAAAAAACCTAGCAAGAGCATTTCTCTCGTGAAGCCATAGCTCAATCTGGTATTCCCAAATGTATAGGCATTTTCATTAAGGTATAGATACGGCAATGCTTTTTCTCCGGAGGAATTTGAAGAATTTTTTGGCAAAGATTTTTCATCGTCAACGCTCACATAATACTTGCCAATATCAAGCTTTTCTTTTCCAAATTCATTGGCAATGAAAGTGCCAGGCTTGCCAAGCAATACTGCTCCCTGCTTTGATCTTAAAAAATTTAAGAAATCTCCAAGCTGTGGAAAGATCTTTTCTCCATTTGAAGAAGACATTATCGTTGGCTTGTAAACAACAACAATATAACCTGCGCCCGGAGTAATCGGGCTCGTTGGAGAACCTAAATGATCCTCGTCCAAGCTAAATGATGGATTTTCTAAAACAAAATCATCCGGTATAAAAATCTTAAAAGAAGTAATTGGCCTGAAACCTGTTTTGGTTTGAGCCCTGTTTGCTTTGGGTTTGGTCATTTGCTTGTGCATAATTCTACGGGTTTTAAAGGTACATAATTTTCAATGATTATAATAGAAATGCTGGGTTTGTCAATTTTTAGGCAAAATCAGAGCCATGTGTTCAAGCAACATTTTGACGCTTGCGCCGCGGTCAGATAGATAGCTTCGACATTTCCCTATTTCTTCAAAAATTGCATTGAGTTTTATTTTCTGTTCATCAGAATTGTCTTTATAAAGCAGATAAATAATCGCATCCAAAATATCCAGAGCTTTGGTTCGGAGCGATTCCCCTTCTTTGTCTCCTGCCTGCGCAGGCAGGTCCTTAGATTCGCTGATTATTTTTTCAATTTCTAAAATTCTTTCTGATTTATTTTGACTCAAAAATTTCCTAGCCCAATCTGCTAACTCAGCTTTTGGCAAATAATCCGTGGCTAGATCCAAGGAAATCAGTCGAGACCGCAAGGTCGGCAAAATCAAATGCGGATTTGGGGTAATTATAAAAAAATAAGTATTAGAAGCTGGTTCCTCGAAAACCTTGAGAAGAGAGTTCTCTGCTTCACGGGTAAAAAAATTAATTCCCAATATGAAAAATTTCTTGCTTGCTTCTCCTGCAGAGTTTTCAGTAACGCTTTTTTGAAGCTGATTTATTTTCAATCTTCTGCTGTCATCTATGCCGAAGGTTTCAAAAAATTCAATGCGAACATCCGGATTTTGGGCAGACTGCACGCCGTTCTGTTCTAAAAATGAGATAATTTTTGGCGCAATATCGCTTGGACTGCCTTTGATCAAATAAGCATGATGCAAGTCATTAAAAGATAAATTTTGAAGCATTTTACTTCTTGCTGATTATGGTCTTTTTATAAACATCCAAATGGTCGAGAGCTATGCCGGTGCCGTTGACGACACAAAAGAGCGGATCGTCGGCAAGCCTAGCTTTAACGCCGGTTTTTCTGAGAACTAAATCGGTCAGATTGCGGAGCTGTGACGAACCGCCGGTCATGATAATGCCGTGATCTATGATATCGGAAGCCAATTCCGGTGGAGCTTCCGATAAGACATCTTTGATCGCTTTTATCATTTGGTTCAATTCCTGATCCAAGGCCTTAACGATTTCATTAGTTGAAACTTGGGCTGTTCTGGGCAAGCCTTGGATAAAATCTCGGCCCTTGATAGTGAGCGTGAATTCTTCTTCGAGCGGAACCGCCGCGCCGATTTTTATTTTCACTTCTTCAGCGGTTTTGTCGCCTATCGCCAAATTGAAAGTTTTTTTGATGTAATCGGCAATCGTCTGGTCGATCTTATTGCCGGCGCATTTAACTGAAGTGCAAGCCACGATGCCGCCGAGAGAAATAATGGCAACGTCCGTCGTACCGCCGCCAATATCGACAATCATATGGCCTTTTGATTCATGAATAGGGATGCCGGCGCCGATTGCGGCCAAAATAGGCTCTTTCACAACATAAGCATTTTTAGCGCCGGCCTTGATCGCCGCTTCGACAACTGCGCGTCTCTCAGTCGAAGTCACTCCGGCCGGCACGGAAATCATGACATCGGGCTTGATGAAGCTAAAAGGTCCCAAGGCTTTATGGATAAAATAACGAAGCATGGCTTCTGTGACTCGATAGTCGGCAATCACGCCATCCTTCATCGGTCGATAAGCAATAATACTTTCCGGCGTCTTACCGATCATTTCCTTGGCCTCGGCGCCGATTGCCAAGATTTTATTGTTCTGCTCTGAAACAGCCACAACAGAAGGTTCGTTCAAAACTATGCCCTTGCCCGGAAGAAAAACCAAAGTATTGGCTGTGCCCAAATCGATGCCTAGTTTTCTAGTAAATAGTCCCATAAATTAAATTTGATTATAACCGTGTTTGCTTTTTAAATCAAATCTAGTCAACAAAAAATCCGCCAAATTATGGCGGATTTTTTTAGAGAAAATTTCCTATAAAACGCTAATCTATTATATTTCCACACCATTGATCAATAGCATCCTGAGACTGTCCTGCTGCCTTTAATCTTTTTATGCAATCCTGCTTTTTGGTCTCTTGAATAAGGCCGACAAGCTTTAAAATTTGCTTTTTCAGCGCCTCAAAATCCGCCTTTTTCACATTCTGCCCAGAAATCTTGCTGAGCAATCCGGCTTTATCCTGTTTTGCCTGAATATCATTCAATTTAGAAAGTGCGTTTTCCAATCCGGTACTGACTTCGTTATTATTTGCAAGCGCTCTTTCGGCGCTGATAACAGGCTCTGCTGAAACTTTAATTGTTTTTACGGCTGGCTTATTGTCTCTGACGCTAGTAAAAAGAACATCTATATCTTGAGCATTAGATGAAGCGCTGAAAGGTATTATCTGGTTGTCTTTGGTTATTTTTGCCTTAATATAATGTCCTTCAGAAGATACAATATATGCATCAGTTCCGAGCTTTACTCCAGTTAATGAAATGTTGATTGTCGTATCTTTTATATCGCCAGACGATCGCATATCCATTTGGGTAAGTCCTCCAACGCAATCATAGGTAACACCGCCAAGAGTTGTGCCACTATTAGGTTTTGGGCATGGATGATTAGTCTTTACCTTATTTGCGCTAGCCTGACCTGGGTTAATAAAAACTCCGCCCAATACAAACATAAAAACGAAAACTGAACTTAAAATATATTTTTTCATAATACCCCTATTATACCAAAAAATATCAAGCAAACAAAAAAAACTGCCAATGGCAGTTTTTT
>CAZUZG010000004.1:0-12089 GCA_964624665.1 uncultured Candidatus Saccharibacteria bacterium | reverse complement strand
CTATTATACCAAAAAATATCAAGCAAACAAAAAAAACTGCCAATGGCAGTTTTTTGCATAAACAATCTTTATTTATTAATCTGTAATGCCTCCGCAAATGCGAGCTATCTGCTCCCAAGGCTCACCCGCTATGATCAACCTATCTTCGCAGTCTCTTTTATTGCTTATTTCCGTTGAACCGTTCCAGCTGGCCAATACTTTTTGAAGCTGAGTTTTCAAAGCGTCGAAATCAGCCTTAACAATTCCCTGCTTACCAGTCAACCTGCCCCAAAAACCAACAGAGTTATTTTTTACAGAAAGCTGATTGATTGATCGAGCAATGGATGAAATGACTGCCTTGACCTCAGCGTCCCTGTCTACCGTAACCATCGGAGCTTTTGGCACAAATACATTCACCTCCCTCAATAAAATATTTTTTCCTTTAGCGTCCAAGACTTTTATCGCAAGCGTCTGCTCATCGGCGGAAACGCCTTTAACCATAACATTAAAGCTTTTATAGGTTCCGACTGTTGCTGTTTGAACAAATGTTATCGAAGCAGGTGGAAATGTTTCGCCGGTTGAAGATTTTATTTCAATTTTTGCCGGAATACCCATGACGTTTTCAACGAGCAAGTTAATGGTATTTGGAGCAATTTTTAACATTGGCCTGGAAAGTCGGCAATCTCCGGTATTTGGATCACAATAATAACCACTGCCAAAATTTTTACACCAACCGCTTCCTTTGGTACTACAATTGATTCTTGTGCCTTGATCATTAACAGCTGTTACCGTTTCTGACATAGCAGTATTCAACGCCGCTTCAGCCATCATCGGCCTAGCAAAAGCTAAACCTCCAGCCACAAACATAAAAACAAAAACTAAAATTAAATATTTTTTATTCATCGTAATAATTTATTTGTAACTTAATAATAATTTCCAAATATACTGATTTGATTATACTAAAAAATACAACGAACAATCATTGACTTATTGATTTATTCATGATATTGTTCGAAAAAGTTAAATTAAGTCAAATAGTTATTTAAAAATAAAAAATAAATGAAAAAAACAATGATTTGGATGCTTCTCATTCTTGGAATCGGAACTTCCGCAAACGCCTTTGCCCAAAAAAAATCAGCTCTTGCGCCAATCGCCGGAGACTGCTCAAAAGCAATCAAGCTGAATTTAGACAAATTGGCCTTTTATGGCCCTACTGCTCCCGCAGACGGACACGGAACAGAAATGGAAATTTCGACTTCCGATAAAAAAAGCCTGTATTTTTTCGAACAGGAACATAATACCGCTTGGTATGTATTTGATGTTAAAAAAGACGGATTGCTTGTTTTTGAGATTACCCCTCTTGATCCGAAAGATGATTATGATTTCATCCTTTTTAAATCGGACAGCGGAGATTTCTGTAATCAGATCAAGGAAAAAAAGATCATGCCTATTCGGACCAATATTTCCAGGGTCAATGTATCGATCTCAGGCCGCACCGGATTATCGGGTGAAGCAAAGAACGAGTATATGCGCTCAGGAATCGGCAATCCTTTTTCTAAAGCATTGTCGGTTAAAGAAGGAGAAAGATACTATCTGGTTTTGGACAATACCTCGATAAAAGGTTCTGGACACATTCTTTCTATCGGATATGAAAAGAAGGTGGAATTTGGCGGCGTAGTCTTGAATGAAGAAAACAAGCCGATTGAAGCCGAAATAACAGTCGAGGATGAACGGCATGAGATTAAAAAGATTCATAGCGATCCAAAAACCGGAAAGTATAAATTTTCTTTGAATTTGATGCAGAACAGGCCGTATATCCTGAATATTGTTAATGACAATTTTTTTGTTTCCACGAAAGAATTTAAAGTTTCCGAATCGGACGAAAAAAACAAGGAGCTGGTTAATATCAAAACAATATTGCCGAAACTGAAAAAAGGCGGGAAATATACGCTGGGGAGCATTAATTTTAAACAGGGCTCCGCAGATCTTCTACTGATCTCATATCCATCCGTTATTTCATTATACAAATTAATGAAGAAGAATCCGAAGATGATTATACAAATACAAGGGCACGTAAATCATCCATTTAATAAAGGAGTTTGTGATGATCCGGAACATCAAAGAGTATCTGAAGCAAGAGCTAAGACCGTCTACGACATTCTATTGTCAAAAAACATCAAAAAAGAAAGATTGTCTTACATCGGCTTTGGCGATAAAGAAATGCTGTATCCTGAAGCTACAACAGAACAACAGCGTGAAAAAAATCGTAGAGTAGAGATAATGGTTGTGTCGGTTAAATAATGTTTTTTTCAAAAAATTAAAATTAAAAAACCACCCAAAAGGGTGGTTTTTATTTTTTTGTGACTTATTATTCTGCAGTATCAAACGGAATCGCCCCATCAAAGTAGTAAGTATGACAGCCTCTACCATGTCCCTGTCCTGGTTCCTTAGATCCAGTTGCACACCAATAAGTTCTCGCTGTTGATGTGATAGACACATTAGGATCAATTATAACTGGCGTTGGTGCGATAAAAACATTTTTAATTTTGCCAAAAAAGCCAGTGTTTTCCGGTTCAAGATAAATCAAAAATGGCTTGGCTTTTTGCGCTGAAACTCTTTGCGCTGAAACTTCCGGAATCTGACCAAAATCGACACTCTGGCTGATCACTCCCCTAGATGCCTTGTATGTAAGAATTGCAGTCTGCGCGTTATTAGGAATATTTGCGGTAACAACAATATCCTTAGCAATTTTTTTCCATTCCTTATCGCCGACCTTAAATTCTCCTATGACGGGACCGTTTGGAAGCTGAATCTTAATCGGTCCAGTTGTCCAGCCTTTAATGGTAAAGGCGACCGGAGACATGCTAGTACTAGCGCTGATTTTAGTATTGGCCAATATTAGCGTATGGCCATCGCATTCATATTTTGTGCCACCGGAGCCGACATATGTATTTGTATCAGCAACACCGCCACATGCGCTTCCGCTCAATGGCAATTCTTTTGCGCTAGCCGTTATCGGCTTGGCAAAAACAGAACCTAAAATAACAAAAGCGAAAACAAAAACTAAACTTAAATATTTTTTCATATGATTTTGTCGAAATCATGTCGCGTAACCGTCAATTAAAACGCGACGCTAATTTATTTATAAATTTCTTCCATTATTTCTAATAATGGCTTTATTATACCAATCTATTCGCCCTAAAGGCAAACTTTTTAATAAAGTTCGCTGTGAGAACCACTGATTAAAAAGTAAACGGCGCTTTTTTCTTCATAAGAAATAGCTCTAATATCTCCAGACACATTAAGACTTCGACAATTCGCATATTCACCCTTCAGTGCGTGGTTATTTAAAGAAAAATCAAAAGGGTCATTCATAAAAATAGCGAGCTTTTCACTAAATTGTTTTTGTGTCTTTGTGGATAATTTAAAAAATTGCTTCTTGAATTTTTTATGAAAAACAATTTCCATTTTATTTTTTGGTCAAATAACTGAAAGCGTCTCTTGATTTAGTGAAAGATGGAGAAAGATTTTTTCTTTGCTTAATATCTAAAATGGTCTCTTTTATTATTTTTTGTGTTTTTAAATTTGGAATTGGAGAATCTGAAAAAACAACTCTTTTCTCTTGAACAAATTCTTTTAAGAAATTATTTATTACTATACTCAAAGGCAAACCCAGGTTGTTTGCTGTGTTTTGGGCATCTTCTTTTAGCTCAGGATTAATTTTTACATTTAGCATTGTTTTCATATCTAAAGTATATACAACAGATATATAATGTCAACTATTTTAAATCCTTGACCTTTTCCTCTTTTATAAGTTTATGTTTCTTTAAAAAATCTAATATTGGTTTTCCACAATCTAAACAAAATTCATTTTTAGGAAAAAAGCCTATTCCAGCTCTTACTGGGTTACTTTTTAAAGTTTTCTTGCAAATATCGCATTTAGTTACATTCATGATCTTATGATATCAAACAGTAAATTTAAAAACAAAATATGCTAAAATCGACTTATGAAAATCGTCCAAGTCGTGCCTATCGCCCGCGGTATGGGCAAAGAATGCCTGTCATATTTCAGCGCCAAAGATGTCGAAGCCGGCACAATAGTCACGGTGCCGATCAGAAAAAAGCTCGTTGAAGCGCTGGTCTTAAGCTCTGAAGATTTAAGTGCGACCAAATCGAGCGTCAAATTATCGGACTTCAAACTGAAAAAAGTCGAGGACATCAAAGGGCCGGCAAATTTGTCGGCAGAGTTTTTGAAGATGATATGGAAAACCAAAGACTACTTTGCTGCGAGCGCGCCGGAGATTTTGGCCGGAGCCTTGCCGAAAGTTTTTTGGGAAAATCATGAAAAATTGGCTAACAAGCAAAAAATAGCAGTGGATCAAAATACGAGAAATTCAAATCTAAAAAAAGAAAAACTAGTATTGCAAAATCCCCTGCCGGAACGAATATCTTTTTACAAGACTTTCATTCGAGAATCTTTCGCCAAGAAAAAATCAGTCTTTATTTGCGTGCCGAGCATCCACGACGCAGGTCTGTTTGCCGAACATCTGCAAAAAGGCATCGAAGAATATTGCCTCGATTTTCACAGCGAAATATCAAAAAAAGAATTTATTAAAAAATTCAACCAATTGAAAAATGAAGAACATCCAGTGCTTGTAATCGCCACTCCCCCATACTTATTCTTGGCTGATCAAAACTTTGGCGCGATCATTATCGAAAAAGAAAGTTCCGGCGGCTATAAAGGACTCGTCCGGCCTTATCTCGATTTTCGGATTATGGCCGAGATATTGGCGCACAATTTGAATATTAAGATAATCTTTGCCGATACAATGCTCAGGGTCGAAACGCTAAAAAGATTCTTCGATCAAGAAATCGAAGAAGTAGCGCCTATTTCATTCCGCATCGGCCACAGAGTCAATAAAAAAATAATAGATACGAAGCCAAAAGAAAACGCGGAAGGTTCGTCAAAAAAATTTAAAGCGATCTCGGACGAATTGCTTCAAAACCTGAAAGAAGTCAGGCGTGCCGGCGGCCGATCTTTTCTTTTCGCCCTAAGAAAAGGCTTGGCGCCGATTACCGTGTGCAATGACTGCAAAAATCCGCTCTTGTGCAAAGCATGTATTAAGCCATTAACCCTATACCAAACTGAATCAAAAAAAACAGATTCGGCCAGGATTTTTATCTGTCATAGTTGCCGGCAAAAATTTGACGCCAAAGTCCTATGCGAGACATGCGGCAGCTGGGATATGCGAGGCTTGGGCATCGGCACGGAAATGATCGCGGAAGAACTTAAAAAAGACTTCCCGGAAGATGCCATTTTCAGGCTCGACAAAGAAAATGCCAAAACGCCGAAACAGGCTCAAAAAATAATCAGCGATTTTTACAGGACGCCGGGCGCAATCCTCGTCGGCACAGAAATGGCCCTTTATTATGCGGACAAGCCGGTCGACACTGTGGCCGTGGTGTCATTTGATTCCCTATTCAGCATTCCGGATTTTCGAATCGGCGAAAAAATAATCCATCTTCTGCTTATTCTAAATGACCTCTCTGAAAAGAATTTTTTAATTCAAACCAAGAATCCTGCAGATCAAACATTGAACCATTTCCTTTCCGGCAATCTGGCGCAGTTCTTCCGCGAAGAAATCGAAAATCGGGAAAGATTCAATTATCCGCCCTGCGCCTCTCTCGTAAAAATAACTTTTCGGGGAAATGCTCCGGCAACAGAACAGGCCAAAAATCTCTTAGAGGAAAATTTTAACGAATACAGTCCGGCAATTTACAAAACTTCGACGGCACTAAAAAAAGGCTCCTACGCCATAAATGCGATTTTAAGGATTAAAAAAGAAAATTGGTCGCTTGCCGAGACAAACAGGCTCGGCAGTTTAGATCATAAGCTCCTGGCCAAAATCCAAGCTCTGCCTCAGTCTTTCAGCGTCCAAATAGATCCGGAAGATATATTCTAGCCCAGGGCATAAGGCCATGGGATTGCATAAAATTTTTCATATGTTAAACTGGTCGCATGATAAATATTGAAGTCAAGAAAAATCCAAACGAAAACAACCTGAGCTTGCTCCGCCGCTTTTCTAGGCGCGTGCAGGAATCCAGCATCTTGCCGACAGTCAAAGGCAAAAGGTATGCGACTCGAAAAACTTCATCTCTAGCTCAAAAAAATATGGCTCTCAGAAAATTGGGCCGAAGAAAGGAAATCGAACACCTAAAGAAATTGGGTAAAATGGCCTAGCCTCTATGGATAAAATTGGAGACTTTGAATCTGTCAAAGAAGCCATTTTGGGCAAAAAATACGAACTATCTATCGCCTATGTCTCGTCCAATGTGTCGAGAGATTTAAACCGCGCCTACCGCGGCAAAGATAAGCCGACGAATATCTTGAGCTTCCCTTTGGACAAAACCTCCGGCGAACTCGTCATCAACCTGCCTCAAGTCAAAAAAGACGCTCCAGCCTTCGGCTTTGGCAAAAATTATAAAACTTTTTTGGGATTTTTAGTTATCCACGGAATGCTCCATTTGAAAGGTTTCGAACATGGTAGTAAAATGGAGAGCATGGAAAAGAAGTACTGTAAAAAATTCGGCTTCTAGCTTATCCCTTTTCTTATTTTAAACAAAACATGATCAGAAAAATTTCAGTCGGCATAGATATCGGCACTTACACGACGCGTGTTGTGGTTTGTGAGTTCATAAAAGGCGAACACGGACCAAAAATAATCGGCCTCGGCGAGTCTTCTTCCCGCGGACTGCGCCATGGATACATCACCAACATCACCTTGGCTGCCCAGAGCATAAAAAGAGCCGTAAATGAAGCGGAAAAAAATTCCGGCATAAAAATCAAGCAGGCTTATGTATCGATCGGCGGCATTTCGCTCGAATCGGTCGCAGGATTCGGCAATGTCATGGTTTCCAAGGCCGATGGAGAAGTCACAACGCTTGATATTGAAAAAGCCATTGCCTTAAGCCGAGAAAGCCTGAAGATAGCCAATAAAAAAATTATTGATGAAATAGCCGTCATGTACAAGCTCGACGGCAAAGAAGTTTTAGGCCGACCGGAAGGCATGCGCGGCATCAAGCTCGAAGTCAAAACATTATTTGTTACTTGCCTAGAACAGCATTACGATGACCTGCTTTCCGCCATGACGGAAGCCATGATCGAAGTCGTAGATATCGTAGCCGCCCCTCTTTCAGAAAGCCTAGTGGTTTTGAATGAAAAACAAAAAGCGGCCGGCTGCGTGCTGGTAGACATCGGCAGCGAAACAGTCTCGATAGCTATTTTTGAAAACAGTATGATCCAAGCGCTCCATGTCTTCTCAATAGGTTCGACCGATATCACCAACGACATCGCCTTGGGCTTAAAGATCCCGCTTGAAGAAGCGGAAGGCATCAAGACCGGCATATTGATCAAAGACTATCCGAAAAAGAAACTCGACCAGATCATCGAAGCAAGGCTTTCAGATGTCTTTGAACTTATCGAAAATTATCTGAAAAAAATAAAAAGAAACGGCCTCTTGCCGGCAGGCGTCATCATCACAGGCGGCGGCTCAAATATAAAAATGATTGAAGACATGTCCCGCAATTTTTTGAAACTGCCGTCAAAAATCGGAACAGCTGAAGCTTTTCAAAACAAAGCGCGGATCCGCGACTCGTCTTGGTTTGTCGCCTTGGGGCTGTGCATGACCCAAAGATCTTTCAATGCGAGCAGATCAAGCGGATCTTTTGGCAAAAACATCCAAAATATCAAGAAATTTTTCAAATCGATCGGCGAACAGCTAATGCCGTAAGCCATTTTCTTTTTCTTGCCTGAGGCTTGGTCGAAGGATTTTTTTTTGATATGATAGGGCAATAATTATTATTTTAAAGAAACAATCAACATAAGTATGCCTAAAATAAACCCAGAAATTGAGACATTTGCTAGAATCAAAGTTATCGGCGTTGGCGGATCCGGCGGCAATGCAGTCAACCACATGATCAACTCCAAAGTTAAAGGCGTCGAATTCATAGCCATGAATACCGATACTCAGGACTTGCACAAGTCATTGGCTCCAAAAAAGATCCATTTAGGCAAAAATTTGACCAAAGGCTTGGGTGCCGGCATGAATCCAGATGTCGGCCGAAAAGGCGCTGAAGAAACTAAAAACGAGATCCAAGATGTCTTGAAAGGCGCAGACATGATTTTCATCGCCTGTGGATTAGGCGGCGGAACAGGAACCGGCGCCGCGCCGATCGTCGCTAAATTTGCCAAAGAGCAAGGCATATTGACCGTTGCTGTCGTAACCAAGCCATTTTTCTTTGAAGGCAATCAAAGAATGCAGATTGCGCAAAAAGGCTTGGAAGAACTTGAAAAAGAAGTCGATGCGATCATCGTCATTCCGAACGACCGCCTGCTCGCCATAGTCGAAAAAGAAACCAATTTCAGATCGGCTTTTGCCATGTGCGATGATGTTTTGCGGCAAGCTGTCGAAGGCATTTCCGACCTCATCACCACCCCCGGCATTATCAATGTCGACTTTGCGGACATTAAAGCTGTCATGTCCAATGCCGGCTCAGCGCTCATGGGCATCGGTTCGGCTGTCGGTGAAAAGCGAGCTGAAAGATCGGCTTTTCAAGCTATCAATTCTCCCCTTCTTGAACTTTCAATCACTGGCACCAAAGGCGTCCTCTTTGCTATTTCAGGCGGCGATGACATGACCATCCAAGAAATCCAAGAAGCAGCCAAGATCGTCACTGAATCGATCGACAAAGACGCCAAAGTCATATTCGGCACGATTCACGACACAAGTCTGCGAAAAGGTGAAATGAAAGTTACCGTCATCGCAACGGGATTCCCGACCGATGCACCGAAGAAAACTCTTTTTCAATCCCAAGCCCAATCTCAAGTATTGAAAGACGATCAAGCCGCCCAAAAAAAAGAAATAAGCAACACCGGACCATTGGAATATGTTAAAAAAATTGAAAGAAAAGAAGAAGCCGAAATCGTAGAAGATGATTTCATGGATAATACCGAAGACTGGAGCGCTGTGCCGGCATTTTTAAGAAGAAATAAAAAATAATTTATGTATGATCTAATCATTATCGGCGCGGGCCCCGGCGGCACGGCCGGAGCGGTTTACGCCGCCAGAAAACGGATGAAGACGGTTATCATCACCCCGGATTTCGGAGGCCAAAGCGTCGTTTCGGAAGGCATTGAAAACTGGATCGGCGCCGTCAAAATATCCGGCGCAGATCTCGCCTCATCTTTCAAGAAACATGTCGAAGCCTACAAAGATCTGATCGACATAAAAGAAGGATTGAAAGCAATATCGGTCAAAAAAAATGATGGTTCTTTTTCTGTCACAACCGACACTGGAGAAATTTTTGAAGGCAAGAGCATTCTCATTTCGACCGGCAGCGGCAGAAAAAAACTCGAAGCCTTGGGCGCTGAACGCCTAGAACATAAGGGCCTGACCTACTGCGCTTCTTGCGACGGTCCGCTTTTTGCCGGCCAGCCTGTCGCCGTCATCGGCGGAGGCAATGCGGCTTTTGAAACCGCAGCTCAGCTTTTAGCCTATTGCGAAAATGTGACCATGATAAACCGAAGCGATAAATTTAGAGCCGACCCGATAACCGTTGAAAAAATATTATCCAATCCTAAAATCAAATCTATTTCAAATGCGCAGATCGTCGAAATCAAAGGTGAAAAATTTGTCGACGGCCTGACTTATAAAAATATCGAAACTGGCGAAATACGCGAGATCAATGTCAAAGGCATCTTTGTCGAAATCGGCCAGATTCCAAATACCGACTTAGTCAAAGACCTTGTGAATTTAGATGAGTACGGCAGAATCATCATCGATCCTTGGAATGGCAAAACTTCCCTGCCTGGCATCTGGGCTGCTGGCGATTGCACCAACATCCTCTACCATCAAAATAACATCGCCGCCGGCGATGCCGTCAAAGCTATCGAAGACCTGTATCTCTGGTTGCATACTAGTAAATAAAAAACAGCGAGTTATTAATTCGCTGTTTTGTGAAATGATTAGTTCATTTCCATCATGGAAAGCATGTTTTTTATTCTTGATCCTTCTGTTTCTTCCCATTCTTCATCAGACAAAGAATGAACTATTTCTGAAACATGATCATTTATTGCTTCCATTTCCACTTTTGCGTTACTTACTTCATTTTTAATAAGTCTTTGAGTGGCTTGTTTTTCGGTTTTCCTGGCTAAACGCTTCATTTTTAGAAGTTTTTATGGTTTATACACATATTTGAAGAACTTTTTTACTACCCCAAGCCTATCACAAAATACTTGACTTGTCAACTTATTTATGCTATTGTTTGGCTAGATTTGTTTGCCTGTTCAGTTAAATAAATCCCCTCCATCACAAAATTCCCTAACTAATTATTTAACCCTTAAAAACTTAATTTATGGATACTCAAACTTTAGCGCCCCAAAATGCAACCCAAAAACGCGTCGAGGATCACGCAAGACAAATGATCCAAAAATTGGATATACCAAAAAACACTGATTTTAACCGTTTTTGCGGAAAATATTACGATGAAGTTTTTGAAGAAATTAAAAATTATGCTTCGTCTCTGCTTGGCAAAATTGCCGCAGCGGGTTTGCAAGATGAAGGATTGGATCAGGCGGAGACTTCCCTGTATGCGATACATCGCGGACGCTGGACAAACAAAAAAGCATCCGGAAAGGTCCTTTTGCAATCAATCGCCGCAACGGCAATCGTAGCAAAGATGTGGGATTTGCTTAAAGAGGAGTAAGTTTCCTAATACAAGTATTATGCCCCTGCAGAAATGTAGGGGCATTTTTTATTTTATCGTTCTAAAAGGCACGCTTGGCAAAATAAAAACCCTGTAAAATTTACAGAGTTTTTAGGATGCGAAATACCATTAAATTCCCTTTTCTTTTATTTTTAGTAAAACAAGGGGCTGTTCCAGAAAAATGGTTATCCATTCCATTTTTGAGATATCAGAACCTGCCATGCCTAGTCTTGTCATTTGAGTATACAATCCATCTATTATGGATATCATGACTACGCAGATCGAGCTTCCGATCAGCAATACACTATTCAAGATACCCCACGAAAGATTATATTTAATCGAC
Organism: uncultured Candidatus Saccharibacteria bacterium; assembly: GCA_964624665.1. Classification (GTDB taxonomy): domain Bacteria; phylum Patescibacteriota; class Minisyncoccia; order Phycocordibacterales; family UBA9973; genus CAZUZG01. Next base: position 1,003 of record CAZUZG010000004.1, on the reverse strand, counting down.
GCAAGCACTAAAATGGCAAAACTGGTGCCAAAAATAAGAAAAAGGTGTTTGAAAAAATAATCTAATTTTTCGTGAAGATGAAATCTTTCAAAATTTTCAAAAGGGCTTGATTGCGCCATTTGCCAGGCAATTAAAAGAGTTGCGGGAAAAGAAATAAGTATTCTCAAGCAGTCAATCTCTCCCTGATCAGTCAACAGGTCTGGAATTATGACAAATTCGGTCAATAGCAGCGCAATCGCTACTACAAAAAAGTTTATTTTTTTCATTTTTTCTGGTATTTAAATGGTTAAGAACTAATTTTTATTACCCAAATACTACCAATAAAATATTGACCTGTCAATTTACTTATGCTATTGTTTGCTCAAATATTGTTGAACCTTAAAACCTAAATACCATGAAAAAGTTATTGGATTCCAAACACCGCTCGTTGATTTTTTTCTTAATCAGCGCTTCACTAATTTACTTTAATTATTGTTATATCAAATATGCCCTCATAGTATGGGAAGCGTTAGATTTAATCAATAATGGCAAAATAATCAGCGTAAATTACTTCATTACACTTATGCAACCAGCTATTGGTTTGTGCATATCTATTAGCATTAATTTTTGTTCCGTAATTCTAATTACTAAAGATTTAAAACCTTACTCTGAAAAAGGTTTGATATCTTACCTACTATCAGGATTACAAATTGCACCCATACTAGGAGGATTAGTGGGAGAATTAATAATTTATTTATTCTATAAAGACAAAATTTCGATTCCATTTTGTATTGTGAGTGGTTTAATGCTTGGCATGATCTTTACGCTATTAGCTGGAACCCTAAATGAATTTATTAAAAAACCAGTAAGCAGTTAATAAATAACTTAAACCAAAAAGCTTCAAAATAATTATTTTGAAGCTTTTTTTATTGCGAAAATATTTTTTATTAAGCCTGATCTTCTTTTTTATGCGTCGTGCCGGAGGCGTCGACTTCATAACTCGTATTTTGAGCTTCGAAGAAAT
>CAZUZG010000003.1:0-56303 GCA_964624665.1 uncultured Candidatus Saccharibacteria bacterium | reverse complement strand
CCTTAAAATAAAGCCCTGTCGCACAAGCTCCTTTGTTGGACACCCTACTGCAAGAGCCTGTATTTATTGGGTTTTTAGGCTTTTTCAATAATTAGACTGAAGGAAACTTTTTTGTTTTTGGCCTGAACAGGGATTGAATGCTCCCCTATTTCCTTGATAGGTTTTTCTAATATCAGATACTCAGGTGAAATTTCCACCCCATGATCTTTTTTCATTTTTTCCAAAATATCTTCTTTGCGGATGCCGGAAAAAAGGCTACCCGATTCACTGGCTTTGCCTTTTATAACAAGATTCAAACCGCTGATTTTTTCCAAGTTCTTATTAAGAATACCTTCTTGCGTATTCTTTTCGATCTGAATCCCCTTTTTGATCGCTTCAATTTCAGCTACTCTTTTGGGTGTTGCCGGTTCGACCAATTTTTTTGGAATCAATAAGTTGGTCGCATGGCCGTCATTGATGTCTTTGATATCGTATTTTTTGCCTATTTTTGGAATATCTTTTAGAAGTATAACTTTCATGATTTTGTCGAAATCATGTCGCGCACCGTCCTTTGAAGCGCGACGCTTGATTTAATTATTTTAATAATTCTAATGCTTTGTTTAATTGAGGATCAATCTTATTTTCCAAATCCTCTTTGGTAACTTTAACTTTCACATCAGGCTCCAAGCCTTTTTCTGAGATCGATACGCCATTTGGCGTAAACCACTTGGCAACGGTAACCTTGAGAGCTGTATCGTCAGTAATATTTATCAATTCTTGGACAGAGCCTTTGCCATAAGTCTTGTCGCCGACAAGTTTGGCAATGCCATGTTCATTCAAAGCTCCGGCCAAAATCTCTGAAGCTGAAGCCGAACCGCCATCAACCAAAATAATCATCTTTAGATTTTTATTGAAAATATTGTAGCCTTTGCTGCGATGAACGGTTTCAGAAGACTTTTCTCCGAAATTTTCAGAAACTATTGTTTTACCGATCGGCAAAAACCAGCTAGCTATGTCGACAGCCGCATCAAGATAGCCGCCCGGATTGCCCCGCATATCTAGTATCAATTTTGTGTCGCCGGATTGGATAAACTCTCTTAAGGCGTCACGGAATAGAAAAGTAGAATTAGCTGAAAAGCTGTAAAGCTTTATGACAAAAATTCCATCGGCTCGTTTTTCAGTATCTAGTGTCGGCGCAGAAATAATATCGCGAACAATCGTTATTTCTTTGGGCTCACTCTCGCCCTCTCTGACGATAGACAATTTAACTTTTGTACCCTTCGGGCCGCGTATTATAGAAACGGCTTTATCGATGGTCAGGTCGGCGGTCAAAGTGTCATCTATTTTAAATATTTTGTCGCCAGTTTTTATGTCAGCAGCGTAAGCCGGAGTATTTTTAAGCGGCGCAATAACTGTCAAGATGTTATCTTTAATTCCGACCTCCATGCCAACGCCGCCAAATTCTCCTGTAATGGTGTCTTTAAAGAGCTTGGTTTCGCTTGGCGGAAAGAAAACGGTATATGGGTCGCCTAAGGAGCTGGCTAAGCCTGAAATTGCGCCCCAGACCTTTTCTTGATCAGAAACCTTGCCATTGGGGTATTTTTCATTGATCAAGCTCCAAACTTTCCAAAATGGCTCAAAATCAGCCTGTGATGCGGCAACAACTTCGCTTTTTTCAGCATTCATAATACCGGAAAATTTATCGGCGCGATTTCTTTTTAAGCCGAAATAAAAACCGGAAAGAAAAAGTCCCGCCATCAAAATAGCTGATCCGATAATTATTAAAATTCGCTTAAGATTTGATGACATTTTTAACTTGATCAAATTATTTGTCCAGCTCGTGTCGATTGTCCGTATAGGTGCCAGTTTTGCCATTTTTTAATAATGACGCATTTTTCCCCTCTCGATAAAGAATGTAAGCCAAGTAGGAAATACTGAGGCCCAAGATTAAAATAATGATTCTGCGCCATGAATTTGGAAAACCTAGAAATGGCAACAATGCTGTAAATAAGCCCAAAATGAAAATTGTCCTTTGTTTTGACATGGGGATATTATAACCTATTTAGCCGAAATAATCACGACAAATTCACCCCTTATTTTGTCAGGATTATTTATAAAATAATTCAATAATTCTTTCGATGCGCCGATCAAGGCTTGTTCATGGATTTTTGTAAGTTCTCGCATCAGGCCTATTTTTTTTTCCGGCATAAATTTATTCAACGATTCCAATGTCTTTAAAATTCTATGCGGAGATTCATAGAAAACAGAAGTTCGCTGAGATGATGCCATTTCTTTAAACAAAGTTTCCCTGCCTTTTTTGTGAGGCAGAAATCCAAAGAAAGTAAATTCATGAGTCGGGAAACCTGCGATCGACAAGCCGGCGGTCAAAGCTGATGGACCAGGAATGCTAATAATCTCAATCTCGCCGCCAAATTCATTCCTAATAGCTTCGATCAGAGCGACGCCCGGATCTGAAATACACGGCGTGCCGGCATCTGAAACTAATGCCAAATTTTTATCTTCTCTGAGCAGGTCAAAGATATGGTTAACCTTGGATATTTTCGACTGGCTGTGATAGCTCTGGGTCGGTTTTTTTATTTCATATCGGTCCAGAAGTTTTTTGGTCACGCGCGTATCTTCGCAAAGGATTAAATCGACCTCGCCAAGAACTCTCAGAGCTCTCAGCGTAATATCTTCCAGATTGCCTATTGGTGTTGCTACAACATAAAATTTAGACATTTAAGTTCTGTTATATTTGCCTATCAATTCGGCTTCTTCCAGAATATGGCCGTCCATCGACAATATAAGTTCTTTTTTATTTGCACCCGACGGCAAATCGAGAATTTTATCCAAGGCATAAAGCTTGAAAACATAGTGATGCTCGCCGTCCGGCGGACACGGGCCATCATAGCCTAAATGACCTCTGGAGTTTCCGCCAATCGTGCCGGCTTTCAATTTGCCTTCTTCTATTTTTTGTATTTTCGGATCAATATTCCAGATTATAAAATGGTTCCAAGTTCCATTCGGGGCATCCGGATCATCCACGATGATAGCCAGGCTTTTTGCTTTTTCCGGAACATTGCTGATTAAAAGAGGCGGATTTATATTTACCCCGTCGCAAGTATAAGTTTTTGGAATATTGCCGTTATTTGCAAAAGCCTCGCTTTCAATTTTCATAAATTTAAAATAATGCCCATGCCCAAGGAGTCTGTATCATGAGCATCATCAAAGCGGCGCCCAATAGGGCCATATTCTTTTTGAAGTTTGTTGACTGAGCCATTTTTTCTCCCGGATCAGTCACTGTCCAAAAATCGTGCATTTTGAAACTAACAACGAAAAGAAATAGAGAAATCAGTAAAACAGATATTTGGACATAAATACCAAAAACAATTCCGAGACCGCCCAAAAGGATCATCAGGCCGGATAAGCCGACTAAAGTTTTAGGCATTGGAATGCCTTTTGAGGCGGCATAAGGAGCCATCATATTCATATGCTTGAAATGATTGATGCCCGACATCATAAAAAATCCGCCAAATAAAATTCTACCGAGAACAAATAGTATATCCATATAATTTAAATAAAAATTAAATTAATAACCCGACAAATTTGATTATATCACAAAAAATCTGATATACTGATCGCAGATAAACCTTAAAATATATACCATGACAGCAACAGAGTTGATATTGGCCGGCGTTGCCATAGCTGCCATAGCCGGATTTGCGATAAAAATACGCAAAAAATATAGCAACAAACAGACTAACAAAGAAAAACAATTATCATTGAATTTTGATGAATATGATAATTACCACCCGGATTGACGGGTGGTTTTTTATTTATATCTATCATAAAGCCCTTTCTAAAAAAGGTTTTTATCGGACTTTTTATGCTCCGAACCTGGGGCGATGTTTGGATAGCTATTTTACAAAACCTTCCTTTTTTAAGATTTTTATTTTATTTTCTGAGCCGCGGTTATAACCGCCGGCTTTGCCGTCGGAGCGGATAACTCGATGACATGGGATATTGGGGTCATAATTTTTATTTAAAATATTTCCAACCGCTCGAAAAGCTAACGGATTGCCGGCAAGCTGGGCGACCTGCTTGTAAGTCATAGTCTCTCCTTTCGGAATCTTGCTGACTATTGCATAAACTTTTTCTGAAAATGTTTTCATTGGAGTTTTTTATTTATGTAAACCGGATCAACATTTAATTCGCGGCGATAATAAAAAACTTTTAAGATTTCTGTAACAATAAAATATGCAGTGACAATAATCGCAATAATTCCCAATGATTTTAATTCCGGCCGCATAAAACCAAAAACTCTTTGGCCAAAGGATGTGAAAGGAATAATTATCGCTGTCAGTCCGGCAAGTATTGATAGGCCGAAAAGCGACGCTGTAGGCCCTCTGCCCTGCCAGAATGGCAAACGAGTGCGTATGGAAAAAATTAAAGCCAGCTCTGTTAGCGCACTGCCGATGAACCAATGAGTTTGAAGCATTTTTGGCTGGCCGGGATGATTGAAGGCAATAAAGAAAAAGAAATCAAAAATACTGCTGACTAGGCCCAGGATAATAGAGATAAATAAAATCTCTCTGACTTGATACGATCTCGGCCTTCGAAGCTGGGCTTCATTGACTCTATCGGTAGAAATGGCAATCATTGGAAAATCTGAAAGAAGATTAAGAAGAAGAATTTGCCCCGGCAACATTGGGAGTGTAGGTATAAGAAGCGCGGCAACAGATACAGTATAAAAATTGCCGAAATTTGAAATAAGCGTCGTTTTTATGTATTTGACGGTATTTTCAAAAATCGACCGGCCGTCACGAATGCCTTTAATAATCACGCCGAGGCTTCTCTGCAAAAGAACGATATCTGCGGCATTACGAGACAAATCTGAAGCGCTCTCTACAACTATGCCAACATTGGCTAATTTGAGAGCCGGCGCATCATTAATGCCCTCGCCCAAAAATCCGACTTCATATTTTTTCTGTAAAATTTCTATAATTTTATATTTCTGCTCTGGCGTCATGCGGGCAAAAACTTTTATCTGCTCGGCTCTTTTTGCCAGATCTTCTTCTGATCCATCTTTTATAAAAAAATCCTCGCCGGTAATGGCCTCGGATTGATCTTTTATCAAGCCGACAGATTTAGCGACAGCGGCAGCCACCTCCAAGCTATCGCCAGTCAATATTTTTATATTTACACCCAAAAGCTTTGCCTGTCTCAAAGTTTCAACAGTTGTGCTTTTAATAGGGTCAACAAATGAAATCAGCCCTAAAAGAACAAGATTTTCCTCATGCTTGGTGATTTTGCAGTCGGCCAGGCTAACGGCTTTTTGAGCAACAGCAATAACTCGCTTGCCGTCCTTGCCCATTTCAGAGATCCATCGGCGCATGGATTCAATGTCTTTAACTGGCAAGGCGGAACATAAATTAAAAACAACTTCCGGCGCGCCTCGAACAATAAGCATGCATTCATTCTCATTTCTTACTACGACAGTATGTCGTCGGCGAATCGGATCGAAGGGTATTTCATCGATCTTTGAATAAGTCTCGAGCCTTTTTTTATCTGTTTCATTGAGATGATTGAAAAGTGCTATATCAAAAGAATCGAGAGATTCTTCCCCGGTTTTAAATATTGCATTGCCGAGAGCAGAATAAAAAACCGTCTTTTCTTTGTCGTCCGACAAAATATCGCTCACGGTCAATTTATTCTCTGTTAAAGTGCCGGTTTTATCTGTACACAAAACCTCGATGCTGCCCAAATCTTCGACCGCGGAAAGCCTTTTAACGACTACTTTGTCTTTTGCCAGCCTTATTGCCCCCTTAGACAAGGCAATCGTTGTAACAACAGGCAAAGCTTCCGGCACGACCGATACCGCAAGAGCAATAGAGAATAAAAGCAATTCAAAAGTATTTGATCCCCTTCCCTTTATCGCGGCATTCGCAATAAAAAGTATTGTAATTATAAGCACGATCATTCTCAAAATAAATCGGCTGAATTTTGAAATATTTTTCTCGAAAGAGCTTTCACTGTAAGTCTCCAAAGCAAGACTGGAAATCATTCCAATATTGGAATTTTTACCGGTTGCAAACACAACACCGATACCCTTGCCGGCCAAAACTGTCGCGCCGGAAAATAAAATATTTTGAGCTTGATATAACGGAATATTTTCCTTGGAAATAGAATTTGAAAATTTATCTGAAGGCAGTGATTCGCCGGAAAGGATTGATTCATCGACAGAAAGAGAGCTTGTTTCTAAAAGCCTGATATCAGCAGGAACTATGTCGCCAGCATTTACGATAATAATATCTCCGGGAACAAGATTTTGACTGTCGACAACAGCCTCATTGCCTCCACGCAAAACCCTGGATTTAGATACGGTGTATTTTTTTAAAAGATCCAAAGATTTACTGGAGTGATATTCATTGCTGAAACCGAGAATTGAATTTATAAAAATAAATATAAGTATTACAACACCATCGGCAAACTCTCCAAGAAAAAAAGACAGCAAAGAAGCGCCGACAAGCAAATAAATAAAAGGTGTGTTGAATTGGCGAAGCAATAATTGCCACCATTTGATCTCATGGTTTTGAAGCTTGTTCGTGCCGTATTTTTTTAATCTATCCAGAGCTTCTTTTTCGCTTAAGCCTTCTTTTCCAGAACCAAGCTCTTTAAGGGCTTTTCCCTCGTCATAGTTTGCAAAGGTAGAAAAATTCATTGTGCGCGTGCCAGGGATCGAACCTGGGACCTTTCGAGTATCAGTCGAATGCTCTACCAGCTGAGCTACACGCGCAGTAGAGAAAATATACCAAAAATCACTATTTTAAGCAATTATTTTATGGTTTTTGATTAATAAAAAAACCACTCCTTAAATTAATTGGAGCGGTTTAAATTCTTAACTTCAATCTTTTAATTCCAACTCCTGGTATCAAAATGAGGATCCGGATTCTTTATAATTTCCAATAATTTTTCGAAAGACACATCGAATTCATGTGTTCTAGCAGGACCCCAATCGCCATCAACATCTCTGGCTTCATATCCAAGAGAACAATTTATTTTCCCCTTACTATCGATTCGCCAATCTAATTCACCTTTAGACCCAAAATTAGGATAACATAAATCAGGCTTTAATTGATTTATTTGAGCTAACTGTTCTTGTGAAAATTTTTTCATATTTTATAGTATTTATATTGTTTAAGAACTCCGTTTATTTACCTCCACCCTACCAACAAATCATTAACCTGTCAATGCAACAAAAAATCCCCAATAAAGGGGATTTTTTGTTTAGATTTATTTCAAAATCCGAGCGCAGAGCTTAGTAATCTCTTCGGCCTCTGTTGAAACCGCCATTACCTCCTCCGAAACCGCCGCTCCTCTGAGGTCGTTCCTCCATTGGGCGAGCTTCGTTGACAGTCAAATTGCGACCGCCAAAGTCTTTACCATTAAACATGTTGATAGCATTTGCAGCTTCTTCATCTGAAGACATCTCTACGAATCCAAAACCTTTGGATCGGCCAGACATCTTATCCATGATAATGGTAGCTGATGCTACTGCGCCAGCTTGACCGAAATGAGCTTTTAACTCGTCATCTGTGGTGCTGTAAGGCAAACCACCGACGTATAACTTCTTTGCCATATTTTGACAATAAACCTTCTCTAACCCAACAATTTACATTATTTAAGATTACAGAAAGCAAAACTAATTAATAATGTAATCGCCTCATATTTTGCCTACCTTTATGTTCAACATTTAGGAGTGCCCAATCTTGGAAATTACTATGGACGCAGTGTACCACAAAGCAAGTATAAAAGCAAATAAAAAAAGCCCCATATTTTCAGGGGCTTTAAACTTTCAATGAAAAAATTAATTTAAATTATAATCACGAGCTATTTTGGGCCCTGTGGGGCTTAAAATATCCTCATGATTGTTCCTCAAATCATCAGACAATTTGTTGATAAAATTGAGGACTTCCCTTTCATGGAGATCTGTTATAAGGGCTATCTCCTTAAAGCTGTTTTTAATATCAGCCATTGTGATAACTCCTTTTTTAATAAAATACTGCAGAATTAAATAAAGCGGTTCGGCCAGCTCATCTTCCGGCAATATTCCGGCCAAATAAACTGCATCTGGAACACAAAGATTCATTTCAATCAGCTTATTGCGAAAATATTCCAAAACGATTATTGGTATATTTGTCGTCTTGGCTAAAGAATCGGCATCGCCCAGGGCCGCAAAACATTCTTCAACTTCAATAAAAGATAAATTCCTGAATTCAGAAATTTTGATTTTATTGAAAGTTTCATTGTCATCTTTTGGCTTTCTTTTGAATCCTATTTCGAGCCATCTAACAAGGAAAGCTGACGAAAGCACATAATTTACAGGAGTTTCCATATTTTTTACTTTTTTGATTTTTCTGCCAACATAAGTATCTTTTTCTGGCCGTCGACAGCATCGCCAGTTTTTAAAAGAACAATGTCTAACAATCTACTATATAATTTGCCGGATGTAAAGAAAAAACGCACCAAGAATATCTTGGTGCGTTTGAATTAATTTAAAGCCCGGGGAACTTTAAATTTAAACAGTAGCCTCTTCTAAAACATTATTAGAGGTGACAGAAACATAAAAAGGTCTTCCCTTTTTAATTTCAGCACTCTCCTTTTCGAGTTTGGTGCTAAATTTATCCACAACCAAAGGATCATAACCCATTTCCAGAGCTTTTGTTTTAAAAGCGGAAATTGAGATCGATCCACGGGCATGAAAATCACAAAGCAATGACCAGCCTGTGCTTTTCATTTGAGACATGGTCAATGTTGCCGTGTGCTTTTTTGATGGATCAAGCAGAAAGCCAGATTTATCCGAGGTCAAGAAACCGTACAGCGATGGCAACAATGTTTTAGCCGGTCCAAAAATTTTATTTACCATATCCCCTACGCCTGGCGACATGTTGTAAATGGTGCTAAAAAAATCGGATATCCTGACAACAGTCAAGCCGGTAAATTCTGAAATCTTCGATTTCATAAATACCTCATTTGAGCCGACTGAAGCATTGCCTGTCACTGTTGTTGCCATGGCAGACATGGCAACAATAATTAACTGAAGAAATGTGCTTTTTTTCATTTTTCTATTTTTTTAATTTTTATTTTTACTGGCTATTTGTCGCATTAAGGCCGCCAGTATTAAGGCCAGGGTGTTCGCTTGTGTTCTTGTGCCCCGGCCACAAGAAGCAGGCAGAAAATAAAAATTTACTTCCTATCTGCTTCTTGCAAAAATTCAAAGAAAATTTATTCAAAGAACAATAGAGAAATAATTTACCAAACTATTCACGAGTTGTAAAGTCAATAAATAAAATAAACAATGTTAATCAGAATCAGTCAAATCTTCCGTGCCCGTACGGCCGAGAGTTAAGTCTTCAATAATATCTTCTAAATCCCCTTCTCTTAAAATACCATTAAGATTATGCCAGGATTTTTTAATGCGATGATCGGTGACTCTGTCTTGAGGTTCATTATATGTTCTGATTTTTTCCGAACGATCGCCGGTACCTATTTGATCTTTTCTTTCAGCGGCGTATTTTTTGGCATCCTGCTCTTCCTGCAAAGCTTCGAGTTTTGAGATAAGGATAGACATGGCCTGTTCCCTGTTTTTGAGCTGGCTGCGTTCGCTGGTCGAGCGCACATCAATGCCGGTCGGCTTATGGATGACTCTTACGGCTGTTTCAACTTTGTTCACATTTTGTCCGCCGGCGCCGCCGGACCTCGAGAATTCCATTTCCAGATCTGCCGGATTGATTTCAAATTTATGTTTTTTTCTTATGGGCAAGATCGCGACAGATGCGGTCGAAGTATGAATTCGGCCGGTTTTTTCAGTGGCTGGAATTCTTTGAATGCGATGCACTCCGGTCTCAAATCTAAGCTTGCGATAAGCGTCTTTGCCTCGTATTTCAAAAACTCCTTCTTTGTAGCCGCCCACGGCGCTCTTTGATTCATGTATAATTCTCCAAGACCAATTCAATTGGCCAGCATACTTTTGATACATTTCGGCCAATTCCAGGGCAAAAAGCGAAGCTTCGTCTCCGCCGGCGCCAGCTCGAACTTCCAAAATAACTTCATTTGGAAAATCCTCTTCTTCTTTTTCAGACGCCAAAATTTCATCGATCTGATTTTGGATCGCTTCCATTTGGATTTTTATGTTAGATAAATCTTCTTTACCGAGCTCAATCAAAGAATCATCCGCTTCCATCAGGTCGCGGATGTTTTCTTCATCATGCATCAGCTTCTCATAAACCTCAGCCAAATGCGAAGTTTTCGGATTCTTTTTTAATTCATCTATGTTTTGCACAAAAAAAACGAAAGTTTATTTCTTAGCCTTGCTTGCGGAAACAGCCTGGCGCTTTTTGAATTTATCAACACGCCCTGCCGCATCTAGAATATTTTCCTTGCCAGTGTAAAAAGGATGGCAATTGCTGCAAATTTCCACAGAAAAATTCTCTTTTGTAGAGCCTATCTCATATACTGCGCCGCAAGCGCAGGCCATCTTGGCATTTGGATAATATTTTGGGTGAATATCGCTTTTCATAATAGAGAGATAATAGCATGTCTTGTTTATTCTGGCAACATAAATGCAAAAATCCTATCTTCTAGATACCCCATATTCCTTCAAGTAATCAATATCGCTCTGAATGCTAACAGCAAGTTTCATCACGCTTTTGCCATAAGAACAGCTTGATCCGCCAGTGCCGTAATATTTGCAAGCAGCCCTGATTTGAGATGTATAACTATCCCCAATCGCTCCGAGATCAGTCAAATACATTGCTGAAGCCATAAAAGCGTCTTCTGCTTCCCATGGATTCGGAACTGATTTTTTCAGGGCAATTGAAAGCCTGTTTTCAAATATCCTCCAAGTCGAAGCGATAAACTGCGCCGGACCCATGGCGCCTCCCCATCCGCCGGCACTAGGAATAGGACAAGAAACGAATGTTTTCATCGGATCAAAACCGAGCCGGCTTACAACATCTAAGAATGGTGGTACATCTCTGGATGGTTTCATAACATTTGGAAATGATTTGCCGCTTTTGACGCTTACGCCGGCGCCAGTCGCCGGATCTGTCAAATAACAAGAGCCGACATTAGCGCCTAAGTTTGATTCTTGCGTCGCAATTGCCAGAAGAAAAGCCGGGTCAATGCCTGTCGCTGCTTTTGCTATTTCGGCGAATTGCAAAGCAACATCAAATCGAATGGCTTTGGCGCCACCGGCAAGCTGGAAGAGTCTGGCTTTGATTTGAGCCACCTTTGCCTGCTGCTCAGCGATAAGCTTCTTGTAGCTGGCTTCTTTGTCCTTGCTGATCGAAAGCAAAGTTTTTTGAGTTGATTGCTTTTTTGCAAGACTATCTTGCACTTGCAAAAGAGACTGTTTTTCATCAATTGTTTTATTCTGCTCAACTTCAAGCTCGGCTTTTTTCTTTTCTGTTGCGCTCTTGGTTGTTTTTATTTCATCTACAGATTCCTTGATCTGAGATTCAAGCGTGCCAAAATCGCTCAAGTCCGAATAAAATTGCGAAACTGAGGCGGCTGAAAGCATAAAATTAACCAACGAAGACCGGTCTAGTTCATTGGTTTTGCGCAAGAGCTGAGCCAGGGAATTTTTCTGACCCTGAATCTTGCTAGAAAGGGTTTGTATGGTTGCTTTTTTTTCACTGATTGAATTCGTTAGCACATTGATATGTGCAATTTTAGCCTTAATCTGAGTTTTCTTTTGCGTGATCTGACCAGTCAGATTTTTAATATCGCCCTGCAAAGAACCTGTGACGCCTTGCTGGTCAGCCAATTTAGCCTGCTGTTCGGCAAGTTCGGCAAAAAGATCGATCAAAGTCTTGCATTGAGCGGCTTTGCTTGCAGGATTAGACAGATCAGATTGCGGAGCCTGAGCAATAAAATTTTTACATTCGGTAATGGCCGGGTCGGTCTCAGCTTGTACCACTAAAACGCCAAATGACAAAAACAGCAGAATTCCAAATATAAAAATTGGTAAAAATATTTTGAAATACGATAAAAAAGAATCCTTCACCATAGGAACACTCATTATAACATAATAATATATATGCGGTTAATTGAAACCGGATTGAAAATAGATTTAAGCCTCTGTTTCCTCTTCTTTTTTGCCTTTCTTTTCAACTTCTATTTGAGACAAATCTGTAGGACCTGAAACTTCGGCGCCCTCTTCTTTTTGAATAGCAATAGCTGCGACAACTTCATCGCCGTCCGTTATAGCCTTAACGCCATTTGGCATAATAAGGTCTTTTACTAAAATCTGATCATCGGTTGTGGCAAGCTTGGAAACATCTACCATGATTTCATGAGGCAAATTTTTCGGCAAAGCCTCAATTTCTATTTCGTGCAACACTTTGACCAAAACACCGAGTCCTCTTTTTACAGCTTCGGATACCCCAGTAAATTCCAAAGGAATGCCGACCTGAATGGTCTTATTCATATCGACAACCAAGAAATCCACATGAATCGGATTGCCTTTTACTGGATCCATAGTAACTTCGTGGATCAATGCATCAACATCGCCCTCCGGTGTTTTAATAGTAACAGTTGTGGACTCTCCAGCCTTTTTCCAAATCTTTTCAAATTCTCTCTCGTCTAAAACAATTGGGGTTGATTTCTTGCCAGCGCCGTAAAAAACAGCCGGCAATAGACCGCTTTCTCTTAAAAAAGACAATCCTTTTTTCGCATCTCTTGGTTTTACTTGAATCGTAAACATAATGGATCCATTATATACAAATATTATTAAATGTAAACCATATACAAGTGAATTAGCTAAATACTTGACTCGTAAATTTATATATGATACTGTGTCAGCCGAACTTGTCACGTTAAAAAAAGAAAAATTTAACCCTTAAAAACTAAAAAACCATGCAAAAATTGAATCAAAAAATCCAATTCCTGATTGTGATGACTATTACTATCTTCAACGCTCTTTATTTCAGGCACATTTTCAACGAAGTAAGAAGCTTGTCGGACGATGCGCACATCAACATGCAAGTCTTTTTCAACATTATTTTTCCTTCCATTATTCTGTATTTGATCATGAGTCGCGGTATTTGTTTTATTTTACCAACCCTTAAACCTGGATTGAAATTAAAATCTTACGAAGGAAAAGGTTTGCGCTATTGCCTGGCAGCTGGATTAGGGATCTGGTTTATATTAGCGCTGTTGATCGACCTGGTAATGATTAGATTAGCCGGATCCGGGCCCCTGGTGGAAGAAATGTTATTTGGACTAATCTTTGCATTCTTGCTTGGAATTGTATTTGGACTTAAGCTTGAATTTAGCAAAGCTGAAGATAGAAAATCTTTAGCTCAACCGCTATCGCTTGCTTAAAAGCAATTTTTCAAAATCACATACAAAAGCACAGTCAAAACGACTGTGCTTTTTTTATATTTAAATTAGTAGCAAAAAAAACACCTGCTTTTGCAGATGTTTAATAAAACTAGGATTTCTACTCTGCATCAGATTCGGCTGTTTCTTTATTTTTGTCCGAAACAGATGAATTATCCGGCTGTTGCATTTTGTCCTGCAAAATAAACAAAGTTGCCATTATTAAAATAATAAATGCAAACATCATTAATCCGCTGCCTAAGTCAGGAGAACTGGTAAATTTTACAAATCCCATATTTTGATTTTTTGAGGTTAATACTATTTTCTGCCAAAACATTAACAGTAAATTGCTAAACTGTCAATAAATCAAGAACTTTTTGACGATCTAACGCCCAAAGGAAAGTTGAAAGACGCGGGCCGGTATCGACGCTTATAAGCAGATTATAAATATCTTTAAAGAATGCGCGCTGGCGAGGACTATTTTCCTTATCGGTCAAACTTGGATCTTTTGGAATGTCGTACATGACTTTTTCCAGCTCTTCGGTAGTTGAAATATTTTCAGCCAATACTTCTCTAAATTTTCGAACATTGTTTTTGGATTCATTAGACATATTTTCAATATAATCTTTATTTGTATCTGCCCTAAGCACGATCATCTCGGTCTGATTATAAGTTTCAAGCCAAGCTTTAGCTTTTTCCAATCTTATAGCAATGGAGGACTCATTATAATTTAATCCTGCAGATTTTAAGAATTGAGCTAATTTTTCTTTGTCCCAGCCTATTATCTGCCCAAAAGATACCGCTTGCTTAAACGGAATTGCATTTGTTTTGAATTCACGATCGTATTCATCATACTGCCTATAAATTTCAGTATCAAAAGCCAATTCAAAAGCCTGATTTGGCAAACGCCTCAAATAAAGCCATTTAAGCAAATTCGGCTCATATATCTCTAAAAGTGTCGCGGGCGTAACTGCGTTGCCCTTCGAACCAGACATCTTTGCTCCAAGTCCCCGCAAGCCGACAAATTCATAGCCGACAAAAACTGGAGCTTCTTTGTCAAAAATCTTTTTAGATATTACGCTCGAAGTATCGTAGCTGCCGCCTGGCGAAGCGTGATCTTTGCCGCCCGGCTCAAAAACAACGCCTTCAAAAAGCCATCGCATCGGCCAGTCGACTTTCCAAGAAAGTTTTACAATATGATCTTTTTTAATATCAATAGTTTCTTCATTTCCAGTATCAAAGCACTTGTAAGTGATAGTGTTTTGTCCGTCGTAATTTAAAATCTTTGTATTGTCTCGGCCGCTCCATTTTGAATAAACAGAAATAGGATAAAAATTTTCCTTATAATGCTTCGAGTCAATCCCCTTTTCACCTTTGCTTTTTTCAGTCATAAAAGAAAGCAGGACATCGGCAATCTCCAGTCGATTTTGCATGGCTTTAATGATCAAATCATCATAAGCTCCGCTCTTATATTGTTCAGTTTGAGATTTGAATTCCATTTCAATTCCAAGCTCTTTCATGGATTCCTCAAACACAACTTCAAAACTTCTGGCATAGGAAGCATGCTGGCCTAAAGGATCAGGCACAGAAGTTAAGGGCATGCCGATATATTTTTCAAAACTCTGATCGACGCCATCCGGCACTTTTCTAAGTCGGTCAAAATCGTCCCAAGAGAAAATCATGCGGGTCTTCTTGCCGCGCTTTTTTAATTCGCCTAAGACAGCCTGCGCGGTCATAACATCTCTAAAATTGCCAAAATGCACCAGGCCCGAAGGACTAATGCCGGCTGCGCAAGTGTAAACATTTTCATTTGGAAAAACCTCAAAGATCTTATCTACAACAACTTCTGCCCAAGGTTTGCCCTCCGCCGTAAAAGATGAGGATGAAATCCTTGTGCCAAAACCTTCGTATTTATTATTTTGCGAGATATCTTGTGATGTCATTTTTCGTATAAAAAGTCTTTTTGCCCGGATTAAAAATATCGAGCGGGTCAAAAATTCTTTTAACTTCTTTGAATATGTTGATTATTTTTTCACCATACATCTGAAGCAAAAACGGCGTCCTAATGATTCCGTCGTTATGCTCCGCCGTAATCGAGCCTTTATGCTCCAAAACCAGGCTGTAAACCTTTTCTGAAAGCTCAAGTATTATCTTATCAACATTTGTCGATTTATCAATTAGCGGGATAATGTGAAAATTGCCATTGCCAGGATGGCCGGCTATCGTATAGAGCAAATTATATTTGCTTAAAATTGCTTCAAGTTTCGGCAAAAACTCTGGCAAGAATTCCGGTCGAACGATAAAATCATCGATAAACGGCGCGGTCCGCCTGCCTTTGACATGTTTTCGCAAAAGATTAAAGCTTTCATGGCGGATATCCCAATATTTTCTGGTTTCTATTTCTGATTTGGTGATTTTAAATTTCAAATAATAAGAACCGAGAGATTTTTTAAGGGTCTCCATTTTTTGATCGATCAAGTTCATGTCGTCTTCGGCAAATTCAACTAAAAGAATTAGCTTTGGAATGCCTCCGGTCAAAATCATCAAAAAATCTTCCACAAAGTTAAACATGAATTTCAAGCCTCCGAAAAATCCGCGGCCTTTTAAAAATTCATAAAATAATTTTGTGGCTATTTTAAGAGTATGATCATCGTAAGACTCCATGCTTTCTGGATTTAATTTTAATGTTTTATTTACAATCTGACCGAGATTTTTCAAATCTTTCAAATAAATGACCGCGAGTCTGGAATATTTTTTTGCCGGAATCAATTTAAAAGTTATTTCTGTCACGATACCCAAAGTGCCCTGAGAACCGACCAATAATTTATTTAGATCAAAACTTTTATCTGATTCTACATTCCAAATATAATATCCGGCTGAATTTTTAGAAACATTCGGCTTGGAGTTTTTTATTATTTCCCTGTTTTCTTCAATCAGTTTTTTTATGTTTTTATACAAATTACCTTCTGTGTCGTTTTGACTGATTTTCTTTTCCAATTCTATTTTATTTAGAGATTTGATTTCATATTCATTGCCATCGCTCAAGACAATTTTTACGCTTTTGACATAGTCTTCAGTCTTGCCGTAGCGCAAGGTCTTTTCACCGCCGGAATTATTGGCAAACATGCCGCCTACGGCGCAAATGCTTTTCGAAGCCGGATAGCTTGGCATTATCAAACCTTTTTCCAAAGTTATCTTTTCAAAATCCCGGTAAAACATGCCGGGCTGTACTGTCGCATTCGCATGCGAATTAAGACCGATAAACTTATTCATATACCTCGTAAAATCAAGAATGATAGAATCATTCAAAGGTCCGCCTGTCATGTCAGTTCCGGCGCTTCTGGCAGTAATAGAAAGTTCTGGATATTTAGATTTATTTTCACTGACCCATTTAACCAAATTTTTCACATCTTCCGAATCTTTCGGATAAGCGACAATTTTTGGTGCAATTTCAAAAAGGCTCGCATCATGGCTATAATTTCGAAGCGTTATTTCGTCATTCAAAACATCGCCCTTAAAGAATTTTTTTATTTCTTCTATCATATTTGTATTTGGTTTTTATTTCCATTTCTCCAAAACAGATAAGTGATCAAAGCATAAAAAGACCAGTGAATTATGTAATTCAAAATAAAGCCGTATGGAATAAAATTAAGCAATAGATAAGAGAATATTATTGAGGCAAAAAAGGCCGGCAAAGTATACATAACTGCAAATTCAAATCCTTTAAAAAAAATCAAAGGCAAGTGCATTATAGAAAACATAATGGCAAAATACTTCATAACATGATTTAAGTCAGGAAAAGTATTATAGATCGAAAAAACCAAGCCGGTAATTATAATTTGCTGAAAAAGAATATGTGATGATGTTATGAATATAGACTGCCGATTAGCCCTGAGCCATTCATCGGTGGGATGATTTTCTATATGAACCAAAGGCTCTTTAAATTTCTTTCTAATCAAGAAATAGATATGATTTACAGCAATAAAAATTACTAGAACAGTAAAAAAATAATTCGGCAATTCATTTATTATAAAAGCCGGCAAAATGCTTTTTACGGAAAGATATGAAATAAAAGCCAAAAATAAAAAATAAACGATGGACAAATCCGCATCTCTGGCTATTTTCAATTTTCCTTTGCCTGAATAAAAATAACCGATCCAGCCGATAGCCCAGATAAATAACAAGATGAGAATATGATAATAATCGATCATTTCAAATGATTAGAGCTTATTAAACAATTTAAGCCTTGCTTCGACTACTTTTTGCATAGCTTGAACTGCCGGCTTCATAATTTTATAAGGAGTCGTTTCATCCGGATTTTCTTGGATTGAAAGTTTCAAAGCTTGAGTAAAAGCCAGGCGAAGCTCGGTCGAAATATGAATAATGGAAATACCGGAATTGATAGCATTCAAAAAATCTTCATCAATCAAACCAGAACCGCCATGAAGCACAAGCGGGACGCGGGCTGATTCTCTTATTTCTTTGACCAAAGGACCGTCGATATGCGGCTTGCCGCTTTTAACAAGACCATGAATACTGCCGACCGACGGCGCCAAGAGATCGATCCAGGTTTCTTCGGTAAATTTTTTAGCTTCTTCTGGGCTAGTCTTGATGCCAGCGCCTTCTGGTATGCTTTCTTTAATATTTGAACCGGAACCGATGTAGCCTATTTCAGCTTCAATTAAAATATTTGGATTTTTTACGCGAGCATAATTCACGCACTCTTTTGTATTTTGGAGATTTTCTTCAAAAGGCTTGTCGGCACCATCGTAAATAACTGCATCAAAACCGGCATCAATGGCTTCCTTTACCCTATCAACCGAATAAGTATGATCGGCATTTATAAAAATCGGAAAATCATATTGCTCTCTCAAACTTTTAACCAAAGCGACAACCTGTCTGACGCCTATAAAATCTCGTTCACCCTCAGAGACGCCGATAATCACCGGAACATTCAAATTCTTAGCAGCATTAAATACAGCATAAAGGCCTTCAATATTGGAAATATTAAAATGCCCAATGGCGACCTTTTTATCTTCCGCTTCTTTGATGTATTCCTTTAAGGTTTTCATTGTCCGAATTATATCATTTTTTATTGAAAAATATGCTAAAATCCACATATGGAAAAAATTGATTTTCTGGCTATAGGCGACATTACGACCGACGCATTTATCAGGCTAAATGACGCACATGTCGAATGCAATAAGATGACCAATCAATGCGAACTTTGCATGCGTTTTGGCGATAAAATCCCTTATGAATTTGTCGAAATTGTGCGAGCTGTCGGTAATAGCCCAAATGCCGCCGTTTCGGCTTCCCGCCTCGGACTTAAATCCGCACTTTTGACAAATATCGGCGACGACCAAAATGGCAAGGAGTGCTTGGAATCTTTAAAAAAAGACAATATCGTGACGGACTATATAAAAATCGAATCGAATAAGCCGACGAATTATCATTATGTCTTGTGGTACGGTGCCGACCGGACTATCTTGGTCAAGCATGCTGATTATGATTATGAAATCCAAAAAGATATGCCTGTGCCGGCTTGGATATATTTAAGCTCCTTGGGCGGAAACTCCGGCCTTTTTCATGAAAAAATCGCCGAATATTTAAATGCCCACCCGGAAATAAAACTCGCGTTTCAACCAGGCACTTTTCAAATGTCGCTCGGTGCGGAAAAACTAAAAGATATTTATAAAAGAACTGAAGCATTTTTTTGCAATTTGGAAGAAGCTCAAAGGATTTTAAAAACAGAAGAAAAAGATGTTAAAAAATTAA
Source organism: uncultured Candidatus Saccharibacteria bacterium (assembly GCA_964624665.1). Taxonomy (GTDB): domain Bacteria; phylum Patescibacteriota; class Minisyncoccia; order Phycocordibacterales; family UBA9973; genus CAZUZG01. The sequence continues at coordinate 37,163 of CAZUZG010000003.1, read as the reverse complement.
TGGCTGGTATTATGGACTTTGGTCCGAAGATCGTGGCAATTACTGATGGCCCAAATGGCGCTTATGCTTCGGACGGCGAGAATGCTTGGCTTATCAACGCTTATCCTGATCCAAAACCGCCATATAGCCGTACCGGCGCCGGTGACGCTTTTGCTTCGACCTTTACCTCAGCTCTGGCTTTAGGCAAATCAGTCGAGGAAGCTTTGATGTGGGGGCCTATCAATTCAATGTCGGTCGTCCAGCAAGTCGGCGCGCAAAAAGGCCTTTTGTCGAAAGAGCAGATCGAAGAATATTTAAAAAATGCGCCTGAAAATTATAAGCCTAAGAAAATATAACTATGGAAAATTTGAAAAATATAAAACCGACCGAAAACCAAGTTAAAGATATTGAAAATAAGCTAATAGAACTTGGCATAAAAATGAGCATGACCAATAACGAGGAAGAAATTAAAGAATTAGAAAAAGAAGTTGAGATATTAAACAAAGAATTGGCACTTAAAAAAGTTTCAAAAACACAACTAAACTAATTTTTTTATTTAGAAATAAAATTCAACAAAATCTGCTTGATTCCATCTTTGTCTAATTTGTATTTTTTCCACAAATCTTTAACGCTGCCGGATTCGGCAAATTGGTCGTAAACTCCATGCCTGTAAACCGGAACAGGATATTCCCTGATCAAACATTCAGCGACAGCGCTGCCAAGCCCGCCGATGATATTATGATCTTCAGCGACAAAAACCTTATTTGTCTTTTTGGCCGAGCCTATAACAGCTTCATTGTCTAAAGGCTTGATCGTATGAATATTTATGACTTCGATTGAAAACTGATCTTTTAATTCTTCAGCAATCTGAAGCAAGAAATATACCGTATAGCCATGACCTATGGCAGTCAGATCTTTGCCTTCTCTTAAGATTTGAGCCTTGCCGATTTCAAAAGAAGTTTCGGAAGTTGTGAATACGGGCGTCGCTTCGCGGACGTTTCGTATATAGACTGGGCCTTTAGTATCGTATGACGCCTTGACGGCAAGCTTGGCTTGTTCGGCATCACAAGGAGCGATAACGGTAAAATTTGGCAGTGTGCGAGTGAGGGCTAGGTCTTCGGTCATTTGATGCGTAGGGCCGTCGGAGCCGGTCGCAAGACCAGTATGCGAAGACATTAGAATCACATGATTTTCCGGATAAGCGATCGTGGTACGAATTGGCTCCCAAGCCCGGCCAATTAAAAAAGCGGCATAAGTCACAACAAAAGGAACTTTGCCTTGATACGCAAGTCCGGCGGCAATGCCGATCATGTTTTGTTCAGCCACGCCGACTTCAATAGTCCGCTCCGGAAATTTTTCAGCAAAATAATGCGCTCGGCAAGATTCGATCGTATCGGCGCCGATCAACACGGCATCTTTTTTAATTTCGCCAAGCTCTGCCAGGCCAAGACCTGCGCCGTCTCGCATCGGCGTCCATTTGACTTTACTTTCATCTAAATAATTTTCTGCTAATTTATAATCCATTGTATTTAAAATAAGTTTTATGATTCTAAAATTTTCTGCTCTATAGCCTTGAGCTGCCTTATGGCTTCTTCGGCCTGTTCTTTATTCGGCGGAACGCCGTGCCATTTATAATTATTCTCCATAAAATCTACTCCTTTGCCTGGAGTAGTCTTGGCGATTATGACTGTTGGTCGGCCTCGGTCGGCTTTTGATTCTTCGAGTCTTGATATTATTTCAGTAAAATTATGACCATCAGTTTCAAGCACATTCCAATTAAAAGCTTTGTATTTATCGGCGAGCGATTCGAGAGGCATAATTTCTTCTGTATTGCCGTCGATCTGAATGTAATTTCGATCTACGATCACCGTCAGATTATCGAGTTTATATTTAGCCGCGAGCATTATGGCTTCCCAGGTCATGCCTTCATTGTGTTCGCCGTCGGACATCAGACACCAAACATGATATTTAGTATCAGCTTTATCTATTTTTGCCGCCAAGGCAAAGCCGCAAGCCTCGGACAAGCCTTCACCCAAAGGACCGGACGAAGTTTCCAGCGCCGGCATGCGAAGATAAGAAGGATGACCTTCCAACCTCGAACCGATCTTGCGGAGAGTCTTTAATTCTTCAGGTTTTATATCATAGCCGGCATGATACATAGCAGCATAACGCACTGGGCAAATATGGCCATTTGATAATATTAAACGATCGCGTTCCGGCCAAAAAATATTCTTTGGATCGTGTTTTAAGACGGAAAAATAAAGAGCGGTAAAAATATCGGCCATGCCTAAAGGTCCGGCTGAATGCCCGGCACCGGCATCGACAAGCATGCCTATAATCGTCTGCCTGATTCGATTGGCTGTGAGTTCCAATTCTTTATTTTTTTTATCGTTTAGCATTTAGAGATTTTTAAGTTCTTCGATCGCGCCGTGAATGTTGCCGCTTCTAAATATTGCGGATCCGATAACCAATCGATCAACGCCTGCATCCATAAGACGAGGCGCGGTATCAAAATTTACTCCGCCGTCAACGCTAATTATAATCCCCTCATGCTCGCTTCGCAAACGCTTGATATGATCGAAAACTCTTTCATCGAAAGGTTCGCCCTGAAAACCGATATTTTCTATGCCCATGCATTGCACAAAGTCGATAACATTTAAAAGCGGGAAAATATTCTCGATCGGCGTTGTCGGATTTATCGCTACGCCGATTTCTATATTATCTCTGATATAAAGATCTATGCCTTCGATGAATTCCAAAAGCTCCTGGGCATTTTCTTCCGCTTCGATATGAAAAACCAAGCGCTTTGGCCCGAGCCTGAAAAAGAAATCCAAATTATCGGCGGCATTTTTAACCATGAGGTCGAGTTCAAAATCGACATCTTCCCAAAAAGGCAATCCTTCTCTTTCATTCATGATTGATAAAAAATATGGATCAGAAGAAAAAACTCCTTCTTCGGCATCGTGTTTTGAAAAAGGCCAGGTTATGCCTCTGGTAAACCTGCCATCCATTAAATCGATCTGCACGGTATTAACAAGCCCTCTCACCGAAGCGAGCTTATTCTTCAAATCTTCATAATTTTGAGGCATGATTGCCGGGATGATTTCTATCATATTGTTTAGTCTAACATTTTAATACCGTCTGCGACAGTCAGAGTTTTTATTTTCTTATCTGAAATATATTGGCAAATTTTTTCTAAAATTTCCGGACTTGTGCCCCATTCATTCTTTTTATTTTCGACCTGATGAAAGCTTAGAATCAGCCATGATTTTTCAGCGACTGCTTTTTCAATCCAGCCTATAACTTCATCTATTTTAGAGTTCCAAACAACTGCTTGGGTTTTAAATAAATGCTTGTTTTCATTTTTATAATTAAATCCGTAACCTAATTTATAATGAAAAGCTCTAGCTCCTATATAACCCGCATCTTTTACAGACTGAACAACTTTTAAATTAAATGAACCATAAGGATAAGCAAAAGTCTTGGCATTAATTCCAATACTAACAAGATCTTCTTTTGAGCCCGTAATTTCATTTTTTAATCTTTTTGAAAAACAAAAACTTAAATGGGGGTGAGTCCTCGTATGAGATCCGATCTCATGTCCTCTTTTTTCAAGATCGATCCAATCTTCGACATTCATTCTGCCCTCTCCTTCCTCGAGCATATATTTAGGCATTTTAGTAATGACATAAAAAGTCGCCTTTATTTTATATTTTTCAAGAATTGGCAATGCTCTCGTATAGTGATTTTTCCAACCATCATCAAAAGACAAAGAAACAAAACCTTGATTAAAATTTTCCACTTTTTTTATAAATTATCTATTTTATTAATTCTTCTCAAGTGCCTTTCTTCGCCGCTGAATTTTGTCTCTAAAAATAATTGCACGGCCATTTTGGCTTCGGCTTCGCTTGCAAATCTCGCGCCAATCGATAAAACATTGGCGTCATTATGTAAACGAGAAAGTTTTACTATTTCATACGGATCAGTGCTTTCTCTCAAAGTCATATCGACATACTGTATTGGCGTATGCTCGCCGTAGAAAACAGAAGCCCTAACTCCTTTAAATCGATTGACCACCATGGCTTCCCCCTCGCCCGAGCCACCAATAACTACACCAAAAGATTCCGACTCATTTTGAATAGCTTTGGCGACCGGCACAACAGTATCAGAATAGTCATCATTCTCATCATAGGCAAAAGGACCGAGGTCGATAATTTCATTTCTAAAATCCAACTTCTTGATGAAGTCGATCAATTCCCTTTTTAATTTAAATCCTGCATGGTCTGATGCTATGTATATTTTCATTTATTTTTTCTCTCCCTTAAGAATAATTCTTTGTTCAAAACCTCCGCGTTCTTCAAGTTTTTTCTGCCTTATTTCTTCGACATTTTCATATTCAGGAAGTTTTTTTAAAGCTTCTATAACTTCAATCACATCAGCCAATTCTTCGATATCACCTACTTCTTGAAATTCATTAATTTCTTCTGCAAGTTTTTTAATAAGCTCTACTTTATATTCTTCATCAGAAGCAATTCTTTTTTCATATATTACTCCTTTGCCGTCTAGCATTTCAGGGATTCCATCTCGGACTAATTTATTATAGCTTTCCATATATTTAAAGATTCTCTCCCGATTTCAAAACATGGTCAACTAGAGTAAAAGTATATCCCATTTCGTTATCGTACCATGCGGGTAGTGTAGGAAAATAATAACCACTATTAAGTAAACAAAGACTTTAAATCCCTTGAATCATACTATTTTCCTATAAAAAAATAAAGAGTAGTGGTGTGGATATACAAATGTCGATCAATTCTTCTACTTCCCTTTTAATAACTTTTGTTCTAACTTGTTGAAACGAATAAGGAGGTTGTCAAACTCAAACCTTGGAACAAAACGGTCTCCAATATCAAGTATCTCGCGCCTTGTGGCTTTAAGGTTTTCATCAAGCACATCCATTTTGTTTTCAATTTTTTCAAATCTTAAATCGATCTTGGCAAATCTTGTGTCTATTTGGTCAAACCTTTGATTAACACTCTCAAATCCCTTAGCCACCATTATTGCCAAATCGTTTACGGAGACTTCTTTTTTTGATGATGTTTTTTTCATGCCTTAATTGTACTATATCAAGCTTAAGAAATGCAAGATTAATTCTTGTCATAAACTTATGCTCTTACAAACCTCCCACCATTAGATGTCCTTATTGTCGTTGGCCGAAATTGGCCCTTAATTACAGAGCTTGGCTCGTTTTTGAATCGTGGAAAGCCGATAGCTCTTTTTGGAGCCTGTGCCATTGGGTTGCCTCTTCCTTTCATTACTTCAGACCATTGTTCTTTTAAATCTTCACCGAACAGCATAGTGTAAACATAAGAGCTTTCCAGGCTAGAGTGGCCAAGAATATTTGAGACTGCTGAATTGCTTCGAAGAATTTTAACTGTGTCTCGTCCCATAGAATGACGAACGGCGTGTGCATTAACAACACAAGGAAGATCAGCCTTATTGGAAAGCACCCTCATTGTTTCGGCTACTCCTCTTGATGTCAATCTGCAACCACGAAGAGGGAGTCTTGGCGATTTTGAAATAGAGGTAAATAATGCTTCAGGATCAGTGAAATTAAATTTGCTTCTTAAGTGTTCCTGTTTTTCTATCCATTTTAGTAATGCCTGATGAGTAGGCTCTGTCCAGAAAATTTGCCGGACAGGTCTTCGGCCTCTTGATTTCTCTGTTTTAATAAATGCGGTTCTTTTTTCCAAATCAAGATCAACAAGGTCGAGAGACATCAATTCGCCAGACCGAACGCCTGTGTCCCAAAGCATAAGAAGAATGGCCCTGTTTCTGATAGCGCGTGGCTCTCCTGTGTTTTCCGGGATTTGAGCCAATAGTTTTTTAAATGTAGTTAAGTCTGTGACCCGGGGAACATTAAAACTTTTTTCTTTTAATGGAATAAGTAGTTCGCTGAAGGCTACGTTATAACCTCTTAAATGACAGAACTCAAAAAGCTTTCTCAATGCAAGGCCAATAAGATTTATTCCGTTCGGTTTCCAGCCGAGTCTTTCCATTTCGCCTAAATACCAAATGACATGAGCGAGATCTATATCTTCCAGTTCGGGATCTTGCATGCAAAGACAAAATATTCTTAGGCTACATTCGTAACGCGCTCCTGTTTTTCTGGAGCGTGGGCCTTTGACTTTTTTTAATTCAACAAATTCTTTTACTGCCTCGCTTAATCTCATAAATAATAAACCCCGCATGGCGAACCAAGCGGGGCTATTACGCAAAGCTTGTATCCGGATTGTCCCGGCAAGCTTCACTTTAAAGCTCGCCGAGGCAATCGAGAGCTTTACTTCATAAAACTATCACAAGGGTATCGGAATACAATTCTCTTATGATGATTTGAATAGCTTCGTTGTTTGCCTCGTTCCGCTTTTGGCGGAAGATCCCTTATAGGGCAACGGGTTTTTGTATTAACTTGTAAATACTAACGAGGTTAGTATAGCAATCTATTGTTAGTTTGTCAATGGCAAAAACGGGGTGTTGAGTTTAGAAATAGTTTAATTTTTGTTTATAGTTCTATTAAATAAATTTGGCTAATAAAACAACCGAAAATCATTTAACCCTCACAACCTTTATCTCTACCCTTCTATTTTTCTCAAACTCTTCATCGCTATTGGCTCTGGGATAAAGCTGTTCCTTGTCGCCAAGGCCGACATAAGACAGTCTGTCTTTCTCAATATTTTTAGATATAAGAATGTTATATACAGTTTGAGCTCTTAGTTCAGACAGATGTTGATGATTCGGATTATTGCACAGTCCTCCGTTAAACGGATGATTTACATGGCCTTGTATTTGTATAATCATCTTCGGATTCTTCTTCATTAATTTGCATAATGAAATAACAGACGGATAAGATGTTCGCAGAAGTTCAGGAGAGTCGGGTTGAAAATGAATGTTTCCCAAGGTATATTTCCCGCCTTTTTTCAGTTTCGGCAAAATCGTCTTGATATTAGCCAGCTCCTTGTTTTTTTCGTCTGATTCGGAAACTTTAAATTCTTTAGTGGAAACAAAAAAAATGTCATTCATGATATTGATCGTGTAAGACCTGCCTTGCATCAAATTAGCTGAAAACATATACTTCCCCGTCATTGGATTGCTCCTGATCTTTTTGATCTCATGTCGTTCATCTTCGACTGTTATTTCGGCTTCAATCGGCTTGTTTTCGTCGTTTAAAACCGTTCCGCTAAACTCTACTTTTTTTCGATAGCCGAAAATCAATTCAACCCTGCGATTTTGTTCATGCTCATTTTCCGAACATTCAACGCTATCCTTGCAGCGATTGAGCAATTGCGACTCCCCTTTGCCGTAGCCTATCAATCTTCCTTTTTGAATTCCATTTTTGTTTAGGTAGCTGATAATCGATTGAACTCTTTTGTTCGATAAAATCAGGTTTGCCTGTTCTCCCCCTTTTGAATCGGTATGCCCGATAAGCTCAAGGTGTATTTTTGGGTTGGCTTTCATATATGAAACGATGCTTTCCAATTCCCCTTTTGCCTTTTCTGAAATATCATAATTGCTATTGGCAAAGGAAATACGTTTTACAAGAGTCGTTGAAGTTGCAGGGTTTGGGGGCGATTTAGCCAGCTTCAATACCGGATCAGCTTCTTCTGTTAGTTCCAGCTTTACGATATCAGCCGGCAATATTGAAAACATGAAATCACCTTTCGCATTTCTCTTTATTTCTCTTACAACCTTACCCGTCTGCCTGGCTAAGAATAGCTTTTGGTCTTTTTCCAGCTTTGCGTCAATTTTAAGATTTAATTCGCTTTTATCTTTTACGCTGAGTGAAAAGTCGCCCCATTGGTCGGTAACGGTTGATTCGATGATTTTCCCGTCTTTGTCCAGAGATTTAACGGGGATAGATTTGCCATTGGATCGTTCCTGATTACTGCTTTCAATTATCAGCCTTGCAAATAGATGCTTGGGTTTTTCTGTTGGAACTGTTGAAATGGTTTGAATTGTCGGTCGGCCGGAGACAATCAGGAATTGCGTGTCTTCAAGTTTTTCAAGCTTGGGTCTTGTTGCCCATGGTTCTCTTTTTTCTACAAGTATGTCAGATAATTGGAAGCAAGCACTCTTTTCTTTAATCGCTTTTTGGTATAGGTAGGAGAAAGCCGTTTCTAAAGGCATATATCCTTCTTCGGCGGAATCACGTAATAATTGAATATAATTGCTCTTTACCGAATTATTTATCCCCTTTTTTTGCCGGCTTTCGTCTTCATAGTAAATATGCCGGATTTTTCCTTTGCTATCCTCGAAATAGAGATAAAAGTTAAGCACCGAGATTTTTACGGGCGTTTTGCTAAACCGTTTTTCTATTTTAATTAAAGAGTCGATATCCAAAATTTCGTAATTGCCCGGATTGATATATATGAAGTTCTGCTTTATCTCGGCATTACCTTTTATATTCTTAGCGGTGATTTTGTATTGGGGTTGGTATTGGGTTTGTCCGCTTGCTTCGTTTAAAGGCGCGATTAGATTGGTGATAAGCAACAGTATTGAGAGCGTAATTTTTTTCATAGCCGTTTAAATTACTCGATCACAATTTTTTCATGATAATTCTTTTCTCCGGCAATTACATGAACAGAATAGACTCCTGTCGGAACATGGCTTAAATTGATTTCTTTTTTTGAGAGATTTTTTGTGGCTTCAGAATAGATAGTTTCGCCAATAGCATTTATTACTTTTATCTGAACTGGAATATTTACAGCGTCCAATTTCAAGGTAAATGTGCCGGAGTTTGGATTGGGATAAATATTAAATTCCCTTTCAGTAAAATCATTTAATCCGCCGACTGTGGTTGAAATTGTAAAATACAAGGGAGATGCAAAATTACTCGCGCAAGAACCACAGCTTACATTAGCCTGGACATTCCATCTGAATTGCCCTCCGTTGTATAGAATGCCGGAAGGAACGATATAACTTGTCCCTGATGAGGCGCAATCGTCATTAAGTATTAATGAGTTGGTATACATATCCCGTATATATACTCCGTAATCGGTTGCGCCTGATACAGCATTCCAAGAAAGCGTTGGAGTCGTTGTTATGCCGATGTTTTGCCCAGGCGATGAGCTACTGCCCGGCGAATTGATTGTGGGGGTTACGGAAGCAATGGCGCAACCTCCTCCGACATTAAAATACAATGGTGAAGCGGCGTTGGTGTAGCAACAACTGCCACAACTGGAAACGCCGATTATATTCCAGCGATACTGAGTACCGCTGACTAAATATCCTGACGGGATAGTTAGAGATGTCCCCGAAACGCAAAGGTCTTGAAAGATGATATTTGCAGAGCCATATGGATATTTGCTGATATATACCTCGTAGTTTGATGCGTTTGATACATTATTCCATGAAAGAGTCGGGCTTGTTGTTGAAACGGTTTGCCCAGGGGAAGAATTTGAACCCGGCGATGAGAGTGTGGGAGTAATTCCGCTTAAGGAGCAAGCGGTAACGGTTGGCGTAAATTGAGACACGCAAATCTGAAATGATCCCGAACCGGAACCTGTTCCATAATTGTATACCCTTATTAACCGGTAGGTATTCCAGCCAAGATTGTTTAAAGTGATTGTTTCTGTGCCACCGTCGGCAGTGGCATCTGCGCAAGAGATAGGTACGGAAGGATTGACGCAATTCCCTCTTATTTCAACAACAGCGTCAAAACCCGAACAGCCAATAACTGTTATTACTTCTGATGTTGCATTCGAATAGAATGCAAACCAAACATCATCATCGGCATTGCCCTGCGCTCCATTGCAAGAATAGGTTGTCATGCTCTGGGTGGCCCCTGATGTTGTTCCTGTGGTATAGCTACAAGAATTTGTGCTTGAGGGTGTTAATAGAATTGGATTTGAACACTCGTCATTAGAGGGTTGAGCGTAGCAATTCCCTGCTATCAGTGTAAGGAATAGATAAAGGAGTAGTTGTGTTTTCATGGGTTCTGAGTTTTTGTAATACGAATATAATAATAAAATACCTATTTAAAGAGGTAATCTTAAACGGGTAACAAAAAACATCCCTTTTCATTTGTTTTGGGTATGAATATGAAAAAGAAGAAATCAACCAAGTCGGAAGAAGAGATCAGGAAGGAGTATCTTCAAAAGCTCGGAAATAGAATAAAGGAATTAAGGATCAAGAAGGGGTATTCCAATTATGAATACTTCGCCTACGAGCATAATTTAGCCAGGGCGCAATACGGAAAATATGAAACTGGTGGAAATATTCAATTTGATACGCTTGTAAAAATCATTACCGCTTTAGATATGACTGTTACTGAGTTCTTTTCGGAAGGTTTTGATTAAACGTTTATTAAATTGCCTAATCAATAGTTCAATTTAAATCTTACTTTTAGTATTAGAATTGAAATAGGAGATAATGGATACTAATGAAAAAAGAATAGCAATCCTTATTGATGCCGATAATACGTCGGCTGAATTGATTGAAAGTATATTACTCGAGACAGGAAAGTATGGTAAAATCACCATTAAAAGAATATATGGCGATTGGACTATCCAAACCATGAATTCATGGAAAACCAAGCTAAATACTCACGCTATTAGACCAATGCAAAAATTTGCTTATACAAAGGGCAAAAATTCTTCTGACGGAGCTATGATTATAGATGGCATGGATATCCTTTATTCTAAGACGGTTCAAGGTTATTGCCTTGTTTCGAGTGATAGCGATTTCACTGGTTTAGCTCATAGAATAAGAGAAGAAGGAGTATTTGTAATGGGAATTGGAAAACTTTCGTCTACTCCGGAAGCATTTATTAAAGCATGTGAGATTTTTGTTTTCTCTGAAAATTTGGCCTTAAAAGTTTCAGAGAAAAAGATTCCACATGTGAATCTTCAAGAAAAAGGAAAAGAAGAAACGAAAGTTAAGAAACCTGAAGTTAATCCGGAGCTTATAGATTTAGCAGCGAAAGCGCATGAAATGGCAAAGAAAGAAGACGAAACAGCCCTTTTATCTACTATGGGGGATGCATTCAGAAAGATTAAGCCGGAATTCGATATAAGAACATATAAAGAAAAAAGTATATTGAGTATCTTTAAAAAACTGCCGGATATTTACGATATTATTATACACTCGGATGGAACGACGGTTTCTATAAAAAGAAAAAAAGCCCTTTGAAGGGCTTTTTATTTAAGCGGTTTCTGATGAACCATGAAGCAACTCATCGACATATTCTCTCAATAAATAATTATCAAAATTATCAAATGAGATTTGGTTTAAATCTAAATCAGGAAACTCAAGGTTTATTTCAGTAATCAAAGCTTCCAAAAAGGAAAAACTGACTTTTGATACACCAGAAAAATCTAAAGAAATAATCCTGCCACTTTTAAGCGGCTGCTTAATTTTCGGGAGAATTAAAGATACTAACTCTGCTTCCGTTGCAGCAGAAACCTTTATTAAATCTAACAAATTTATCTTTGTTGATTCTATTTTACTCTTTTTCATGGAACAATTTTTTTGATTATACTGTGTATACAGTATCAAAATTAAATGTTTTTGTCAAGTTTGACTATGAACCCCGTCATACCAAAGATAGTATTTTCATGCGAGTAAAAAATCCTTTAGTTAGGAGCATCTTTCTACTCATATTTAACAAAGAGAGTTCAATTCATCTGTACTGCCTGTCGGTATTGGTTTTCAAATTCTTCACTAAATTCAGGTAAAACAAACCAATTTTTGCCTCTTATTCCTTGAACCCTACAGAAATAGATTAAGATTCTTTGACCATGCTCACTTTTTACCCTTGGGTGCCATTTACCCCCACTTTGGTCATTATGATGAGGAAACATTTGGTTATAAAAATCGCTGTGTTTCGGCCCCATTATCCATTGACCCGCAACTCCCCTTTGATCCGTTTCCTGATTTTGGATTTGATCCAATAAAATTTCAACTCGTGGCATTTTGAATTTTTTACAAAGATACATGGATTGGAAAAAAGAGTCAAGCAAAAAGTATAAAAACCTTAGGGAATAATTGGTAGATCGAACCTGAAATTGAGCCTAAGGAGAAGATCAGGACAAAGAGAACGATAACCCATACCGTTACTTTTAACAACAGAACTCGTCAGAATATATGGAGTGAGTGGTATTAGCAGGATTGCTTTTTGACAGGGTAGAAAGGTCAAAAAGCGAATCCTGTTGGGGGCGATGCCCCCAAACCCCCGAGCTTCAAGCTTCGTAATTAGTTTTTATTTGAATCAAAAAAGTTGTCGGCTTCTTGGATTTCTTTTCTATAAGGAAAATAGGCAACGAAATATATGCCAATTGTTCCGCAAGTCATCTCTATTATTACATGCTTTAATGTTTTAAAGTCATTGTAAAAAATACCACAGTATACATAAACTGCTACCATGAAGAATAAGGTTGATAAAACAGTAACCAGTGTAATTCGAGGTAGAAATCTAAAAGCATAATGTTTTAAATCATCGGGTTTGAAAACAGCAACCTTTAGAATGTCTTTTAATGCATAGATGGCAAGGCCGACAAAGATACCGGCACAGATTTCATTGCCTTATATTATGCGTGATATGAAAAAATAAGTTAATTTTGAATAATTGAAACAAAATTTGCTGTATCGCGTTTCATATATTTAATATAATGAATATTATTTGAAATAATGGAAATATTATACCAAATCCAAAACCAATCTTGAAACTGCTAATGCCTTTCGAGCAAGGATGGTTTATCCTACATGACATATTGAACTTCTGATATTCTGAATAACTTTCTAATTCTTAAATAAGAATAACATAATTCGAGCAATTCTTTTGAAAATGCAAAAAATAAACCATATCGAAGCTGGAACTTGTAGTATAAATGAGTTACCCAATCAGTTATCTATTTATCTCGAAACCAAATTTGGTTTTCCATTAGAGCAAACCCGGGCTCTTTTAAACCAAAGATTTTTGACTTTCAAAACTGATATTAATGTGTATTACGAATATCCTTATGTTGATAAATTATATAGAAACACATACTACAATTATTTTTCTACAAAACACAAAAATTATCTAAGAGATTGCGTACGAATATCTTTTTTTAATGAAAAAGTAGACCTAAATAAGTTAACATCGTTAACCTTAAAAGATGAGGACGATCATAAATGTTATGGCTTTATTTGTATCAGACCTACCTTCCCCAATTTTTTTGGACGAGGTCTGATTTCTCCTGAATGTTTAAAATGGCATGAATTTCAGAGCTATTATTTAGAAACAGATATTTTAATTTCGAACAAAAGATTCAAAATAAAAGGATTTCCATTTGCTTCACAAGATGCTGAATATATGAAATGTGCTGAAACTGCGATTTGGGAAACCTTACAGTACTTTGGAGGTAAGTATGAGGATTATAAAATGGCTCTTCCTTCAGACATTGTTAAAGCTCTTTCTAAATATTCTTTTGAAAGACAAACTCCTTCGCCCGGGTTAAGTCCAGAACAAATATCATTTGCATTAAAGGAATTTGGGTTTGGAGTAAGAATTTATCATAGAATTGCATACGAGAGAGGCTATTTTCCAAGTAGCCCTCCATATAAAGACTTCCATAGAATTCTTCATTATTATATTGAGTCTGGGATTCCAGTTATTTGTGTGTTGTCCAACTCACATAAAAAACACGCAGTCTTATATGTAGGTTATCAACCACCCCATGCTCATATTAATTTTGAAAATATTGAGCAAATTGATTTACTAATAAATAACTTAGATGGAACATCATCTACTTTAAAAGTATCAGAATATAGTGATTTAGTTAAGAAATATGTAATTATTGATGACAATAAGCCTCCATATCAAATTGGAAACTTTGGATTTGCGAATAGGTCTGACTCTGGTTATTTATCTTATTATCAGGATGACAATGATGATGATTTTAAAAATTTGGAACTTGTAAGCTATATAGTACCATTACATTCTAAGGTTTATTTACCTGCATCACAAGCGAGACAGTTCATATATAGTATATTAAAAAAATATCCAATTTGTAAATCTGAAAATCAACCTGTATTTTTGCGCCTTTTCTTAACAACAAGTCGTTCTTTTAAGCGTTGGATTACATCTGAAAATGACATTGATTCTTCAGTAAAAGCAATAGTGGTTGCTACAACAATGCCAAAATTTATATATGTTGCACAATTAAGTAATACTGATTTAGTTAAGGATAATAATGCTTTTGGTTTTATAATCATTGATGCAACTCATGCGAATGCTTTATCAATTGATAATTTAATATTTATATGGCATCCCGAGGTAATAAGTTATTTTGATAATCATGGAAAGTTTGCTATAAATAAAAAGAAACAGATATTTAACAAATTTAAACAATATGAAAACTACTGACAATCGTCTAAAATGTCTCAACATTAAAAACCCTATCAAAGAAATTACCGAGGCTTGGGCATCTGACTTAGAATATTTAGATGACAAGCAAATGTGTGAATTGAATAAATCGATTTCGGATGATATGAAGAAATTTATGAATGATTTTAACGAAAAAGAAATCATTTCTCATGTTGAGGCAGCAAAAATAAAAATTAATACTTAGTTTTTATTTTTCAATTCAAGCACCAAATTTATTCGGTGCTTTTTTATTTATCAAGTTTTGTTACCTTATTATTAAATATTCTTCTCAATCCCCTTATTCTTCCTTTCCCTGACACTCTCCAATTCCCGGCTTCTGTTAATTGCCTTATCTAACTCACTCAATAACTCAGGTGTAAAACCTAACTTGTTTAACCTATACTTTCTTTTGTTAAACAAAATGCCAAGCGTTTTACCGCGCATATATGTTTCCAATCCATTTTCTTTTAGGCGTTTAATAAAGTCATCTTGTGATTTTGATTGCTTGTAACAATCCTTTAATAAATCAGCGACCTGTTCCCTGTCGGTTTTTTCTTTAGTTCGTTTCTTAACCTGATATTCTTTTTCGCTGACTATGGCTTTGCTTTTTTTGCCATGATTGACTGCTGAGTGTGATATTTCTTTGTAGTTTTCTAATTGATAAGATTGTATGCCCTGTTTTAGTTCCAATAGGTGCTCTTTTGAAATCCGGGCAGATTTGCCGGAGCGGTACTCTACGCCGGAAGAAATTGCATGGAGGTGGATGTTAGATTTTTCCCAATGTGCGGTGAAAATATATATTGAGCGGGGGTTCTTCCTCTGTATATATTCTCTTGCAATGTCTTGTAGCTTCTCTACTGTAATGTGTTTAGTATCGGTATTCCTCCAGCTTAAAATTTCATGATAGGCGTAGACCCGGCTTTTTCTTTTTTGTATGCGGTTGCTTTCATTCAATTTAAACTGTCTGTCAAATTCATCTATGCTATTGCCCTTTATGTTATGCGTGATTAAAAGGCTGTTCCCGTCTGAATCGTAGAGGTTATGCCTGTCCGAATCAAACATATATGAAAGGAGTTTTTTGTAACTCGGTCTTTTATGTGATAATACTTTTACGATCATACAAGCATGGCCCGTAGGCGGTCTTTTAAGCTGTTATCTTTCTCAATAGCTTCCTGTATATATTCCTCAATGGCAGGAGGGGCATACATTAAAGCCC
The DNA here is from genome assembly GCA_964624665.1 of uncultured Candidatus Saccharibacteria bacterium. Classification (GTDB taxonomy): domain Bacteria; phylum Patescibacteriota; class Minisyncoccia; order Phycocordibacterales; family UBA9973; genus CAZUZG01. Next base: position 21,567 of record CAZUZG010000003.1, on the reverse strand, counting down.
TTAGCTCTGTTTCTAATTGCATAATCCTTGTTTCAATAACTTGATACTTGGCTTCCCTGTCCCAGTTGTATTTTTCTTTTTGAGAGGCAATGGCTTTCGTATGATTTGAGCAATCAGCCAACAATTGTTCAATCTTATAAAACACTTCAAGTCTTGGCTTTAAATATGTTTTGGATATGTAGCATAGCGTTGAATGCTTGATGAAATTGGTTATCGCCATTTTGTGAGCCTTGGCGGCTCTTTCAAGCTTTTGATAGTCCTGGCTTTGTTTTGGAAAGTGGATTGTAAACTCAGGTTCTTTTAATCGTCTTACCTTTTTGTAATTACGCTGGTACAAGCGAGCATAATTTTTTTTCGCCAATAATATTTCATCAGGCTTCGAATCGACAAGCACGCCGATTGAATCTAAATATTCCCAGAGTTTAATATTTTGCTTGGTTTTCTTCATTCGTTAGTTCCGACTTCAGGCAATGGCAATATGGCAACTGTTTCAGGTATGTTGCTCTGTAATGGAGGCACGGGCATAGTGCTGTATCTTAAATATGTTTTGTTCTCATAGTAGGGGCGGAGCTTAATTTTCAGCGGTAAATGATGCCCACAAATCAAGAGGGCTTCAGTGATTTTTAAAGTCCTGATTTCATCAGCGGTTAATAAACTGCGGATTTTAGTTTCCTCTCGACCCTCTTTATTTTTCTCTTTGTATTCATGCTTTCCAAGCAATTTTTCCAACTCAGTAGAAGTGTCCAAATTCTGCCCGGTGAAATACATTTTTGCAAAACAGTTAGCCTTGATAGCCTCGGCAGAGTGCTTGGTGTAGCAATGTATTACTTCATCCCAGGATTGATAAAGGCACATGATCGCAACGGAAAATTTCCGGCAATTAGCGACAGCAAGCTGGAGCATCGGAAGCTTCAGGCTTCCCGCTTCATCAATAAGTAGTGCTATTGGTTTTTCATGCGGAGCAGGCAGTTTCGACATTGAGAAAGCAAACATCTCTTCGAATAGCAAGCTCGTAAGAACCGATAGGTATTTCTGGTCTGCTGTCTTGCACTGGATGTAAAGTGCGACTTTTTTATCCCGGAATTCTTGAAAATCTATTTCGTCATGAGATGTAACACGCACAACGGAATCGTCCGCGAAGATTTGCAATGCGCTCTTGCAGGTTGCAATTACGCCCGACACGACCTTATCGTCATAGCTGACAAAGCTTTTGTATTCTGAAAATAGGATTTCATCTGCTTGTTCGGAAAATAGCTTGTCGATTTTTTCGGGTGAACCGCCCATTTGATTTAACAGCATTCGAACATTAAATAGATTGCAATATTTCGGCTCACCTTTTTTTAGGATTGAAATGAGCAGGAATATGAGGGTTTGCGCGAGATTCGACCAGAACTGATCCTTATTATTACTCCCCAATGAAGTTGAAATTAGAAGCTGTGCCACCCGATTGATTTCAGAAGAAGTGTTTGCTTTGGCTAAAGGATTGTATCCGCAGGATATCGAGGGATCGCTGAAGTTTAAGACTTTGACCGTATATCCAATAGATTCAAGGTAGGCAGAAGATTTAAGAAATAGTTCAGATGAGGGATCATGGACTACGAAAGAAAAATTGTTCATTGAATAGAGGCTCGGAAGCAGTACTACTGTAGATTTTCCGACACCCGTTCCACCGAAAACTATTGAGTTTTGAAAGCTTCTTTTAGCTTCCAGGCTTTTATCGCCCGTCAAGCAGAAGCCGGTGTGCCTTGAAGAAAGCAAAGTGCTGGTAGGAGCAAAGCTCGCAGTGTAGCCTTCATTGCCCTTTGGCGCGCCTTTTATGAAATCCTCTAAACCATCGAAGATATATATCAGGGCTTTTTCAGTAAAATCGAATATTGAAGTTGCAATTTTATTCATGGCTTGTTTTTTAGTGTTAGCTGATAAGGCCTTTTAGCAGATTGGCAATGGCTTCAAATATGACAGTGGCTATTCTTGCCAGTCCCCAAAGGCAGATAAGGAGAAGCTTCCAGAGGGCTTTAAAGAGAAAAGTGAGAAAAGTCCCTAAAACTGATTCATCGTTGTTGCGTTCTTTCATTTATATTTAATTTTTAAAGTTGTTATAGAATTAAATTGGCGGCAATCGTTACACTTGCCCCATGTTTTATAAGCAGATTTTTGTAGAATCGGCTTACTGTTTCAAACTGCCTGCTTTGCAAACTGTCCCCCGGTTGGAAAATAAAATATGCTTCTATGTCCGTGAGATCAGGAACAGGCATTGTCTTTTCAAATAGCATTTCAAACTCGTCCGGCCTTGTTTTGAGGCCGTCTATGGTTTGCGCGTCATAAAAATTTGACAGAGCAGAGTATTCCATAAGGTCACTATATACAATCAGTATTTTTCTTTTGGAGCTTTGCCCTTTAAGTAATGTCAGTTCTCTGATTATCGGCTCATATATAGAAGAGCTGTTTTTGCCTGTGGGCGAAACTTCAACTTCCTTAAAGGCGCTGTCTATTCCGGAATTGAATATGGCCAGTTCGTCTTTGCGGTCATAGATGTTTGATAATAGCTGGCACTCCGGCGATATCTTTATCTCCCATGTATAGTTATAGTCAATGTCGCTTATGGTCGATACGCGAAGCAAATAGCCCTCCCACGCCCCGTTTGCTTTATACTGTCCTTTAATCATTTCCGCATCGGGTTTAGCTAAAAATGTATCCGTCTTGTCTATCAATACCGATTCGGCAATCGGATAGGTTTGGTTCATTGCACAGCCATACAAAAGCAATGAGAGTAATACACCGGCAATGGCAGTAAGCGCAATCTTTTTTATTGATGTTTTCATCTGTTATTTCTTAGAGTTAATGATTTTAATAAAGCAGTCAGGTGTCTTCTTGTCGCTTCTGTATAGCAGATTGTGCGATACGAATTCATGGACTGCGACCATATTGCATTTATCGACTTTTTGTATAAGCCAGTTGTAGTAGTTTTCTTTCTGCGAAAGGATATTGAGCTTTTGCGAGGTTTCTTCCGATAGAGCCTTGTCATCCTCCTCGCACTTTTTTATCAAGCCTGTTAGTGCCAAATATTTTTCTTTCAGCCTTTGTATGCGTTCGATTTCTTTCTTTTCCTTCGGGGTCAAAGAATTTTTGTAGTAATGGATTACCGTCACCAGATAGAAGAGAATATTTACACCAACAAGGAGCAAGGGGCTGATTGCATAATGTTCAGAGTCTTTTAAGCTTTCAGCGCGAAGCTTCGCCAGAAAGTAAAAGACAGCTAATGCCACGATGCTTGTTGCAATTACGGCTATGCGTTTTGCTTTGGCGTCGCCGGAATCTTCTTTTAAATAAATAGCCAGTTGTTTCGCTAGTAGAAACAAGCCTGCCGTTATAGCAACCGCCAATATGAAAGAGAATATTAGGTTTCCGCCGATTAGTTGCAGGGCGGTAGTTGTAAGTAGCACTTCACCGCAGTTAATGGCAATAATAATCCAGTCAGCGTTTCTTTTGGGCTTTATGGCATTTAAATCCTCCGGCTCTAAGCCTTGATCTGCGAGGTCTAACAAGAAGTTATGAAGTTCTTTTTCAGCCTGCTTCTTCTCCTCGCTTATTTGCTTGATTTTTCGGGCTGTTTCTTCGCTTAATGCCTGTGCTTCACTTTCCGCTGTTTCAACCTGCAATTGCTTCCCTATATCCGTTTTTAACGCCTGATATTTAGCTGTTGTGTCATTGGTGTAAACGTTCAAAACATCCCCCCGGGGATCAGGCCTGTTTTGTCTTGCATAAAGACGCGCCCGGTCTTTGACTTCACTTAGAATACCGCTGTGGGTGCTTTCCAGCATTGCTTCGATTTCCTTGTTTGTTATTCCTGATCTATGGAAATATTCATTTTTGTTTTCTTTGTTCATGGCTTTTGTTTTTATTAGTTGGTAATACTTATCTGTTTAAATCATGTTCTTTATTGCCCTTGTCGTTTCTTAACTTGTTAAGGTCATCGTCCCGCTTGGCTTTTAGAATGGGGTCTACTGGTGGAAGACTGTAACCATGCACAAGCTCGTGGTGCATATCTTCCGCATAGCCTATGAAAAGATTTTTGAGCATATCAAGGCTCTTTATCTTTTGTACAAAAACAGGGCTTCCGCTATAGTTGGTCGCGTAATAAAAATGTTCGTGGCGCTCTGTATCAAATTCCGCATAGATGTAACCGATGTTGTCATTGCCGTGTTTTACGATAATGCTCGGCTGTCCAATTCTGGCCGGATAGTTGGGAACGAAAACAGTTTTGTTCGGTTCCGTGCTTGTAGTTGGTTTGTCTGTAGTTGTTTCCATAGTTATCTGTTTAATCCTTTTGATTTGTTTTTAGTTTTGCTTTTAGCCCTCCTTGCATTCTCAATGGTTTTCACCCGAGCTTTTAATTCTCTGCTTATTGCGGGCTTCAAATCTTCTAAGCTTTCTTGCCCTGTAATAACAGGGGGTTCAGGGATGATTGAATTAAAAATCTCCTTTGAGTGTTGGATAAAGCCCCGCTTAATATCTTGGAGTGTTAGTCCACTGATAAACTTCTTTGTGCCGTTTTCATCTTCGACTGTATATACAGGCTTGTTATTGTCTGCATCCCACGAGCGGTGTATGGCCCCAAGTTGTTTATCTGCCTGCATTACACGGATGAACGGACTTTCTGACATTTCACTTTCAATGAAAGTTAGTTTTTGGCGTGTTGGTTTTTGGTCTTGTGTTTTCATGGTTGTTAATGATTTTTAAATTTCTTTTTCAATGCCTTTTTGCTTTTCCTGTTTTAATACTCTGGCCTTTTCTAATTCATGTTGCCTCCTTTCTGTTGTTAAGTTTAGGGTTGGGTATAGGTTATGTTGTCCGGCCTCTTTAGCAATGGCTTCCCTGTTCGTGTAATGCTTATCTATAACTTCAGGCGTATGATTTGTAATAAAGCGGGCATTTGAGCCAACTAATAATTGTAATTGTGTAGCATAGGTTTTTCTAAGATTTGAGAAGGAAATATCCTTATCTTTTGAATATGGCAGTTGCTTCCAGTAATGGGTAAAAGCTTTACTGACTATATCCATTATGGTTTTACGCTTGTATGGGCTATCGTCTGCAATCAAATACTTGTCTGTGCCTCTGTTGGCTTCATAGTTTAAGTTGTTGTATAGATATTCTCTGAATTGCGGCGATACTGGAACAGCCGTTATTCTGGCTTCCCCGTCTTTCATAATCCGTTCCACCTTTAAGTTATTGGAGGTTATGATAATCGGCTCATGTGTTGCGGGGTCTTCCTTGAAATGACTGAAACGTATCGAAACTAATTGTTCGCGCCTCAAACCAAGCATATATCCCGCTATGAAAAAATCGCGGTTGAAGGAAAAATATATTTGCTTTTTTTGTCCGGTGGAAAGTGTTTGCTCGCCTTTGGTTGGATCATCGGCTAATGCCAATAATTCACTGAATTCATGCGGTTCGATTGTCTCTATCTTTTTTGGAATTACTTTTAATTTTCTAACTTCTTCAAATGGGTTTTCTAAGGTTTTAAAGCCTTCGTGCTTTTTTAAATAGTTGAAAAGTAGCGTGAGCGAATCCATTGCCGAATTGTATGTTTTTGACTCATATTTTTTTTGCTCTAATAAAAAGGTGTGAAAAAATCCTATGTGTTCCTGTGTAATATCTTCCACACAAATTGTTTTTGGATTTACGCCATTCATTTTCAAAGCTTGTCCGAACAAAACATGGTAGCGTTCTATGCTTTTTATATACGGCTCCGTCAGGTTTTTCGGGAGCGTGTGGGCGGCTCCGCGTAAACCGCGTAAATGGGCAATATGGCGTGTAGAGGCTAATAACAGGTTTAATCCTTTTTGGGTTTCAGGTTGATTGGTTTTAACTTCTTTGGTTTCCTTTTGCTGGCTATTCCTCCTTATTTCGGCCCTCAGATCAATCGTTGCCTTTCGCGCCTGCTCCAAATCACGCCCCAAATGGCGAACATGTCGCTTGCCTGTTCCTGGCTCATACACAACGGCGCGATAGGAGTGAGAATTGCCCTCTTTGCATTTGCTTAAAGGCTCACCGGTTTTTTTGCATAGTTCAACCACCTGAGTCCGGCAGACCTGGCACCATATGTATAGCGAGCTTGTTTTTTTAGAAGCAGGTATGTGAAGCGGTTTTTTCATAGTGGTGTGGAGTATACCGTCCTCTCTTTAGGACAGTCAAATCCGTCAATCTTTTTTATTAAGTTTTTATATATCGCTTTTTCGTATTCGCTTTCTGGCTTGTGCTTAATTGCTTTTGTTATGGGTTTTGAAGGCGGAGTTTCGGGCATGAGGTTTTGTAGCGCCTGCATAAATTCATCATGGCGGACATAATACTTTCGGCCAATGCGAACTATCAATAAACCTTTTTTGGAGAGCCACTTTTTGGCTCCCCTCAAGGTCTCATAGAACAGGTAATTTTCATTGATATGTTCGATAGATAGCAGTTCCATTTTATTTTGGCTTTTCCTGTTTATCTTCTTTATCGCTCACATCTTCCTGCTCGCTTTTGTCATCTGTCGCTTCAGATTTTTCACCAATTCGACATAGGCGAATTTGAAAAGGGCCGGTAGTATATTTCCCTTCGGAAATCTCCTTTAGGAATTGCAGGGCTTCCAATGCTTTCGCGTTGCTTTTTCTTCTTGGTTTTTTCATGGCTGTTTTTGTTTTATGGTTTATATTTATTTCCCCTCTCTGTCAAATCGTATATTCTCATCGTCAATTCTTCGCGGAAAGGAAAAATCTTCAACATCATTATCAGCTTTATTGAATTGCTGATTGACATGAGTTTTTTCTTCTGTAATAGCTTTGGTGATTTTAACCAGCTCTTGTACCGACAGCTTTATGCTCTTAACTAAAGCTTTGCGGTAAACTGTTTGACCAGTCTTTGTAGATTGCAGTTTGTGAAGTAAGGCTTCCAGCCTTTTAAATTCTTCTTTGTAGTTTATGTTTTTCATAGTGCTATTGGTTTAATAGCACCTTAGAAATGCGGGAGATTTAAGAGGTTAGACGGCTAGTGTTGCAGTATTGACTTGGCTTGTGGGCTTTGCTATACTGTAACGGTCTTGTAATCTTCGACATTACTAAGGCACTCAGGTTTCGACTTGAGCTCAAGCCACCGTTGCAAGCGGTGGTTTTTTTAATTCCATTTTTTACTTGAAATATCACTTGAACACTTGTCATTTTATTTATATCTTTAATTTGATGATACAAAGCACGACTATTAGCGTGTCATAGGAATTGACGTTTTTATGAAAGGTTTATGACGCATCGTTTTATTCATTGTTAAGACTCTGCAATAGATAAATATTATGGCTAAATCCATTCTTATATATACTTACCACTTTGAATTATTAAAGAGATTGGTTTGCCTTAAAGACACTGATGGTGGTTATTTAAAAAGCAAACTAAGCGATGCCGGCAAAGTGAGGGTTGCTGGAGTAATATGCATTGTAGTTCGCACAATGGAAGCGCAATGGAATGGAGAAAGACCTGTGCAAGAATATTTTTTAGAGCGGCTTTGTAAATGGTTGGGTTATGGAACTTGGCAGAATTTCACAGATATACACGACCTACCAGAAGGCGGAAACTCGCCTTATAACAAAACTGCTAATATTAGTAGCTTGTCCCTTGAGATTCAAAACAAAATAAATGAGAAGATAAACGATGCTCTTTATGGATATCGAACTTTTGAAGATTACATTGAAAAGAAAAAGATCACCCCTGTTGAAAATAAAAACGAGGTCATAGAATCTCAAAAGAGAATTGAAACAGGTTTGCAACTTTTAGTTGACCAACTTCTTGGTTTCCCTTCAAAGGAAAAAGAAAACGAAATTTTTAACTCCGATAATATTGATAAACAGAATGAATTTTACAAAGAGATAGTTAGTAAACAACGACCTATACATGACAAGTATAATCGTAGTATTTTGGCGAATACCTATAAGTGGTCAATTACTTGCTTAAAAAAAGGTGATATTCCCAAAGCAAAAGAATTAGCAACTCAGGCTATACAACTTGACCCATCGTTTGTTTTTGCAAAAAGCCTTCTTTTTTATATTGAAATAGAAGAACGGAATTATGGGATGGCACTCACCATTGCAGAAGAAATACTCAGAAGTTATCCTAATTACAAAGAATGGCTTTTTTTAAAAGCCGCCGTTCTTAATCTATTAGGTAAATCTAAAGACTCCCTTGCGTTGTGTAATCAAATTATTGAAACTGAAATTAATGAGGAGGAAAACTCCTTAAGGATAATACTAGGTAACTATTATGAAGATTTACACGATTTTGTAGATACCTATTTTTCTTTCACGAACAAGGAAGCTTTGTTAGAAGTGATATTTGTTTTAAAAAGTCAGTGTTTATTTAATCTGAAGTTATATGATGAAACGACTGAGTTTATTCATGAGTGCATGAATAAGGATATTAAAGACGAAATTTTTACAATGTTATTTAATATTGGGTCGAAAGCATCTGAATTTCAAAATCATTTTGGGTTCTTTATGGCAGTTCCAATTTGGAATAGAGCTATGAAAAACATGGGATTAGAGCCACCCAAGCATTGAAGTATTACCTCGAGTGATTCCTGTGTTATAGTTTTTTTAAACTGGAATGGCGGGTTTAAAATATTATTCCCTTGTTTTCGTTAATTAAAATAATTTATCCTAAAGATTAATATATCTCTTTAGTGCAATTACGCGTGTTTTTTGACTATTTTGAATAAACCAATATACTTTAAAAGAAACACTCATCAATTCTTATCTACTGTAGTATTTAGTTTTAATGGTTGTTCTAAGGAGGTCAAATTTAATACTGGAAGCACGATTATTCTAGAATTTGCCTGTATTGTCATAGAACTAATAAATGCTCTTATGTAAGGGAAAATAATTGCAATGGCATTTTTATAGAAATATGGCGGAATTTCTTCAAAAGATGGATTATCGACAAAAAGAAATGACCCTATTACTGTGGCTTGTATTATTGGGTTCTCAGGTTTCTCTTTCGCAAATGCCGTAAAAATGATTGTTAATTCAAATCGGCCGTCTTTTTCAAAAAAAACTCCGTTAGGTTTAAAATCCACACTTAATGCTTCACTATTATTTGGCGATTCATTAAATAGAAAATTAGAAAACCTAAATTTCGAAAAATCGAAAGAAGCTTTTTTAACTTCATTTTTTATTTCTTCATTGTTCATATTACAAGTTTAAGCAAAAAAAAATGACTCCGAAAATTCCGGAGTCATTTTTGAGATTAAGTCTACCTCATTTTCTTCTCGAGGCGGAGGATATGAAACTTTGCAATAACTATCCGACATAAATTCCAAATAGTCATAAGCATTTGGGCCTCGCAGTCCAAGTTCTTCTATTTCCTTCCAATCCTTCTTCACCTCTTCAGCCGGAGTATCTCTTAGATATTCTCTCAGCCAATTTACCATTTCACTTTTCATAATATTCTTCTTTTAAATAACAATTTAATACTCCCGCTATATTAAACCATTTACTTTTTTTTGTCAAGTTAGTTGATCACTAAAGTAAGAAAGCAACAATAAATTTGTTTTAATTTAACTTTCAATTTTGTTCAATCACCTTGGTCTAAGCAAACTCCAAACTGTAATGTTCGGGATAAACTATTCTATAATACCGCAAACATAGTGCGTTTTTCTCAATTAAGCAAATTTGAACCGTTGGATACACCTCTAAATACGATGGATTCTGTATTTCAAATGGAAATCTTAAAATAAAATCAGTATTAGAATCACCCATACTCCTCATGCCTAAAGCTCTAATTGCTTTATAAGCAAATTTTCCTTTCTTTTTTAGAAATTCAATTAACCTTGGTATGGTAATACTTTCTTTGCTCATTAATTTGGATTTTATCAATTCATCACAAACTTCCTTTAACTCTATGCGATGTTTTCCGTTTCCATGTAAATCCCAACAAGAAGAGTCAATGACCCCGTCAGCAACGCAGATCATGTAATTTCCCGAACAGGCAACTTTACCCCACCAATGCCCTAATTCTAAATGAGTATCCCAAAAATAGTATCCCCTTCCTAGCCAAGCATGGTCTTTTACACAAATAAATGGGCCATGTTCTTCTACATGATCAGCATTATCCCTATCCTTTAAGGTTTGAACCAAAAGTATTTCCATATAACGGAACAAATTAACAATTTATTTCAATAAAATAAAAAATTGTTCATGAAAACTTCAATTTAGGCTTTATTTAGAACTTTATTAAATAATAGTGCGATTCCGCGTGTTGTTTTTTGAACCCGTAAGGACAAATATTTACAACTATTGACCTGTTTTACCCGTTTTGTAGGGTTTTCAAGGCTGGTTTGGGCTGGATTCGGGTTTCATAACCCTGAGGTCACGGGTTCAACTCCCGTCTCCGCTACTACTTAAAGCCCTGAATTTCAGGGCTTTTTATTTTGACCTCAAGAGTTGTAGTGTTATTGAGTGTTATTTCGCGTGCGATTCTGCGTGTTATTTTTTCAAAAGCTACCACAAATTTTAGGTTTTCTTTAAGCCATTTTACGGCAATGGTTACGTTAGAGGGGTCATTTTAACCCTTTTATATTAAAGTGGAAAATTAAGCGAACCAGGGGCTATTTAAAGCCTTTTATTTTAATTTTGAGCCCCCACCATTTACAAGTCTAATAAATAGAACTAAAGTGAATGATTTTTTACAGCTTGACTTAGACCATAAAGCGGCGCTTTTATGGACGGACGGATCGCAGCTTGCTACGGTGGTACAAAATGATAAATCATTTACCCTTTATCGTCTCAATAATTTTTATGTGGAGGTTGTAATCGATATTAGCCTGGAAACTATTCTTGACATTGTTCCTTTTACAGAAGGATGGATGCTTGATAAATACCTTGAATTTATTCAGACTGGGGAGATATAAAAAAACCACGACAATTTTATTGTCGTGGTTCAAAACTGTGCAACCACAGCCGGTAAACCTTATTGCTGACAAGGTTGCTCCTCAGCAGGGCCTTGCTTCCCCTTGGGGCTTACGGGTGGAGTATAGCTCTGGTTGGGACAGAAGTCCAGTTTAATTTATAACAATCCTTCCTGTTTTAGTTACTTCCCCATTCTGCAATTTAATTAAATATAATCCTTTGGAGTATTGGCTCAGATTGACCGGCCATATGTAACTGCTTGTACCGCCTTCTTGCTGTTGTTGCCATACCACTCGCCCGGAAACATCTGTAATTGAAACACGAACTGCATTGTTGGTTTGCAAAATTGTTGAATAATTTATTTCAAACAGGCCTGTATTAGGGTTAGGTGCAATGGCAAAAATATTTCCACCGCTTTTTGCAACGCTCGATGCTGCATTGCTTGCTACGCTTCTGTTAGCATTAACATTCCCTGCGCCTGTTGTTTTATATCCTGAATTGCTTATGGCCACATTCTGATTAATTGGTGTTGTTTGTTTAAATTCATTGGTTGGGCTTGCAACGGTATTATCCTTGCCGCTGTTTGTGTTATTTGATAAACGCTCGTAGTCTGTGCCACTGCTATTGCAATGCAAGGGGGCGGTATATGCGTGAAATTTAACGCCCGGTTTTGCATGAAAACCTGATGTTAAACGTATTGTTGATGCAGATTTATAGGTAACATCGGCTATGGCATTATCTGTAATTGTAATGTTTATGGTTACAGGTGTTTGGTTTGTAAAATCGTAAGCGGTATAGGTGCCGCTTAAATTTTTATTTTCAATTATTTGGTTAGATGTTATTGTTCCTGTTGTAACATATTTTTTAGGGTTGGCTAAAATAGCTGATGAGCCAGTACTCTCTGAACCTTCGGCCACTAAATATGGATTAGAAGGTAATGTAGGAAGCACAATGGGTAAGGAACCGGTGAGGTTTAAATCTTCGTGCATTACCTTGTGGTAGCTGCCTACATAATTATCATTATACAGGCAATAAAGGTTAAAGAGCATCATCCAGTCGAGGGAATTAAAAATGCCATCCTTGTCCGTTCCACTTCTTCCAGACAATGTTTCGCCATACCGGTAATGCCATTTTATGGGAACGGCCCATCCAGGCGAAACAACTCCATCTCCCAGGTTATAGTTTCCCCCGCAGGGCATGGAATTTAAATCGTCCTCAATGGTGGAATTGGAGGTAATGCAATTTTTATCCTGAAGGCAAGCATGAAGCAGCGGATAGTAACTTTCCCAACCATTAGAATGACTCGCCAACCAGATATTATTTTGGGTGCTTCTTAGAGGCTCGTCCCATGAGTCGCCTACGGCCGCTATGTTTAATACCTCCCAAACCGAATTAGTACCATCTAGCAAATTATAGTCGAAATTTGCGTCAACAAATTGTGAAAGGGCTGTAAGGGCATCCGAGCCACCAACATAAATATCAATTAATGAGGTCCATAAATTTTCAGATTCACCCGGAATTAGTCCAGGTACATATAAATTACTTGCTTTTATGCTATAAGCATTGTCGCCGGTAATTTTATAAGCTGCCATTTCCATACCATAGGCAAAATGTACGGCTGTTCTGCCCCACTTATGCACCTCATCGCCATCGGGCTCGAGGAGCAAAAAGGGCGTAGTACCATTTCCATAAGGGCCGGTTTCTATATAGGCCATCATACGGTCAGTTATTCTTTTAACCTCCTGCTTTATATCTGTTTCATTATCCTGAAATGGTTGCTGATTAAAGTTAACACCATCGTCGAGGTATTTTACAACCTGGGCAAAGGCCACAAAAAGGCTGGTATAATAATCGAAACTGTATGCGGCACCTTCCTGGCATATATCAACGGTATGTTTTTGATAAGGATAAATGGGGTAGCTGATGAAATTAAATCCATTTTCCTCAATTACCCTGTATACCCCACAGGAAACTAAACCCACTTTAGGTGGGTTACCCAACTGATTATCCAAAGCCGGATCAGCGACATTTTCGTTGACCTTACTTATTAATGAGTTATTATTATTAATAGAACTAAAACCGGCATCCCACGCTATGGAACCTTCTTCAAATATATCTTCCCGGCTGTAAAAGCCATTCAAAACATCTGTCCGGCCATTAAAATTGCCGGTAGCGCCATCCCTGTTCCAGGGGCAATGGCTCTCGTTCATATCCATGCGGTTTATAGCATAAATGGCATGCCACAGCTCCTTAACGGTTTGGCTTACATCCTGCCCGTTGTTTTTTAAAAGGCGGTACTCGGTGGCTAAAACACCTATGTATAATGCCTGATGATTGGGTGAATCGCCATAATGAATGGTTGTGTCATTTTCATATTTCCAATCATGACCATAAGTAATGGCGGCCGCAAAACTCTCGGAACGGCCCGTGCCAATGGGCGCGAAATGGTTAAGGAGCCGATCTCTTAAATACCAGTATTTGGCCAGGTTCTGCGAACTGCTTTGCGCCTTAACCTCTGCCGTTAATAATAGCATAAAAAGTAGGACTATTTTTTTATTTCTTTCCATAGTTGTATGTATGTGTGACCCATATAACTCATTTCTATTTTAAGATCGCCACGTGAGAATTTTTTAATTTTCCAGGCAGGCATATAGTTATTGATTACTGTGGGGTGAGAATAATCCGGTTCAGAAGTAAACTGATGAAAAGCACCGTGTTCATATATATTGTTAGCAAATTTATTCGCGTACAACCAGAGCATATCGTGGCTCTCAACCTTCCACGAGAATCTGTAAATTAATTTATTCTTATAAAAAGCCGCTCCCCCTGACCATGGTCTGTAGTACCAATCTTTATAGGGAGGCGGGTCGTAAAAGCGATACTCATCAAAATAATGACAGGTATCGCACATAATCTGGGCGGTACTGTCTATGCCATCTACCCATAATTGTATTACCTGCCAGTGGGTCTCTCTAAGGTGCCTTGTAGCATCATGTCCGAAGGGGGTCCAGGGGTCTTCTTCGTAACGATTGTCCTTTGTACAAGCCGCAAGGCTTATAGAAATAAGTAGTAATAAAAAAAACTGTTTCATGTCTGATGATGTTGTTAATAACCAAATTTATTTATGCTCAAGCTTATTTAAACGTTCGCTTAATTGCTTGTTCTCTTCTTTCAGCTGCACAATGTATAACATCATTTCCTCAATTTTTTCCATTTGTGCTTTTTGCATTTCGGATAGTTTAAGCCCTTTCTCCACTTCTTTTGCAGATGGCACACCTTTTAAGTGATGGTGCTCTTTAAAATACTTTTCAGTTTCGGCAATGCTTGGCAATTTATAATCAGCATCAAACACATAATCGGCCCAGGTATTATCGCCATTGTCGCCTGTAACTATTAATACTTCATTGGTTACAACTGTTCCGCGCACTTTTAGCTGTTGCTGATTGGGGTCGTTGTTGAATTTGTACTCGAATGGATAACTGTAATTACCGCCTACCTGTGCATCGGATTTAATCATATAAAAGCCGCCATTGGTAACACCGAAGCCCAGGTATTTACCGGTTTGACTATCAGTAACGGTAGATTGCCATATATTACCCATCGGGGTTTTTATTGCTGCACGCCAACCGGTTGTGGTTAGGCTTGGTGTATTATCCGCATCTATTGTTATTGTGCCATTAACATGTAGTTTGGTTGTGGGAGCGGCAACACCAATGCCTACATTGCCTGTATTGTAATAAATATTTGTGTTGCTTGTAGTCCATTGACCAAAACTTGTAGCAAGGTCTTGTCCGTTCACTTTAAAACCTGCTGCATCAATAATTCCCGCTGCATTTATTTTTCCTGCGCTAAATATATCTCCATTGCTTTTTACGGAAAATGTTGTATTGGCCACATATTGCCCCGCTGTTGGGGGATACAATTGACCATCAAAAAAATATTCATCTTCTTTTGCTACCGCTCTATATGAAGTAGGCGCAATTTGTTGATTTACATTATCGAAGTAGGTTATATCACTTAATACACCAGTATTGTAGTTACTTCTGATATTTATTTGCGCATCAAGTGGTGCGTTAACCTGAACTATATTGCCATTTGGCCCTTCTACATTTGGGTCGTTGTTAAGATTAAAGAAATCTATAAAATCAGTCCCGTTACCAATCGTAGCTTTTCCGGTTACGCCTAAATTAACTCGCTGTTCTGTACCGTTATATCCTCCACCCAGCAAAACATTAGTGCCTCCGCCGTTATAATAGTTAATTAAAATATCACCTTTTGACTGGATAATAGAATGCTCTTTTTCCGCAGTTATTCTTATTAAGTTATTATCGGTTGCAAGTTCTTTGTTTTCTATTGCAAAGCTAACCGGCCATAAATTGCCTCCGGCTAAATGCAATGTGTGGTTTGGAGAAGATGTGCCAATTCCGATATTCCCATCTTTAGAAATACGCATACGTTCCGCGCTGTTTGTTTTCATCACCAAATCAAAATAATCCTTTGTCCCAAGATATTCATTATCTACATCGCTTATATTACTGTTGCCTCCAAGCACCCACGGATCGTTTACAGCCTGTTGTTCATTTTCTATTTTCCTGTAAACTGTCCCGTCATTATTTACCACTAAGTTATATGCGACATCGGTTTCGTTTAGGTTTGGTACGTTTGTCAGATTCAGGTTTCCGCCAATAGTCATGTTTCCGCTTAGTTTTGCATTTCCGAACACATCAAGCTTCTCGGTTGGCGATTCAATTCCAAGCCCTAATTTATCTGTTATGTATGCGTTACCTGTTATGCTTGTTCCTCCGAATACACTCAGGCGAAAGGTTGGCGGGGTGGCAGGTGGTATGGGTTGCTGCGGTTGTTCTTCTTCCATAGCATACAATGTCCGGCCAATTGTCATTGTTTCGCTTACGTTTACTTCGCCCTCAACATTGGTTTCGCCCATTATTTTTGTTTGCGAATCCATTTGGATTACTTCGGGGCGTATGTAATCTGTAACGATACTTGCGCTGCTTAATTCCTCTGATTCAAGGGTGCGGGCGCTCACTCTTGAAGTGGCTTTAACATCCTTCGTTAATACTTCTTCTGTTTCAACCTGCTCGCTTTTTGTTTTTCCTTCTACTAAAAAGATTCTTCCATGTACGGTTAAATCGCCTGAAACATCAAGAGTGCTGGTTGGAGAGGCTGTGCCAACTCCTAAATTGCCATTGCTGTAATACAAGCCGAAATCATGCAGACCTGTTTCGAGCATATCGGAAAAATCGGCAAAAGCCCCTTGTCCGTTCACTACCTGATTAGATGCTCCGGTGAAATAACTGCTGATACCTTGCTGTAAAAATGCTGTCCCGTCTGTAAATGTTCCGTTGCCGAGTGTTATTTGTGTTGATAAGCCGTTAAAGAAATTTGTAATACGCGCATCGGCCATGTTATTAAAATTGCCGAAGGTTCCATTGCCAAGCAGCACATCGCCAGCATCGTTGCTAAAATTAAAGCTGGTAAATAATCCGTTGTTGTCCGGGCTTATTAAACGAAATCCGTTCCCTGCCAAACTTGCTACCTTTAACTCTCCTTCTACCGTTATATCTTTTCTGAATAATGTCCTGCCGTCGGATAATATTTTTACCGCTTCCTGATTGTTGGTAATAATACTTACGGGCTGGTTATTGGTGCTTCCTATTTTATCACCCTCAGCTAAAGCATTTCCGCTTGTTGAATATTTCTGTCCGCTTTGGGCGAATGAATTTATACTTATTCCAAGAATTAAAATCACTAAGGACAGTCTGGTTATTGATGAGGCAAGATTTTTCATGTCAAGCGGATTATTTATTTGCTTATGTGAATTAAGTTATTTTAACGTCAGTTCGCAAATTAAAGTTTCTGAAATTTTCTTATTTATATCCATTCTAATCAAAGGCCGATAATCCAATATCAGCGATGCTTTTGAGATATCCACTCCTCCCGGCTTGCATATATTCCACCCTGAGTTATCCTGCACACGGAAAAAGTTCATTCACAAAAACCTTATGCATGGAAACAATAGAAGAAAAAATTAGCCCGGCTAAAACACGAAAACGAATCTTAACGGTATCAGCCGGAAGCAAGGACGGCACTGACCGCTATTACTTCCCTTTTGTCCGGCTTCATGGGAAATACCTGTTGCAAGCAGGTTTCAATGTGAAAGATAAGATTGAGGTTTCCATTGGCAGGGGTAAAATATTCATTAAAAAGGTATTACAAACAATACCTTAAACTACAAAGCCCGGCAATTGTCGGGCTTTTTTTATCCCCACTTTTTTTTGACTTCGGTTTAAGCCGGAGTTACACTCCGGACGGAAATAATTTTCATAACCCTTAAACCTCAGAAATCATGAAAAAACAAGGTTCTTTACCAAAGAAAAAACAAGCAAAGAAAGCAGTTAAACCAATCAACAATAACTTAAACGGAAAGGAACAGCCGGTCTTCCCTGATTTGAGCGATGCGTATGTTCTGAAAGGAAATGTATTACACTTGCCGGACAAGGAACAGCCGCCTGCATATGAACGGAAGTTTCAAAATGAAGATGAGCTCCGGCAATTGGTCTTTAAAAACTTCGGTGTCATTTTCGGCGACTTCGCCCTTGTCGTTACATTTGAAAAATCGACAGGCATTAATTTTTCAAACGGCTTTGTGGCCGACGCTTTCATATTTCATTTTGCGGAAATGCAAATACCGAGGTTCTATCTCTTGAAAATCCTGTTTTCAAAAACAAGGCTCTTGCAAATCTTCTATGAGATGACGCCGGTGTTCAGCTTTTTGCATAATCCTGAAAATCAAAATCAGATCGTTCAGAAAGTTCTTAATCAGGTAACGAAATACAAGGAGCTAAAACAGAAGTTTGAAGCGAAATCGACTGAGGAAATCCTGTCGCAGTTAACCATTGCTATGCGGAACAGGCCCTCTATCATATTTATCTCCGATAATGATATGGAAGAGCTGGCTCCTCTAAAGCAAAATTATCCTGAGACCTGGGGGCGCATGACAAATCAAATTATCGTAAAAAGATATGCGGTGAAAAATGAGATGATGATAACGTTCCAGCCGAAGTTTGATGAGATAACGATTCCTGAGAAACCGTTAAGAGAAAAAGAGAGCCGGAAAGATTTGCCGAAATTGACTGAACCGGAACACCTGGCAAAAGCATCGAATGTCGTGAAAGAGATTTACGGTAAGATTAAAGCGGAGTTGTTGAAAGCAGACAAAGGGCTTGAGTTTAATTCAACCAACTACTATGTATCAATCCACAAGGTTCGGAAGATAACGGTTATTCAGATTAAGAAAAACAGCCTTTCCATTGTCATGCTTAATCCGATTGCGGAAACGCAGAAGATGATTAAGCATAACAAAATATTGTTGCATAAGGACAGCGTGCAGAAGTTTTGGGGCGGCGAATGCTGTACTGTTGTTGTTGAGAAAACTGAGCATTTGGGCGAGGTCATTGCTTTGCTCAAGAAAATGGTTGAGAGAGCTTAATGCTTGTTTTTTCTTTCGATTTGCAAAGCCGTCCAATGGACGGTTTTTTTATGCAACTATTTCTTTTTCGTATAACCTAATGCTTCGGCAAAAAGCGGGTGTTTATCTAACCAAGTTTTTAATTCTTTCAAGTTATTAAAATCATTCGATCCCCGACCTAATGAAGTGGCATATGTTACAGTTATTTTTATGGATTCTACTTTTTCTTTTTGAGTTGCGCTCATAACATTGATTTTACATACCCTAATTTAAAAAACTTCTTTCGTATCTTGCCTTTAAATATTTATAACGATGGATAAATTTGAAACGGCGAAAATCAAGTTTGAGCAACTGCGCAAGGAAAGACCGAGCATAATTAGAGTTACCACTATATATGGCCCTTTGGGGTGGATTGCCCGAATAGTTGCAATGATTCTTTTTCTGGCAGGCGTGGCTTTTGTTGTATCAAGCGCAAGCGAAGTTTATATATTTAAAATCATATTTAAGGAAATTAATACCCCAAAAGAAGCTTTGAGTCAGGTTGTATTTATATTACAAGGAATCATCGGTATTCTGTTTTTTGTGATCAGCATAGTTTTGGCTGTTATGGGGTCGTTGTGCAGGAGCATAATAAAGCGGAATTTTTATATAATGGATTTGGAGGAGTTGTTTGAGGGTAAATAATTAAGAATTAAAAATAGAACTAATGAACGAAGTAAACGGAATTATTGTGTATCAAATACAGACAGGTGGAAATCTTATGGCTCAATGGGCAAATAGAGGCGACAATAGAATATATACGGAAATGGCCATAAAAAGAGATGGTAGGACAGATTCAGTAACGGGAACATATAACTGTGCTTTTTTTGAAAATAATAGTTTGGATTTGACAGAATGTATATTGATTATCAGGTCGGCAAACAATATATATGAATTTGAATGGAGAGCAGGAAGAACTGAAAATGGCACATTGATTTATAGAGGAATTGGTTTAGATACTTCTGAAAACCAAATAGCGGTTTCTTACTGGAATGTATAAATACATAATCATTTTTGCTTTGACTTTTATGCAAACGCGCTTAAACGAATAATATCTCCATTGCTCCGCGTTGTTTCATTTTCTGCGCAAACAATGTTTGCAATTGTATGATTGCGGTAATGATTATAATTAACAAATCTATTCGCTAGAAAATTTTGATAAGTTGAAACAGAAGAAAGAGTGTAATTGCCATTGATTTCCTTAGATGGAAAGTGTGTCAGTAGCTGTATAGTTTTGTAATTCTCATTCAGCCCGTTGCCTATTAGATCGCTAATTATAGCTGGGTTGTGCTGTTGAATTGTCGAATAGTGTTTTATCCGATAGTTAATACCATTAACTTCTATTGATTGGCTGGTTCTGCGTGAAGCTAATATTTGAGCCATTGTGGCAATAAATGCCTCTTTATAATTCCCCCCCTCTTTATTTACCATTGCTAAAATCATGCGTGAAAAATCTATACCACGCATTTCCTGTAAAGCTATCTGTATCGGATTCATGAAATGTTATTTTAAAAAGTTAGGTGCTAAAAACAACGCAAAGTTCTATATAAATTTTAAAGCCTCAAATTAAAATATGTTATCCTTAGATCATCAAAGGCTTGCAATTTTATCTTGCCTATAATATACTGATCGTATCACCAGGAAAAAGCACTGCTAAGGGTTTCGTCCCTCGCGGTGCTTTTTCATTTTAGTCCAATACTTTTTTCCCAACATCCTGCAGATAAAGCATCTTTTCGGCGGCGGCTTTCTTTAATAGGCTGGAGCATTTGTCTTTATTAGGGCTTATGACTCCCACTAATTTATCTTTCTTTCTGAGATATTTCACAAGTGTATCAAAATCCCCGTCGCCTGTTACAATAATCGCTCGATTATATTCCTTGTAATACAGCATGACATTGAAAGCGAGGTCGGCATCTATATCCCCTTTCTGTTTTTGTCCTCCTTTGGCTTGCAAGACTGGCTTGAATTTCAAAAGAAAGCCATGCTCCTGAAGTTCGCTGTATAATTCACTGTTTCCTTGAAGATAGCCGATAAATAAGTATGCTCTTTCAATATTGTATTTGTCTTTAAGGTATGTGCGGAATTTTTTGTAGTTCAACTTAACACCCGCGTCCAAAGAGCCGAGATATAAATTCTGTCCGTCTATGAAAGCATAGTTTGTTTCGTTTTGCACCGTAAAATTATAGCATAGTTTGTTGAGATTTTAAAAAAATAAGCGATCCAAACTTCAACTTGACACGAGCAGATTTTTTTTGTAACTTCTCCTAATTATTCACACATTTTAAAAATGGAGGTCAGCATGGGAATTTTTAGTTCTCTCTTTGGTTCTTCCTCAAATAAGGATGAACCGGATAACGCAAAATTTAATACCACTAATTCATCAGACAATGTTGTAAGAAGCACCAGATACACTTACGATGATGAAGATAAAGGGTCAGGGAAACACGAAACAACTTTTTCAAAGACAACTCCTGATAAGCATGAGGAGGGATGGTATGGCAAGGATTACAAGAAGCAATAAGAATGTAATGCATATAAAAGCCATAAGAAATTATGGCTTTTATATTAATACATTTTTGTCGTTGTTAAATTCTTTGTAAATAATTGTATTATACTCATCAATAATTTCTTCGATAGAAAAAACCGTAAAATCATATATTAAACAATCTGATATTTTAAAGTAAATGAATTTTAAGTTCGATTCGCTATCGAGAATATAACTTGAATACTTTGTGGTTAATTCTTTGAAAAGTTGAATTGCTTCTTTTTTTTGTTCATTCCTAATCAATAGAATTATTCCTTTTAGCTCCTTTAAAATTTGGTAAGTTTTTTCTCTATCTTTTTTCATGCATTAGCAGTATATCATGCCTTACAAGAAAGATTCATAAATCTAATGAGCTTTCCCTGCCTCCCATATCTTTCCCTTTTTCTCTGCTCTGTTTTAACTCTTCCAATCTTTCATAGCCTTTTGGTGTTAACGTACCACCCATTGCCAGCCATATATCCGGAGAGACTTGTTCTCGGACGATAGTGTCTACGCTTGAAGCGTAGCTCAAAGCTTCTTCATATTTATCTTCTAAATAAAGCTTTTGTATTTGCTTTAAATCATTCC
>CAZUZG010000002.1:0-60690 GCA_964624665.1 uncultured Candidatus Saccharibacteria bacterium | reverse complement strand
AAAATACCAGCATAAAATTAAATTTTAAAGCGCCCCAAAATCGGGACGCTTTTTTGTTTACACAGTTTTTTGACTAGCGATTAAACAAGTTTTTTAAAGACCATCTTTTACTAGTCTTCTCTTCTCTTGCTTTTTTGATCAATGAAATAGTTTCAACATATTCGCACGCATACGCGATTGCTATTGGGGATTCATTTTTTACTTCATTAATTAAATCCTTAACAGAAATATCTTTATGACCTGTAATAGGTACAGACACATCTTGATTTGATATTCCGGTAAGGTGGTTAATTATTTCAGATTTTAATTCATTGGCAATCTTTTCCATGGGTTTAGTTTTAACTTGTTTATGATTTATTTGAATTACCCTAAATTCCATATCGGAAATACAAAGTGATTCAAACAAATCTAGCCTAAAAACCAATATTTTTAATGAACTTTATTACGTTTGAAGTGTATCACAATATACTTGACTTGTCAATAGATATATGCTATGCTTTGGTTAGTTTAAAGTACCTTGAAATGGTTTTGATTGGTTGTCAGAAGTCCTATCTACTGGGGTTTGTGGTAACCAATTAAAACTAAAAACCATGAAAAAGATAATTCTTTTATTTTTAGCAGCTATTGCGATCCAATCACTAACCCATGGCAAACCGAGCTTAGAAGTTAAAGTTGATAGGGTCATTAAAATGAACAGTGGCTTAATTGCTATTGTTGTAAATTACAGTGGTAATATTAATCCGAAAACTCAATTAGTACTAACTGGATATGATGCTAATAAAAATTTAGATCTGACAGAGAACTATTTTATTAATGGTAAAGATATTACAAATAATAAATTGCGAACGACTCGACATATTAAAAACAAAAGAGGTCACGCTGTTTTCTTCATTAAAGAAAACAAAAATCAGCCGTTAAAATTTGTAAAAGCTTATGCATGGAACGAAAAAATAGGTTCTCCTGTTTTTTCCAAAATAAAAGAATTGTAAAAAGTCTTTTATCAAAAAGCCCCACAAAAATGTGAGGGCTTTTTTTATTTCTCTTATCCCCTATAACCTTCACAAAGTACCCAATCATTGATTTGTAAATGATTTTAATGTATTGTTTGTGATGGAAATCCCCGAATACGGGGATACTCAAAATAAAATTGAAGATAATAACAACTGGTACACAGGGATGATTGAGATAACAGATGTTATACAAAAAATAAATGAAGTTATGGAAGATGGGACTAACGAATCAAAAAGAAGTATTCTTTCTCAAGCTGGTTCGAACCTAGTATGGAATGATGAAATACTTAGTATTCACTGCAATAAATCAATAGATACTTTAATTGAAGGCATAAAACGTATAAAGTCAGAATTTCCAAAGTTCGAACCTAGATTCTGCGTTGCTCCACAAGGCTTAAATGAAAAAACAGACGATTTCTCGCCTGCTTTTTCTATGATGCTCCGAACTTGGGACGATGTTCGAATGAGTTTAATTAAGTAAGAAAGACTATTTACTCCATTTCTCTTTCATTTCCTTTCCTTGATTGCCTTCCAAATCATAGCCTGCCTGAGCCCAATCCATGAGTCCTCCCTCAAAAGCGTAAACATTTTTATAACCCGCTAGGGCTAATCTATTGGCTGCCTCGCCAGAGAGTGGACAAGAAAAACTGGCGCAGTAAACGACAATTTCTTGATTCTTATCTGGAAACATTTTCTCCACTTGGACAACAAAATCACTTTGATGGGCATCAATCATTACCGCCCTAGGTAAATGTGCTCGATCATAAGAAAATTGCCCCAATGTATCAATCAAGGCGAAATTTTCCTTATTGTCTATTTTCTTTTTTAATTCTTCGTGAGTAATTACCTTAAAATTTTCCATAAATTTTGTATTTAGATATTAATTTTAATAAAATCCACCTGAACTATAAAGATCCAGCATAATTTTCAAGCGCAAGCATCTGACTATCTTCAAGATGCACAACAGGCCGCTTGGATTTCACAAATTCAACAGCTTCTTTCGGACTCATTCCTTTTTTAATCAAATATGCTGAAACCAAAGTTGGAGCACGACCGTGGCCGTTCCGACAATGAACAAAAACTTTCTTTTTTTGAGTGACTAATTTTTCCAACACTGACACACCAAAAGATAATTGATCCGAGCTGGGAGGCGTATTGTTTCGCACTGGAATCCACACATACTCCTCGACTCCGAAAGGCTGATCCAATCTTTCTTCTTCAAGTGAAATTTCCGCTGTTACACCTTCTCTTTTGAGCATATTTGAAAGACCCATTGTACAGCACTGATTAGTGCCGATAAAAATCCCATCGGTGATATAGTCGTAATTTAATGTCTTTTTGTGAAATAAATGCATTAAATCCATTATAACACTTATCAAATAAATTTCCTTAAAAGAAATGTATGTTATAATTTATGAGTGAAAAAGAAGATAATTTATATACTTATAGGCGTAACTGCTTTATCACTCGCTTATTGGCTTATTTCGCCCATTTTTAGAAATATAAGAGTGAATGAGAGCATAGATTCCATACAACCCGACAAAGGACAAGGTCAGCAAGTGATTGAAACTATCCATTCAGGACAATTTACTGGAGTATCCGGCCATCATGCGGAGGGTACTGCTGACTTAATCAAATCTGGAGATAAATACATAATCCGCTTTGAAAATGATTTCAAAATCACGAATGGTCCTGATTTATTAGTTTATCTCGGTAAGGGCGGTCAATATTATTCAAATGCCAAAATAGCGGAACTTAAAGGCAACATTGGTTCCCAAAACTATGAATTGCCTTCATCAATAAATATTAATGATTACAATGAAGTTTGGGTTTGGTGCCGATCTTTCCATGTCGGATTTGGCATGGCTGAATTAAAATAATAACACTGGTCCCTGGGTACCTTACAGGTTTTATTCTCTAATATACCTTCCGAGTAATTCAGTTTCATCAAGAATATGCCCCTTCATAGCAAACTCAATATCTTTTTTAAAAGAACCAACTGGTAAATTAAGCATGACATCGAGAGCATAAAGCTTGAAGAAATATCTATGCTCTCTGTCTGGTGGACAAGGCCCTCCATAAGCATTAACTCCGCGAGTATTTGCACCTAAAACTCCAGGTGGGTTTTGACCTTCACGTACTTCTTTTGTGTCGGGTGGAATATTAAAAACAACCAACTTAGGATAATGTTCAAATTATATTATATTCAGTATAAAATAATATATAATAAAAATATGGAAAACTGTATCTTTTGCAAGATAGTCAAAAAGGAAATAGGAAGTGAGATTGTTTATGAAGATGATAATTTCTTGGCTTTTTTGGATATCAATCCCCGCGGCCCGGGCCATACTCAAGTCATACCGAAAAAACATTATCGCTGGGTCTGGGATACTGAAAACATCGGCCAATATTTTGAGGTCGTCCACAAAATCGCCAAAGCCATGCAAAAAGCTTTCGGCGAAGAATTGATCCGCTCCCAAATCTTTGGCGACGAAGTCGCCCATGCGCATGTCTGGCTCTGGCCAAATATTCCAAATGACGGCTCTAGTCTTTCAGAAAATGCCGAGAAAATTAGAAAGGAATTGATGTGATTACAATTTGAATTCTATTGTTTCTCAAACGCGTATAATTTTCTGCTGAAAATTTACCATACTCGGTTCAGTCGACCCGTGCAATGTCTTCGAAAGAATAAATTCAAATTTTCATAATCTAATTAAACCTAGTTTTTCGGAGGGGGTTTTGAGCGTGTCGACACGAAAACTTCAGGATTTTTTAAGCTTCAAAAAATCCGTACCCAGAGAAATACTCAGGTTTAATTTAGAACTTCAATTCCAGGCAAAGTACCTCTGGCTAAAAATTCCAAAGTTGCGCCGCCGCCGGTCGAGACAAAGGTCAATTTATTTTCGAGCTTCAATTTTGAAATAAGGGCTACGGTATCCCCGCCGCCAACAATCGTCTTGCCTTTTACTTTAGCCATGACTTTCAACATGTCTTCAGTCGCCCGACCAAATCCCTGCTCATAATTGCCCATCGGCCCGTTCCAAAGAATCATCTTGGCTTTTTTCATCAGAGATTCCGCCAAAGCGACCGATTCCGGCCCGATGTCGGCAATATATTCATCTTCAGCTACTTCATATGGCTTTTTAATAAAACTTTTTTTATTCTTGAAAACCAAAACATCGATCGGCAGAATCAGTTTTTCATTTCTTAAAATTTTCTTCAAGCCGAAATTTTTCTCGTCAACTAAAGATTGCCCTATCTCCCAACCCCGCTCTTTGAAAAAATTATTGGCTAGGGCGCCACCAATAAAAACCTGATCGGCTGATCTAGCGAGATCATGTCGCGCACCGTCCTTTGAAGCGTGGCCTATGAATTTATTGATAAGCGGAATTTTGGTTTCAAACTTGGCGCCGCCCAATATAAACAAAAATGGTTTTAACGGTTTAATAAGCACGGACTTCAAATTTTTTATTTCTTCTTCCAATTGCAGTCCGGCATAGCTCGGCAAATATTTCGGCAGGCTGACGATCGAAGCATGTTTCCTATGGCAAACAGAAAAAGCTTCATTCACATATATATCGGCATATGAAGCCAATTTCTTGGCAAAAGAAATATTGTTTTTTTCTTCACCCATATTTATTCTTAAATTCTCGAGCAAAACCACATTACTCGATTCTAATTTTGGATTTTGATCGAGCGGACAAAAATCGACTTTGAAAAATTTATTGAGATATGTCGCAACCGGTTTTAATGTCCGTCCGCTCTCGTCGCCCAAATGCGAAATTAAAATAATCTTGGCGCCTTTTTTCCGCAAAAAATTTATCGTCGGCAGAGCTTTCTTGATTCGATAATCATCCAAAATCTTGCCGTTTCTGATCGGCACATTAAAATCAACCCTGACAATAACTTTTTTATTCTTTAAATTTTTTAATTTTTTAATTGATTGCATTTTCAGCCATATAAACTATTTCATTAAATTTCTTCGGATCCAAGGACGCCCGGCCGACCAAAAGGCCGTCGGCTCCGCCATTTTTCAAAAATAAAGCGGCATTTTTTGGGCCAACCGAACCGCCATATAAAATTCTGATTTTTTTAATATTCACCAAGCCAAACATGTCGCTCAAAACTTTCTTGATAAAGATCATCATTTCATTTGATTCTTCCGGAGTGGCTTCGCGGTCGGCATTCTTGCCGATGGCCCAGATCGGTTCATAAGCGATGATGATTTTATTCATATTATTTTTTGAAATACCAGAAAAAGTTTCCTTAATCTGATCACTGACGAAATTCAAATAAGACATCTGCTCATCTCTGGATTTTTCGCCGATGCAAACAATGGGCGTAATGCCGGCTTTCAAAGCGCTTTTTATTTTTAAATTTACATATTCGCTAGATTCCCCCGTTATTCTGTTTTCCGAATGGCCTAAAATTACAAATTTCACGCCGAAATTTTTTAGCATTCCAATAGAAATCTGTCCGGTATAAGATCCACTGTTTTCAGTAAAAAAATTTTGCGCGCCTAAAACAGCCTTTGTTTTTGAATTTTTGCTTTTCAGTATTTTTGAAACGGCGGACAAATAAACAAATGGCGGGCAAATGATGACATTTTTCTTATTTAGAGCTTTAGCTAAAACAATAGCCCCGGTTTCTTTTTCCGGGTTCATTTTCCAGTTGGCAACAATTATTTTTTTATTTTGCTTCATTCTATTTATGAAACTTACTGAACTTGGTTATCTGGACACAAAACGATCCCGCCTTGGCCGTCGGCGCAAAGACGGGCCGGATAAGTCGCACCCGGATTGTGGGCTTGATCAAGGTTAGATGAAAGCAACAAACTATCATTGCCTGCAACAGAAGCTTCTATGTCAAAACCGCCTGATCCAATATCGGCATAAATAGCGCTATTCGGACCGACAGTATAATGGTCCGCCGCAATGGCATTTGCTTGAGCGACAAAACTTTGAGCCGCGCTGAGACCGCCGACAACAAGACTGGCCGAATTATTAACCAAAGGAGCTACGCTGACACCTTCACCTATAGCCAACCCACCCACCTTATACTGCGCATTGCCCGAAACATTGATCGGCGCTGGAACATTGCCACCGGGAGGTGTTGTGGCTGGCACGACCCAAGCAGAAGCCAAGCCAAAACCGCCGGCGATAATTGAACCTAGGATGATTATTTTAATTGATTGTATGTAATTTTTCATATGATTTATGGACAAAGAATAATGCGACCGCTCACATCAGCGCAGAGCGAGCGCAAGCCGGAACCAGTCGAAGGATCATTCAAAGAACTGGCGACAATTTCTCCGGTCACATCAAGGCTTGCCGAGGAAGCTGTTGGGGCATTGGCGCTGCCGACAACCAATTTGCCGCCAATGACAGAATTGTTAAAAACCAGCATCTGGTCTAGTTTTGCGACGCCGCTTACATCAAAAGTCGCTCTTGGCATAACGCCGGAACCGAGACCCATCTTGCCAATCTTATACTGAGGACTATTCGAAACATTGATCGGCGCTGGAACATTGCCACCGGGAGGTGTTGTGGCTGGCACGACCCAAGCAGAAGCCAAGCCAAAACCGCCGGCGATAATTGAACCTAGGATGATTATTTTAATTGATTGTATGTAATTTTTCATATGATTTATTTAACGGGATCGTTTATTTTAATACCATGTAAAACGAGCATAGCCTCGCTCGCCGTTAGCACCGTCACTAATACCATAATTCGGTAATGCATCTGCGCAAAATAAGGAGTCGTTGTAGCCTCCATTTCCGCCGCCGCCGCCGCCGCCAAAAGCATGGCCAGGACCAGGGCCCATCCAGGCGCTGCCATTAAATCCGTCTTGACCGCCAGCCCCGCCGGCGCCATCATAACCGAGAATACCGCTATTGGCGGCTGTGCCACCCTGACCGCCATGGCCGCCCTTGCACCAACTACTGCCGACACTCGCTCCACCAGCGGAACCATTCATGCCGCTATAGCCGCCACCGGAAGCATTGTATCCCCAAGAACCGCCGGCGCCGCCATCAGCTCCGGATTTAGTGCCGCAAGTGCGACAGCCATTATTTCCAATAACTCCGCCGCCGGCACCGCCGCCGGCGCTGAGAATTCTACCCTGGGAATCGGCTATTTTGGTCTGCTCACCTGCTGTAGGATATGTTTGAGGGAAATATGTGCCACCCAAACCGCCGGCACCAACCGTACAAGACATAGTGTAAACCCCGCTGGCTGGCACAGTAACTGAACCTGTTCTTGTAGCATAGCCGCCGCCGCCGCCGCCGCCGCCGCCGGGACCTGAGCCAGCGCTTCCAGCGCTATAAGTTCCGCCAGCCGCGCCGCCTCCGCCAGATCCCCAAACTTCGGTCACCATAGTGAACACCTGGCCAGGCAAGCCATTAATAGCGCAACCGGACTTGCATACGGTAATAGACTCAGTGCCGACACTATTGCAAGAATAAGAGCCCTGAGTAAAAGGCGATGTCATCACCGGCGCCCCGCAGGCAACCGCTGATCCGCTATTTCCAGCGCATGTCCAGCTCCAAGGGCCGGACCCTGTTACAGAAGAAGCTGTTCCCACAGAACAGAGATTGGATGTTGGCTTGGTTAAAGTCGATACGCCATTTGCTGTACCGCAAGTGCCATATGTTTTTTTCTCAAAACTTACATATCTGACAATATTGCTATTAACTGTAACGTTGCATTGATTGCCTGAAGAACCTGTGCAATTTGAATACCTGTCAAAAAAAGAATCTGTGTCAGGTGTTGCATATAAAGTTTCTTGCGCTTCGGCTGGATCGTAATAATTACTGCAAGTGCTTCCGCAGTTTATGAGATTAGATGAACTTGTTACTGTGCCAGATCCGCTGCCGGTTTTCGAAATAGTCAATTTAGGAAAAAGAGTAAAAGTGACAGTCACAGTTTTATCTGAATCCATTAAAATCGTGCAGGTTGGTTGAGTCGTACAGGGATTGCCATTTGCGTCAATGGTGCCGTTCCAGCCGCCAAAACTTGAATCAGTAGAATTAGGTATCAGAGTTACTGTCGCATTGTTGGCAAAATTGGCTGAACAAGTAGAAGCATGATAGGTAAAACAGCTGTATAGGCCGGCTGGATTTGTCGTGACACCACCAACGCCATTGCCGTTAAAATTCACATGAAGCACCTTTGACGGTACTTGCCCGCATAAGACAAAGCCTCCATAACTATTGGCGCAGACTCCCTTCATCGAAGTATTCGCCAAATTGGAAGAGCGAACCGTTCCATTCACTTTAACCAAACTTGTTCCGCTCGGATTAAAAGAAGGATCGGAGTTTAAAATTCTTAAAATGCCGCGAGTGGCGACATAATCGCTAAAAAGACTGGTAACAGCAAATGAGCCGACAGAACCCTTAATATCCAAATTAACCAAAGTGGAAAACGGCAAAGAATTTGAACCGACAGCTAGGCCGCCCTGCTTCCACTGATAAAGAGAACCGCTATTTACAAGCGCCGGAGCATCATTTGCCGGTGGCGCTGACGGGGCTTGATCTGCGGCATTTAAGCCGGCATTCACCCTGATAAAACTGATAAAAAAGGCCAGCGCCATGCTCAGAACTATAACTTTTAAATTTTTCAAAAAATTATTTTTCATTTGATTTGGTTAAATTCTTTAAAATTCTTCAAATTTTGGATTCGGCGCGACACAAGCTCCATTTCGCAAAACCTGCGGCGGAGTGCAAGTTGTGGGATTTGGATTGGTCGGCGGCACACACACTCCGCGCACTAAAGTATTCGGCGGCAAACACTCAGCTTCAATCGGCGGAACAACAGGAGGAATGCAACTGACAACTGCCGTACTAGAAACCGGACCGCTCGTGCCGGTGCAGGTCATGGTGTACGATTGAGGGAAGCTTGAAACCTGAACTCCAGTTTTTGAACCATTGGGCAAAGCTACAGATGACCAAACTGGACTGATCAGTGGAGTCGTCACTGGTGTCGTACAACTTGTAACATTTTGCGTCTGCCAAGATAGGGTGACCGTAGTAGGCAAACTTGTTGAACAGCTGAAATTATTAGGATTAGCAGTCAAAGTCAAACCTGGCTGGCCGGGATTGTATCTGACCCCGGAAAAATCAATCCAGCCAATCACGGAGGCATTTGAACTGATGTCTGAATCAGTGCTGCCCAAAGCATAACCTGAACCATTGCCGGTATTTGAAAAATTTACGCCATAATTAGAACCGCTCAAACTAATCCAGCCATCCCAATGGCCAGAATTTGATCCAGCATTTACTGCCGAAATCGCCCTAGCCCAGCCGGAAAGATTGCCTGTGCTGAGACTATATTTGGCATTTCCCGACCCCCTGCCAACAAGCTCTGGAAAACCGGATAAATTACCAAACTGAACCCAGCCGACACTACTATTCCAAGCATAGCCGACCAAATTACCATTGGCGTCAATGTTGACGCCATAATTTGAAGAAGAGCAGATATTGGCGCTGAATATGCCACCAGTTGTGCAATTAAAACTGATCCATCCAATATTGTCACTCCAAGCCCAGCCGGAAAGATTGTCTAAAGAGCTGGCAAGGGCCGGCGCCGGCTTAGAATAATTGCCAGAAAAATAAACGGCAAAAACCAAAGCAAGCGATATCAACCCCAAAAAAAATTTATTTATTCCAGTCATTTAATTAAAAGATTCGATAATTTTTGCCTTTTCTTCATCGGTTAATTCTTTGGCCCCAGAACTCTCTTCTGCCAAAGAATTCAAAATATCAGCCTTTTGATCCGCGGTGATGCCTGAATTCTGAGCTGACAAATTCAAATTATTCAGCGCCTGCATTTCCTTGTCTTCAACAATCGATTTTGGCGTTTTTGTTTTGTAAGATAAATAAACCAAGGCCAGATAGGCTATCACCAAGAGCGCAATCACAGAAAAATAAATTTTTTTAAAAATAGAATTATTCATTTTCAAGCTCATTATAGCATTTTTCAAATACATGAAATGAAAATTTATCTGTGGATAACACGCTCATGTTTATTGTTATAATAAACACATGAAAATAGTCTCTTGGAATGTGAATGGTCTCCGTTCAATTTATAAACCAGACTACCTGCTCGCGCAGGCAGGTTGGTTTTTCTTTTTAAAAGAAAAACCGGATATTTTTTGCCTGCAGGAAACAAAAGCTGAAGCCGAGCAATTATCGGAAGAAGTCAGAAATCCGACTGGATATTTTTCTTATTTTTCATCTTCCAAGGTAAAAAAAGGTTATAGCGGCGTGGCTATTTATTCAAAAGTAAAACCGGAAAAAATCGAATATGGCATGGGTATTAAAAAATTTGATGACGAGGGCCGAATTATTATCGCTTATTACAAGGATTTTATTATCTTAAATATTTACTTTCCAAACGGCGGCGGCGGTCCGGAACGCCTTAAATATAAGCTTGAGTTTTATGATGCTTTCCTGAAATTCATCGATAAATTACAGAAGTCTGAGGGCAAGGGCATTATTTTCTGCGGCGATGTAAATACCGCTCATGAAGCGATAGACTTGGCTCGGCCAAAAGAAAATGAGAAAAATACGGGCTTTTTGCCGGAAGAAAGGGCCTGGCTCGACGAAGTCGTCAATCATGGCTATGTCGATGTTTTCAGGCATTTCTACCCCAACAAAAAAGAGGCTTATACTTACTGGGACATGAAAACCTTTGCTCGGAACCGTAATGTCGGCTGGAGGATCGATTACTTTTTTGCCAGTTCCAATATGCTGCCAAGCATAAAGTCTGTAAAAATCTTAAGTGATGTTTACGGCTCCGACCATTGCCCTATTATCCTTGACAAATAAGGATTTTTTAAGATTTGACAAAAGCCTGGCAGTTTGTTATCTTCTGGTTCTGAGAAAAATTGTTCTTTAACCCTTTAAAAAAAGCTTATATGGTATTAGAAATCAGTAAAAAGCCACACACTTATGTTGTTAAACCTGAAAAGGTTAATGAAACATTAGAAAAAATTGATTTCATCAAAACTAATGAGTATCAAACTGAAAGAAGTGATACCGTTAAAAAAATGGTTGGTAGCTATTTTAATAAAAATCGACCAACTACTGAAGAAATCATCCATTATAGAGAAATACGCATCTCTATGCGCAAAAGCGTAATTAACCCAGATACCCACCAAAAAAATTTATTGCGTGAAATAAAAAAATTAATTCAAAAAGAAGGAATTAAGATTGAAGCGCTTGAAATGGCTCATTTTTTAGGAATAACATACCAAAAAACCTATCCTGAGCAGTTAATAGAATATGTTTTGGGATTTTTTGGAAAAAGAGTTGATGCTAAAAACCCGCAATCCTTTCGGTATTGCGCCCTGGAAGACATCAATGCCGACATAGAAAAAACCATGATTTGCCCTTCATTAAAGAAAAATTATGGTGAAAAGCCGACCATATCTTTCGAAAGCTTGTATGATATTTGCAAAGAAGCAAAGAAATCGAAAATGGTTTTAACGATTCTAGTTAAAGAAATATTACAAGAACCTTGCCAGATTGAAGCAAATGACTTTTACAAAGGCTCAATACAGATGAAAAAAGAAATGGAAAGCTATCTTGGACATAGTCCAAACAGAGGAATTGGAATCGGGATTCGCACTGCAAGTATGTAAATAATATTTGCAAAAAACCCAACAAATGTTGGGTTTTTTTATTTCACATTATATCTCTTTCTGATTTCCAATAATTCCTTTTCTTCCTCTATTTCTTTCTTTTCTTTGCCGGCCTCGCCTAATTTTTTCAAATCTTCAATCGGCAAAAGAATCAGCTCTTTAGATCGTTTTTCCAAATACTCTTCAGTGTTCAAACTTGGATCTTCAAGCATTTCTTCCAAAAGAGCATGGAGAATCAGGCCAATCTTTGGCCCTGGTTTCTCCCCTGTTATTTCCATAATCCGCGCGCCGTCGATTTTAAGCATGCCAACAGAAACCGGCGCCCTCATCGCCTCCTCAATCATCGATTCATATTTGCGCAAACGATAAGGTTCTTCTTTTGGCTTGCCCATGCCGATCCGATCGCAAATGCGGACTTTCATCAAATCCCAAACCAATTCCGGTCCAACATTTTTTACCAATCGCCTAACCGCCGAAAGAGTGATTTGTTCCGGATCAGAAAAAAACATATGGTAACGGACAAGTTTAACTACCATATCGGACAACTTATTTGGAAACTTCATTCTGTCCATTATTTTGGCTGCCATTTTTGCCCCGACAACCTCGTGTCCGTAAAAGGTATACATTTTTTTAGTTTTTGACCCGATCCGCGAAGATGCTTCACGTCTTGTGCGAGGTTTACCAACATCATGAAACAGGGCTGAAATCCTTATAGCTAAAGGCCACTCTTTGTCGGCGCTATGTTGCAAAGAACGGAGCAGGTGCTCCCAAACATCGTAAATATGTTCGCCTTTCTGATCAATACCAACACTTTCCATTAATTCCGGAATAATATACTGCAAAAGACCGAGCCTTTCCAATAAAACCATGCCCATCATTGGCTCATTTGACGAAATAATCTTTATAAACTCATCCCTGACCCTTTCAGCTGAAATATTAATAATCAGCCTGCTGTTTCTAGATATGGCCTCGGCTGTTTCTTGTGAAACAGTAAATCCAAGCTGAGTACTAAACCTTATGGCCCTCATCAGTCTTAAAGCATCTTCTTGAAACCTTTTATCTGGCTCGCCAACGGTTCGGAGTATTTTGTCCTTTATGTCCTTTAAGCCACCAAAGAGATCTATCACTTGCCCCTTGCTATCCATGGTCATGGCATTAACAGTAAAATCTCGTCTTTGTAAATCGTCCTTTAAATTTTGACTGAACAAGACTCTGTCAGGATGCCGATTGTCGCTATACTTTTCCTCGATCCGATAAGGAGTTACTTCTATAACTTTTAAACTGTCTATTTGGGCATCTTCTTGCACAATAGCCACTGTGCCAAAATTATTCTCATAAATAGTTTTTGGAAAAAGGCTGATAATTTCCTCAGGCTTGGCGTTAGTTGTAATATCCCAATCTTTCGGGCTTTTATTCATCAGCAAATCCCTGACACAGCCGCCCACCAAATAAGCCTCAAAACCGGCTTGCTCGAGAGTTGCCAACACCTGCTTAGCTTCATTTGGAATTGAATATTTACCTTCCATATTGCAAATTCTACATTATTTATTTGTTTTTTCACAATTTATCTATATAATCTATAAGTTCTTAGAAAAGAGAGGCACCTATGGTGAAATGGATATCACAACGGTCTTCGGAACCGTTATTGTGGGTTCGAATCCTGCTGGGTGCACAAGAAAAAGCAAGCAAAGAACTTTAAACGATATAGCAAATTCAGATTTATTGTTTTAAAGACATTGCGCAGGTCGACAGACCGAGCATAGTAAATTTTTAGCAAAAAATTATACGCGTCTGAAAAATAATAAATCTGAATGGATATGTATCAAAATAAATTTCATGCTATAATATTCCTAATTAAATATTATGCGGGTATGGTTTAGTGGTAGAACACGTCCTTGCCAAGGATGAGACGGGAGTTCGATTCTCCCTACCCGCACAGAAAACCAAAATTAAAGACAATTATATGTCTTTAATAAAAGATCTAATTTGACTGTACTTTAGAGCTAAAAACACATTAAAAATCAAAGTAATCTGTGGATAACTTTGTGGACATTGTTTAAAAGACAGTAAATGAAAAATAAATTTTATTTGTCCGAAAAAAGGCTTCTTGCAAGAATGGTATTGAAATATAAGCTTTTTTAAATATTTTCAAGATTAGAAAATATTTTTTCTGTCCAATAAAGGATTATTTGTTTCATGTGAAACATAAAAAAATCAGGTTTGATTTGTTACAATTTGTTACACATGTAACTAAACAAAATGCCTAAAATCTTTACATCTGAAAAACAAAAAATTGGTAAATTGGGCGAAGATATTGCCTGTAAGTTTCTTGTGAAACAAGATTACTTGATTTTAGAGCAAAATTACACCAAAAAATGGGGTGAAATTGATATTGTGGCAGAAAAGGATAATAAGATCCATTTCATAGAAGTTAAAAGCGTTTCATGTAAAACACTGAATCGAGTTTCAAATCTACCTGCGCAGATAGGAAGTAGAGATTCCTATAAACCGACAGACAATATTCATCCATGGAAATTAAAAAGGCTCGGTCGAGTCATTCAAACTTATCTTTTGGACAGAAAAGTCCCGGAGCAGAAGTTTTGGCAATTTGATGTTTGTTCTGTCTTTTTAGATATGGAAAGGCGAGTGGCCAAGGTTTCCGTGATGGAGGATGTGATTTTATAAATAATATGCTAATATATGTAGGCATTTTTTTGTAAGAATTTTGAAACGGGCTATAGTGTAACGGCTAGCACGATTGCTTTGGGAGCATTTAGTCTGGGTTCGAATCCCAGTAGCCCGATAGTAGCGGGATTAGTTAAATGGTATAACTTCAGTTTTCCAAACTGATGTCAAGGGTTCGATTCCCTTATCCCGCACAAAATAAAAAACCCTTATAGAATAAGGGTTTTTTATTTTTATCTGTAAAAAATTTATTTTACAGCGTCCTTTAAAGCTTTGGCTGCTCGGAACTTTGGAACCTTTGTAGCTGGAACATTTACAGTCTCGCCAGTTTTTGGATTTCGAGCTGTTCTAGCGGCCCTTGGCTTAACTGAGAAGATGCCTAGACCGGCAATTGAAACTTCTCCGCCTTTCTTTAGGGTGCTGATAATAGCGTTGATCAAACCATCAACAACTTCTTCGGCCTGAACTTTTGTTCCACCGATTTTTTCATGTACCCATTCAACGAGTGCTTGTTTATTCATTATATATAAAAATATTACCTAATAATTTACTAACTCGACTATTTTTTTAATGCGTTTATATTATAACCAATCCCAAAAAAACAAGCAATATAAAAGCAAAATTGCCGTCTGGAAATTTTATTCGCCTCCGGCCTGCTTCCAGGCGATCTCAAACATCTGTCTCATGAAATCGGCAATAGCTTTATTGCGGATCATGACTGAATGCAGGCCCTTATCCCAGACAGTGACCGCCAGATTGTCGGCCCAGACGGACATCTGTAATTTTGGATCATAAATCTCTTTAGGTAAAATCCTAACTTCACGCATTTTGAGCTTGGCGTCCTTTATTTCTTCTTCTGAAAAAGGAGATTTTGGTTGAAGCATTCGACTAAATATCCTTTTCTTTTCTCGTTCTTTGCGATATTTAACCAATCGATCGCGGGCTACGGTAAAAAGGGTCGGATCGCCGCCAAAACGCAAAACTTCGCCATCTTTTGGCTGATTCAAAGATCGATAAAAAGTCTCGACAAAGCCGTCTTCGCCATGCAATTCTTCGATATCGATCGGCTCTGATTCATTTGATACGGCATAAAAAGCTGTAAGCTTTGGCAAAATAGAACCGAGAGCCAGCTTGTGCGCTTTGATTTCATTTTCCTTTTGGGTCAAAAAATTCTCGATATTCTTGGGCTGTTCGATATAAAAATTGCGCCTTTTGCCGGAAATAGAAACATTGATAACGCCTCTAGCCAGCAAGCCTTCACAAGCTAAGTGAATCGAAGAGCGGGGGAGTTTGAGCTCGTTGGTGATATCCTGAATGCTCAAAAGGCCCTTTTTCAAGAGGAGCATATAGACTTGAATTTGGGTCCGATCGAGGCCGATTTCACTTAAAGTTTGTTTGATTTCTTCTGGAATTTCGATCATAAATTTGACAAATATTTTTGATAAATTTATAAAAAATTATTGAAAATGCTTATTTTTATTGATTTTAGCAAATATAGCATAACAAGAATAGTTGACATAGTCAACTATATCTGCTACATTACGCTTGTCAGGATGAGATAAGAAACCTGATATGTTCTTTTTAAAAAATTCTTGAGGGGACTTTATTGGAAATATAGACCGTTGACCTGTATTTCTAATAAAGTCTTCTTGAAGAAAGATTTGATTGGTTGTGCGAGGCAATTCTAGAAACCTCACCTAACCAATTAAATCTCACAAAATGAACGGCTTGATAAAAAAACAAATGGTTTTGGTTTCTCGTTATGATCGTTTTAATGCTTTTAATACTCACATTAAAACAAAAACTTATTGTTTAATAAATGTTTGTGATTTAGGAAAAGTCTGGTTTGGAACGCAATTCAAACAGGAAAAGATTTCTGAAAAACAAATAGGGGAATTAAATTTAGGCAAAAAAGTAATTATAAAAGAAGTATACGATCATGAAGAAGGGAAAGATTTTGTAAAATACTTCTTCAAAAGAATTACGATTATTTCTGAAAATAACTCCATGTTTATAGATCAGAAAGATTCTGTAAATGCTGGAAATTTTACTTTTAAACCCGAACATCTCGGTATCACGATATTAAAATCGTAAAAGGAAAATGGGCGAGCCTATAGTAAAATCGCCCTCATTATTCAGCTCATTAAGTAATTAGTGGTCTGATTGTGAGATTGTTCTTTGTAAAAAGTCCAAAAAGTTTTTATTTTATTGAATTTTATGTTTATTGGTCAAAGAAAAAATAACCAAAATATAAAAACATGGAAACGAAAACTGAACCAATAATTGGATATTTCCTATTGGTTGAAGCATGGTATGGTAGTTATCCTGAGGATACTGAACAAGAAGATATTAGATCTTGGTTTATCGAAAAAAATTCAGAAACAGAAGAAGCTTTCAAGCAAATCTGTGAAGAATCTTGTCTAGGTATTCATGATTTTAATAAATTATTAACAAGAGGATATTATGAGACTTCTTATTTAAATCGAAGTAGCTATCACTTATTACACATGCATCATGCTGTAAAAATAGGAGATGAGATTTTCAAGAAAGTTGAAATGATCAACAAAAAGTAAAAGTAATTGCAAAAACCACCTGAATTATTCAGGTGGTTTTTTATTTTTCTATCTAGCGAAGTCGATTATTCTGGTTTCGCGGATAACTGTAACCTTGATTTCACCCGGATATTTCAATTCTTGCTCGATACGGGTCGCGACATCGCGGGCCAGGTTTCGAGCTTCAAAGTCGGTAATCTGATCTGGGCTGACAAAGACTCGAATCTCGCGGCCAGCCTGCAAAGCATAAGATTTCTGGACACCCTGGAAAGAATTCACAATGGCTTCGAGATCGGCCAAGCGTTTGAGATAATTTTCTACACTATCTCTACGAGCGCCAGGACGGCCGCCAGAGATCGCATCGGCGGTCTGAACGATGATCGACTCAATCGTTTCATACGGATAATCCTCATGGTGGCTTTTCATCGCGGTAATAACTCTCGGATCAGCGCCGAATTTTTGCAAGATTCGCATGCCAATATCGATATGGGTGCCTTGGACTTCATGATCCAAAGCCTTGCCGATATCATGAACCAAGGCGCCAGCCTTGGCGATTGCCACATCGGCGCCCAATTCTTCCGCCAACATGCCGGCAACATGAGTCATTTCAATAGAGTGTTGCAAGACATTCTGTCCGTAACTCGTCCTGAAGTGCAATCGGCCGACAATGGCGACAATGCGCGGATCAAGGTTGAAAATACCGCATTCATAGACGGCCTGCTCACCCCTTTCTTTAATAATTTTATTGATTTCTTCTTTAGCCTTATCAACCATTTCTTCTATTTTAGCCGGTTGAATACGGCTGTCTGTTATAAGGTTTTCCAGTGCCACGCGAGCAACTTGTCGACGAACAGGATCAAAAGAAGAAATAACAATCGAACCCGGAGTATCGTCGACGATCAATTCAACACCGGCGGCCCTTTCAAAAGCCCTGATATTTCGGCCTTCCTTGCCGATAATTTTACCTTTGATGTCGTCAGATGGAATAGCGACCAAGGTCGTCATATGTTCTGAGGCCGTCGAAGAAGCCAAGCGCTGAATCGAAGTCGCCAAAATGTCTTTGGCTCGGCGATTGAGTTTCTCCTGGCCGGATATTTCGAGTTTTTGCATTCGGACCATCAAGTCTTCTTCGGCTTTTTTCTCGATTGTCTTGAATAATTCTTCCTTGGCTTCGGTTTCAGTCAGCCTGGCGATAGCTTCAAGCTTGGCAAATTTTTCTTTTTCCAAATTTTCAGCCTTTTCCCGAATATCCTTGATTTCCTCGATCTTCAACTTGATATGCTCGACCTCTTTGTCGATTTCCAGCTGCCTGGAATCAAGCAATGCTTCTTTTTTAATCAGGCGATCTTCGGTCTTTTTGAATTCCAATTCTTTAATCTTTTCCTCGCCCTTGATCTCCTCCATCTTCTCTTCGATTTTCTTATTGGCCTCCTCGGTGATCTTTTGCGCCTCTTCTTTGGCCACGATCATCATCTGCTTGATTTCGATCTCCATCGAGCCATGCTTGCTCAAAGCGATCATCAAACGGAGATAGTAGCCCAAAGCCGCCCCCGCAAGGAGAGCGCCTCCTGAAAACAGGATTATCTCTAAACTCATAAGCGTCCGCGCTTACAAGAAAACACCCAATATTATCAAACTAAAAGCTCGACGGTCTAAACTTTATTTCTAGCATATTATCAATTTTGTCGTGTTATCAATCATGATTTTAAATTTGGAAGTAGTATTCGGTATTATTCTTAAAGCATTCAATTAATTTTAAATTCGATATCAACACTTTCAATATACAATAACAAAATAAAAACTCCAACTTTTGGATAAAATTGGAGTTTTTATGAGAATTATTTTATTTTTCCCTGACGGCTTTGGCTTTTTGGATAATTTCATCAACGATGCCGTATTTTTTAGCCTCATCGGCCGACATCCAATAATCTCTTTCAATATCTTGGGAAATTCGGTCGACTTTTTGTCCGGTATTTTTGGCAAGCATTTCTATCAGGAGTTTTTTTGATTTTAAAATTTCTTCAACTTGGATTTTCAAATCAGTAGCCTGGCCGCCGGCTCCGCCCAAAGGCTGGTGGATCATTACTTTGGAATGGGGGAGGATCATCCTTTTGCCCTTGGCGCCAGAAGAAAGCATCCAGGCTCCGCC
The DNA here is from genome assembly GCA_964624665.1 of uncultured Candidatus Saccharibacteria bacterium. Taxonomy (GTDB): domain Bacteria; phylum Patescibacteriota; class Minisyncoccia; order Phycocordibacterales; family UBA9973; genus CAZUZG01. The sequence goes on along the minus strand of CAZUZG010000002.1, from coordinate 41,653 downwards.
GGAAGCCGCCATGCCAACACAAATAGTCGAGACATCAGGCCTAATATAATTCATTGTATCAATAATGGCCAAGGTTGAACTCACTGAACCGCCCGGAGAATTGATATACAAATATATGTCCTTTTTTGGATCCTCTTGCTCCAGATGAAGCAATTGAGCAATAACCAGATTAGCGGTGTAATCATTGATTTCATCGCCCATAAAAATAATACGCTCCTTGAGCAGGCGAGAAAAGATATCATAAGCCCGTTCGCCGAATTGCGATTTTTCTATTACTGTTGGAATTAACATATTTTTATCTTAGCAAATTTATTGATTTTCTAAAAGCTGGAGGACTTTTTCATTTCTCAAGACATTTTCAACATAAGCCTTAGCTCTCTCCGGATCGGCATCTTTGTAAACCTCCAGCAGGTGAGAGACTTCGTGCTCGATGTCCTGGCTCGCAACATCTATTTTTTCCGTATCGGAAATCTTGTTGATAATAAGCTCGATTTTGGCTTTTTTGGTCGCGCCATCAAGCCAATCTTTTTTGATATCATCTTCGGTTTTTTTAATTTGCTCCAAATAAGCATCAAACTTCAAACCGGCCGACTCAACATCATTTTTCAATCGGGCAATCATTTTTTCCAGCTCAAGGTCAATCAAAATTTTCGGCAAATCAATCGAGACTTCCGACAAAATATCTTCAATGATTTTAATTCTTCTCTTTTCTCTTTCTTTGTTATTCTTCTCTAGCAAGATATTTTCCCTGAGCTTATTTTTAAAATCTTCCATATCGGAAAAATTGCCGAGACTTTTGACGAATTCTTCATCCAAAACAGGCAATTCTTCCTCTTTAACTTCATCAGATTCTTTTTTGCCGGCCTTCAATTTTCTAATCTGAAGAATAGTTTTTTCCAATTCCTCTTCACCAACTTCAACTTCTTTGATTTTTTCGGCTTTTTTGGCAATTTCTTTATATTCAGGCAATTTTACCTCCGGCAAAACTGCGGTCTTGATCTTGAATTCCAGCGGATTGCCCTTAGCCAGTTTGGTCAAGATTATTTCCGGCCGGCCGATCGCGTCGATTTTATTTTCTATTAAGATTTTTGAATATTCCCGAGCTAAAGCAATCTCAGCCATTTCTTCAAGCAGTCGGCTCTCTGGAATTTGTTTCATCAGCACATTTTCCGGAATATGACCCTTGCGAAAACCGGGCAATTCAAGATTTTCACCCAAATTTCCCAAGGCTTCTTTTTCAAATTTTTCAAACTGATCCCAAGGCAAAACGCCTTCGATTTCAAGCTCACTCTGACCTAAATTATTTATTTTAATTTCCATGGCACTAGTCTAGCCTTCCTAAATTCTTTTGTCAAAACCCTGTCGCTCGCGAGCGACAGGGTAAGTTTGCAATAAAAAATAGCGAACACTCTGTGTCCGCTATTTTTTAATTTTTACATCCCTAGCTTAGATGCCTTGGTCTAGGCTGTCTATGTCCAATTTATTCAAATCTGCCTCAATGCTGGAAACGTTGTCGTTACCACCTGAAACAGTTGAATCCTTTGCGGGATTGGTTGCAGCCTGATTATAAATCGGCTGTCCTTGTTTAGAAGCTCTATTTTTATATAAATAGATTCCGCCGGCGATCAAAATAAGCGCCGCAATAATTATGATTATCTTAAAGCTGTTTGATTTTTTTTCCATATAATTATTGATTAGCTGGAACAGCGGTTGTAGCAGGGTTTGCGACCTTTATCATTTTCACAGTCTTCAGCGCCTCAACCAAATTAGAATGAGACTCCTTCAACAAATTCTTTGCATCTCTGGCGCCAAGCTTAACTTTTTCGAAAGTTTCAACAGTGACCTTTGAGTCGGTCGTTGGAATCAAAGCCTTAACCTCGGCGATTTTTGCCTTGGCCTCATCCAATTTCTGCTTGGAAACAGCAAGGTATTCGACAGCCTTTTCAGTGTCCGCGCCGGCTGCTTTTAATTTCTCGATCTCATCGGAAACTCGAGTTTGAAGTCTTTCAATATTTACAGTCTGAGCTTCAAAATTCTTGCTCATCATTTCTTCAGCTTTAGCTCTGAATTCTGATCTTTTTTCAGCAATATTGGCCTTGAATTCAGCCTTTTTAGCTTCGACTTCTTCCTTGAAAGCGGATCTCTCGGCATCTATTTTTGATTTAAATTCTTCCTGTTTGGCTTTAATCTCAGCTCTGAAAGCCTCGCGCTCAGCCATTTTTTTATCTTTAAATTCGCTCTTTTTAGCCTCTAGATTATTCTTGAAAGCTTCTCTTTCAGCTTTTATTTTAGCTTCGTAAGCTTCTCTCTTGGCTTTAATAGCTTGGCCAAAAGCCGGAACGGCCGCATCGACAGTGCTAGTTGTACTGTCAGTTGTTTCAATTTCTTCAGCCGAAGCAAAAGAAAAAGAAAGCATAAACGCCAAAACCATAAATAAACTTAAGTATTTTTTCATTTAATTTCGTCAATAACATCGCATAATACCCATATAAAACACGATGTTTTTTAATTTAAATTATAAAACCGACTCCCAGCTCTTATTATAAGACATGCGGATCTATTAGTCTATTTAGATCCGAATTTATCATGATAAAGCTTCTGGCTTCGAAGAATGGCTTCCTTGGCCGAGGCTGCGCCTTCAAACCCGCCAACTTCAACTTTTTTATTCTGTAAATTCTTATACGTCATGAAGAAATGCTCGATTTCCTTGAGTGTGTGTTCATTTACATCGGCTAAATCTTTGACATCATTCCATCTTGGGTCATCTTTAGGCACGGCAATAACTTTTTCATCCGCTTCGCCGCCATCGACCATGCGCATAATAGCCACCGGCCTTGCCCTAACCAAGATGCCCGGCGCCAGAGGATAAGTTGTCAAAACAACCACATCCAAAGCATCGCCATCATCCCAGTATGTTTGAGGCACAAATCCATAATCAAAAGGATAATCCTGGGCCGTATACATTGCCCGGTCGAGCGTGATAAGGCCTGTTTCCTTGTCTATTTCGTATTTATTTTTTGAACCCTTGTTTATTTCAATAATTACATTGATAACTTCCGGCACATCTTTGCCCATTGATACATCGTGTAAAAGATTCATATTTTAATATTAAATTAGATAATAATTACTCTTCGGACTTCTTTGATTCTTCGATCATTTCTTTTAAAGACTGGTCTGCTGTTGCGGTATCGGTTTCATCATTTTTCATTTCAGCCTCCAATTGATCGTTTTCCATTCCTGCTTCTTCTGCCGGCTCAAGGGCCTCCTCTCCGCCGACACCCTTGATATCGATCTTCCAACCGGTTAGCTTGGCCGCCAATCTTACATTTTGTCCACCTTTGCCGATCGCCAAAGACAGCTGGTCATTGGCGACTTCAATTGTCGCTTTATGCTCTTCTTCGTTTATATTTATTTCCAAAACTTTCGCCGGGGACAAAGAATTTATTACAAACTCTTTCGGATCAGCCGACCATGGAATCAGATCTATTTTCTCGCCGGACAGTTCGCTCATGACCGTGGTGACCCTGATGCCTTTCTGGCCGACACATGATCCGACCGGATCGACATTTTCATCATGCGACATAACGGCGATTTTTGATCTGGAACCGGCTTCTCGGGCAATGCTTTTGATTTCAACCACGCCAGAGGCAATTTCAGGCGCCTCCATGGCAAAAAGTTTTTCCAAAAACTTTGGATGAGTGCGAGATAAACGCAAATTGACTCCGCGCGGACCTTCTTCGACTTGATAGAGATAAGCCTTGATCCTTTGACCTCGACTGAAGTTTTCACCTGGAATTTGTTCTTCCGACGAAATAATGCCGACCGCCCGATTGAAATCGACAAAAATAGCGCCCCGTTCGATTTTTTGAACGAAACCGCTGATAATTTCACCTTCCTTGTCGCCGTATTCACCTAAAATTGAAGTTCTTTCAGCTTCTCTGATACGCTGAATTATAACCTGCTTGGCGGTCTGGGCGGCGATTCGGCCATAATCATCTTTCGGCTCAAGCGAAAAAACGATTTCGTCTTCCAGCTTGGCATCTTTTTTGATTTTCTTGGCATCTTCAAGCAGGATGTGCTTTTCTTCATTAAAACGGACTTTTTCCTCCAATTCGCCCTCTTCCTCAGTTTCTATTTCACCCTCATCTTCTTCCGGCATTCTGACGGTAGACTCGTCTACAACAATCTTGATCTGAGAAAAATCCGTGGTTCCGGTATCCATATCGAATTTAGCCCTTATAATTTGGTCTTTTTTACCGTAATCTTTCTTGTAAGCGGCAGCTAGAGCCAGTTCGATAGCCTCAATTATTTTTTCTTTTGGAATTTTGCGCTCTTCTTCAAGCTGTTCGAGCGCTGATTTCATCACTTTTAGGTCTAACATATTTAGTTTTAGGATGTTTGGAACTATTATTTGACAGGCTTTGCGCAGGCTGACGAGCCGAGCACGAGCAAATTTTCAGCAGAAAATTATGCGACCTGACGAAGAATAGTTTCAAACTATCAATTTTTTTATAAAAAAAGCCCGTTCGAGAACGGACTAACAATCTACATATTAACCCGAAATTGCAAAAAGTCAAAAATCCCTTCAATTCCGAAGAATCAAAGGGATTAAGCAAATAAGTGTCAGAACAAAAGGTTCTAAGCGGCCAGTTGCGGAACCACCACGCGAAGAGAGTACCCGGCAGGCCAAACGCAGTCGCGCCCGAACCGGCTCACATTGACGCGCAAGCCGCCAGAGTACACGCGCACGCGAGCAACGAAGAATTGATCTTCAACCTTAAACAAGAAGAAAGTCGCATATCCGTCTTTGCGTAACCACTCTTTATGAACCTCGCAAAATGTTTTTATCTGGTGCTGTGTCAGACACAGTTTATCCAGATCGATCGAAAGCGAATTAAACATTTGCGCAAAGGTGGCATTCTTTACCATTTCGTGAACCTGTATCGGTGTTTTCTGGGTTGATTTGCCAGCCTTGTTGGTACCCCAGTTTCTGAAATCGTTATCGATCCATGATTTAAAGGTTTCTTTAGCATTTGCAATGATTTGAGAGCCGTCACAGGTTTCGATAATAATCTCATGTGCCTCGGAAATCAGTTTCAGGATAAGTGCCTTTTCAGGTTGCTTGCCCATCAACGCTTCACGCTCTGCGAATGAAAGATTGTTAAACCATTTCACCTGTTCAAATGTCATGTTGCCGTTGCGAAGTTTTTGCAATTGGTCAACTTGCAGCCCAGCGAAATCTTGCGCCGTGATCTGCTCGAGAGTTTTTGTTCTCATTTTGTTTGTTTTTTTTGTAAAAGAAGATGCCCCTGCTCAATATTATACTGAAGACAGCGAGAGGTTTACCGTCTCTTTTAATTATAGCATGTTTTTTATAAAAGTCAAATAAAGCTACCTTTTGGAGTGGAATTTTTTATGGACATCGAGCAGGTGTTTGTCTGTCACATGGGTGTAAATCTGAGTTGTGGCAATATTGGCATGCCCTAGCATCATCTGGACCGACCTAATATCGGCTCCATTCGAAAGAAGATCGGTCGCAAAACAATGCCTGATGACATGGGGAGTGACTTTTTTTGAAATTCCGGCCTTTATTGCGTGGTATTTTACTATTCTTTCTATTGAACGCCTTGTCAGCGAGCTGGTTTTGCCATCCACGGCTCCATTTGCGTTTTTCCTGAGCTCTTTTCCAACCTGGACAAAAAGCGCCTCTTCCATGTCTTTGCGCTTAGAAAGGTATTTTTTCAGAATATCCTTAGCCTCATCTGATAAAAATACAACTCTAACCTTTCCGCCCTTGCCCCGAATGGAAAATTCATCGACCGACAAATCTATATCGCTGTTTAAGGAACATAGTTCAGAAACCCGAAGGCCGGTCGAGAATAAAAGCTCCAAAATTGCCTTGTCGCGCAAGGTCTTAAGGTCGTCTCCTTGGGGAGCGTTCAAAAGGCGGCCCAGCTCGCCGGCGGTGATCAAATCTATCTGCCTTTCTGGAATTTTAGCAAGTTCGATTTGGTCTGCCGGTATGGCTTTTATGCCTTTTTTATTAAGATATTTTAAAAAAACCCTAATCGCTATTAAATAATAATTTTGAGTCTTTCTTGAAAGGGTCTTGCCAGTGGCTCGATTATTGCCGGTTGACTGGCGATTAAGCCAAAGCCTGAAATTCTTCACCGACTCAACGGTAAGATCTTCGACGTCATTAATGTTTGCAAAATCAAAATACCTCGAGAGATAATGGTCATAATTTTCCACGGTTCTTATGGCCTGACCGCGCTCTATTTCTATATATTCTAAAAAGTCCCGCTTGATTTTTTTAATATCTGAAGCCATGCCGAAATTATACATCAAATCAATGTCGCACAATAATCAACAAAGCCCACATTGCGGCAGAGCTTGCAAAAAATGGCTCTTTCTGGTAAGATTACGGGCATGTTAACGACTAAAAAGAAACAAGTAATTATAAAAAAGAGCCAAATCCACGACAAAGACACCGGTTCACCCGAGGTCCAGGTGGCTATTTTAACTAAATTGATCGATGAATTAGCTATTCACCTTAAAAAGCACAAGAAAGATAACCACTCCAGAAGAGGTTTGATAAAAATGGTTGCCGACAGAAGGACCCATTTGAAATTCTTGGAAAGAAAAGACAAGGCTCGCTATGATGCTTTGGTTAAAAAAGTTAAACTCGACTAAGAATGGCAATTATTAAACATAAAGAACAGAGGGTGGGTGTCTTTATCGACACTCAGAACCTTTACCACAGCGCAAAAAACCTTTATAAAAGAAGGGTTAATTTTGGCGCTTTGCTGAGAGATGTCGTGGCTGGACGCAAACTTGTCCGAGCCTTGGCCTATGTCATAAATACCGAAAGCCAAGACGAAAGAGCTTTTTTTGAGGCTCTGGAAAAATTGGGCATAGAAACCAAAAGAAAAGATTTGCAGATTTTCCCCGGTGGCACCAAAAAAGCCGACTGGGATGTCGGCTTGGCCGTAGACGCCATCACCATGTCTCCAAAACTGGATGCGGTAATCATCTTTTCCGGCGACGGCGACTTTATTCCGCTTGTAGAATACTTGCAAATTCACTCCGGCGCCCAAGTCGAAGTTGTAGCCTTCGGCAAATCCACCTCCTCAAAACTGAGAGAAGTAACCGACGATTTTGTCGACTTGGATCATAATCCAAAGAAATATCTTATTGGGTATAAATAAATCTAACTTGTTGGAAGATAATCAAAAAGAAAAAGCGGACAATGAGCCTAAAAAAACAATTCGGACCTATGCCGAGGACATGGCTCGCGTAATCACAGAAAAAGGCGGCGAAGCTATCAGGCTGGCTAGAATCGAACATAAAGAAAAAGAGGAAAGCCTGGCTCTTGAATCAAGAAAATTAAAGATGAATATAGCCTTTGCCATATTTAGCGGAATCCTTTTGCTTGGTGGAATCGTTTTTCTAATCAACTCAAATAAAAATAAAGCGGTTTTAGTAAATATCCAAACAACAGCCGAAAAATCAATTATTTTTCCTGACAATCAAGAACAAATCGATATCACCGAGCTGTCCGGAGAAAAAGTTTTAAATTTGATAAGAAAAGAAACTGGCGGATCAGCTTCAAAAAATGGCCAGATTACTGAAATAAACCCAGCTGAAAAAACAAACACCGGAAGCCAAAAAATTTACCTGGATAAGTTTTTTTCAATTTTAAAAATCGATTTGCCGGAAAATCTGAAGCCATTTATCCAAAACAAATTTATGTTTGGCTTTTATTCGAATGGGCAGAAATGGCCTTTTTTAATACTGAAAACCGATTCATTTCAGAACGCGTCATCCGGCCTGCTCGACTGGGAAAAATATATTCTTGACGATCTGTTTAAGCTTTTCAATATAAAAATTTCAGACTATGGAGCAAATATATTTGGAACTAAGTTTGAAGACGGTTTTATAAACAATAAAGATATCAGGATCTTAAAAGATGAAAACGGAAAAATTGCCTTGATGTATCTCTTTCTAGATGAACAAACAATTCTCATAACTCAAAACAGCGATCTGATTGCGGAGGCATTGCTGCGGTTATACACTTCTCAAATTATCAAATAATTTGCGGCAAAAGACAATAAAATGTTATCATGACATCATGATAACGGACACAAAAAATTTCAGAGAAAAATTAGAAGCAGAGAAAAAAATTTTAATTGAAGAATTGAGCAGCTTGGGACGATTTGATGAAAAAACTAACGACTGGCAAGCGGTGCCGATCATCGAAGAAACAACCGTCCACGAAGCCGACGAAAACGACTTGGCCGACCATGACGAAGATTTCCAAACCAGAAGCTCGACTTTGAATTCCCTAGAAACACGCCTGAATGAAGTTGATTCGGCAATGCAAAAAATTGATGAAGGAAAATACGGCCTCTGTGAAACATGCAATAAAGAAATCGAAGCCGACAGGCTTGAAGCGAATCCGGCAGCCAGAAACTGCAAGGATCACATGGAGTAATTTATAAACATAAATTAGAAATTTTCTTATGGCTTTTGCAAGAGTTTATTCAGCTCAAACGCATCTTCTCAAAGGTCAGATCATTACCGTCGAAATCGACACTTTTCGCGGCTTAAACTCTTTTTCTATTGTCGGTCTGCCGGACAAGGCCGTCGACGAAGCCAAAGACCGCGTCGGTTCGGCTCTCAAAAATTCCGGCTTCACATCGCCTAAAAGCGTCAACCAGAAAACCATCATCTCGCTGGCTCCGGCTGAGATCAAGAAAGAAGGATCATTTTTTGACCTGGCAATCGCCCTGGGCTATCTTTTGTGCGTCGAGGAAATAAAGTTTGATCCGGAGAAAAAAATTTTCTTGGGCGAATTGTCGCTAAACGGCGATTTGCAAAATATCAGAGGCGTCTTGCCATTGGTTCAAACAGCCAAAGCGAATGGCTTTGAAGAAATTTATGTGCCGATCGGCAACGCCAAAGAAGCCGCGCTGATCGATGGCATCAAAGTTTTTGGCGCTAAAAATGCGCTTGAGGTCATCAGGCATTTGAACGAAAAAGGCCGGGCAAAAGCCAAAGAGGGTGAAGAAGTGAAAATTTTTAAAATCCTGACCCAGCCAAAAACTGAAATAAATTATGATTCGATAATAAATCCGGCCGTAAATTTTTCCGACATCAAGGGTCAAGAAGGCGCAAAAAGGGGATTGGAGATCGCCGCGGCCGGCGGACACAATGTCGCCATGTCCGGCCCACCCGGCACTGGCAAAACAATGCTCGCCAGGGCTTTCTCGTATTTATTGCCGAGCCTCGATCCGGAAGAAATTTTTGAAATCACCGGCATTCATTCCATCGCCGGCGCATTAAACGATGAACTCATCATTACTCCGCCGTTCAGGTCGCCTCATCATACATCTTCTTATGTCTCAATTGTCGGCGGGGGTAGTTTTCCAAAGCCGGGCGAAGTGACCCTGGCTCATCGCGGAGTTCTTTTCCTGGATGAATTTCCGGAATTTGATAAAAAGGTGATTGAATCGCTCCGCCAGCCGCTTGAAGACCGAGTCGTGAATATTTCCAGATCCAAGGGTACGGCCAGATTCCCGGCGCAATTCATTCTAGTCGCGGCAATGAATCCTTGTCCTTGCGGTTTCCAAGGCTCCAAGCAAAAAGAATGCATTTGCCGGCCGACAGATCTAGATAGATATAAAAGAAAAATCTCCGGACCGATCATCGACCGCGTCGATATTTGGCTCAGGGTTGAAAGCATTGATTATGACAAGCTGTCCGATAAAAATAAAGTCGGCGAAAGCACCAATAATATAAGCCAGAGAGTTAAGAAGGCTAGAGAAATCCAAGCGCGGAGATTTGAAAAGCTCGGACGCAAGATAAAAAATAACGGCGAGATGAATGTGAAAGATATCGACCAAATGCGGATCAAAGATGAAGTTAAAAATATTTTGAATTCAAGTGCTGAAAAATTGAATCTCTCAGCCAGGGCATATCATCGGATCATCAAACTGGCGCGAACCATTGCCGACTTGGCTGATTCAGAAGACATAGAAACTGCGCACATCATGGAAGCCTTGCAATACAGGCCGAGAACAAATTAGAAAATAAAAAATCCCACAATGCGGGATTTTTTAAAATGGATTCTTGGCGCCGCGGATTTCGAAGTGGAGGTGGGCGCCGGTTGATTTGCCGGTATTGCCCAACAAGCCAATCGTTTGACCTTGATTCACTTGTTCGCCAACAGAAACTCTTGTTTCACTCAAATGGCTATAAAGCGTCTGAGTGCCGTTTTCATGAGAGATAACAATATATTTGCCGTAACCACCATTCCAGCCAGAATTTCTGCTAATAATGACTGTGCCGGAAGCGGAAGCCATGACTGGCGTACCGACAGAATCAGCCAGGTCGACGCCATTATGGCCATGAACACCTTGAGTTCTTCGGCCGCCTGCAATCGGGCGCATATAATATCCGGCATAAGATGGGCCGCTATAAGTTTTGACCGGATTTTTGGGATTTTTGACCGGACCATCTTCGCCGGCGGAAAAATCGCCATCCGGAATAATCAAAGTATCGCCAATAGCTAAAAGAGTTTCCTCGGTAATGCCGTTAAATCTGCCGATTTCTTCAACGTCGCCCTTGAATTTCTTGGCGATATTTTTTAAAGTATCTCCTTTTTTAACCGTGTATTTAACGCCAGTAACCGGTAAAATCAGCAAATTATCTCCTTCTGTCAAAGCTTGGCCTTTTTTCAAACCATTCGCCCAAATAATGGTGTTTTGAGAAACATCAAACATTTTAGCAATGCCGGCCAGGGTATCACCCTTTCTAACGACATAATTCACGATTTCGTCGGAAACGAATTCCGATTTTACATCCTTGGCCGTGCCAAGAGGGCCGATTTCCGGCAAAAGAGCCGAATTTTCAATGGTTATATCGCCGCCACCTTTAGCATCCCGATTTGGCGAAATATTGGCCTGCAAGATCGGCAGGGTTTGGGAATTTTCAGCGCTAGGAATAACCTGAATATCAGCTGCCTGAGCGTCATTTGATCCAAAAATCTTTGAAAAAAAGCTGGCTTCGGCTGTTTTGGACGAAAATAAAAATAAAACAGCCAAAAAAACAAAAGAAGCCTTTAGTATTAGAGGCTTGTAAAATAAGGCTTTTTTTATCAGATTCCTTGAAATGTAAGATATGGAGGTCTCTGATTTTTGATTTTTAGGTAAAATAAGTCTAATTTTTTTAATGTCATTTCGGCGTCCTCCGGAAAGTTCAGTGCGGGATATATGGTAGCAAAATGAGCCAAAAAGTCAACGACTTGTGTAAAGATATAAATTGCTAGCAAGATGTGATAGATTTTAGAGAATGGATCACTTGGCAAATTTAAACAACGAACAAAGAGAGGCTGTTTTGCACAAAGACGGCCCTCTTTTAGTTTTTGCCGGCGCCGGATCGGGCAAGACCAAAACTCTGACGCACCGGATCATCAATCTAATCAAAAAAGGCGTGAATCCGGAAAACATCCTGGCTATTACCTTTACCAATAAGGCCGCGAGCGAAATGCGGGAGCGGACTTTGGGATTGATTGAAAAAAGCGGATTACAAAGCGATCAAAAACCGCTGATCAGCACTTTTCATTCGCTCGGCGTAAAAATCTTGAGGGAAAATTTTAGAGAGCTGGGATTACCCAAGCAATTTAGCATTTTGGATGATTCGGATGCCACAAGCCTTTTAAGAGAATCAATCAAGGAAAACAATTTGGATCCGAAACAATACGAAGCCAGAAGATTTAAAAACATCATTTCTCGGCAAAAAGGAAATTTTATAACCTTGGAGCAATTTGAAAAAGACGCTTCGGAATTTATAGAAAAATTAACCGCCCGAGTTTGGAGAAAATATGACGAATTGAAAAACAAAGAGAAAGCTTTGGATTTCGATGACCTGCTATTGAAAACTGTTTTACTGCTGAAGAGAAATGAGGAATTGAAAAAAAATTATCAGAACCGCTTCAAATATATCCATGTCGACGAATATCAGGACACCAATCAGATCCAATACGAGCTGTGCAAATTGCTGACCGGAGAAAATAAAAATATCTGCGTCGTCGGAGACAGCGATCAAAATATTTACAGCTGGCGCGGAGCCAATTTGAAAAATATTCTGCATTTCGAAAAAGATTATCCGGGAGCCAAAGTTATAATTCTCGAAGAGAATTACCGTTCAACGCAAAACATCCTCGAGGCAGCCAATGAGGTTATCAAAAAAAATAAACAGCGCATAGATAAAAATCTTTTTACTAAATCCGGCACAGGCGAAAAAATAAATCTTTACGAAGCTTTTGATGAAAATGATGAAGCTGATTTTGTCGCGACAAAGATTTTAGAGATTATGGATAACAACGCCGCCGCTAGGCAATTTTTCAGGTCCTCGGAAGGGGGTCAGCCAGACCTTGAAAAATTGCCTAGCGGCTCTGCCCGAGAAAATTCTGTTATTTTTACCGAATTAAATGACATGGCGATTTTATACAGAGCCAATTTCCAATCTCGAGTCTTGGAAGAAGCGCTTTTGACTTACAATATCCCTTATCAAGTTTTGGGTGTAAAATTCTTTGAGCGAAAAGAGATCAAAGACCTTTTGTCGTATTTAAGAGCGGCTTTAAATCAGGACAGCCTGTCTGATATCAAAAGAGTCATCAACTTGCCAGCAAGGGGAATAGGCAAAACAACCATCGCCAAAATCTTCGCCGGCCAAAAAGAAAGCTTGCCGGAAAAGATGCAGATCAAAATACTTTCTTTTTATAATTTATTGGAAAAGATAAAAGAATACGCCCTTATTCACCCAGTCTCGGAAACAATGCGCTTCATCATCAAAGAAACAGAAATGGAAAAGATGCTTGCAGGCGGCGACGGCGAAGATTTGGAAAGACTGGAAAACATCAAAGAATTAGTGACCCTGACCAAAAAATACGACGGCTTCGATCCGGAGGAAGGCCTGGAAAAATTACTCGAGGAGGCGGCCTTGATGAGCGATCAAGATACATTGAAAGATGAGAAGAATGGCGTTCGACTGATGACCGTCCATGCTTCAAAAGGCCTTGAATTCAAGCAAGTTTTTATCGTCGGCTTGGAGCAAGACCTTTTTCCGCACGCCAGAGACGAAAATGCCAGCTCGGAGGAAAAGGAAGAAGAACGAAGGCTTTTTTATGTCGCCCTGACCCGCGCCCGAGAAAAACTTTATTTATCTTTTGCAAACACTCGAATGATTTTCGGCAAAAGGCAATTCAATACGCCGTCGGAATTTCTTTTCGACATACCGGAAGATTTGATTGAAAAAGAAAAAAAGCAATATTTGAGCATAAAATCTATTTATATATAAATGAACTATCAAGCAAAAAAATCACTGGGGCAGAATTTCCTGAAATCGCAAAAAGCGCTTGCCGATATTATCGATGCAGGGGATGTAAATGCCGGAGATTTGATTTTGGAAATCGGTCCGGGCAAGGGAGCACTGACTGAACGATTGCTGAAATTTGCCGGCAAAGTCATTGCTGTCGAAAAAGATCCGGAACTGATCGAAATATTGAAAGAAAAATTTAATACCGAAATCGCCATAGGCAGATTGGAAATATTGGAAAAAGATATTTTGGAATTTGATCCGAATATTTTGATATCTTACGAAATGCCATATAAAATAATCGCTAATATTCCGTATTACATCACCGGCGCGATCATCAGAAAGTTCTTGGAAGCAGAATATCAGCCGGATACCATGGTCCTGCTTTTGCAAAAAGAAGTGGTCGAAAGAATCGTTGCGCGCGACAAGAAAGAAAGCATCCTTTCAATCTCGGTCAAAGCCTACGGCAAGCCGAAATATATCGCCACTGTCCAAAAAAGATACTTTTCGCCGGAACCAAAAGTCGATTCAGCCATATTGAAAATAGGCGAGATTTCTAGAAAGATTTTCACGGAAAATAAAATCAGCGAAGAAAAATTCTTTGAGATCGTAAAGGCCGGCTTCTCACACAAACGCAAAATGCTGGCCTCAAATCTGAAATCATTGCTTGGCAGCCGGACCGCGGAACATCTTTTAAATTGCAAAATAGACCAAAAATCCAGGGCGGAAGATTTATCTCTCGAAGATTGGGTTTGTTTATGCCGATCAACATTGATATAATGCGGGCATGAAAAGAGGTTTTATTTTTCTAATTATTTTTGGTTTTTTTATTTTTTCCATGGGTTCTCTAAGTATTGCCAGGGCTCAAAACTTAACTCGGGCGGCAAAAATGCCCTTCGGCGGAAAAGTTTTGAACACCAAAGCAGTCGAGATAGAAGCGCTGGAAGCAGCCAGCTTTGAATGTCTTGTGCCTGGAACATCTATTACCATCAGGCCAATCAATAAAGCGCCGACCAGTTACTTGATCCCGACGGGCATTATTTCCAAAACAAAAAATGCGGCAAGGGTCGGCCAATGGATCCTCGGCACTTATAATCCGACGCCAGCAATTATAACTTGCACAGAAGTGGCAACAGGGGCGACAGAAATAGTCGAACTTACTCCTATAACCATGTATGGAACTTCTAAATAAATGAAAAATTATCTGCCAAGCAAAAAATTCATGATTATTGCCGGAAGCGCCATCGGCGTTTTTATCGTTGTTTTGCTTGCCAGCTATTTCATTAAAAAAAATAAAGAATCATCAAGCAAAAGATCGGCCGAAATTTTAGCCCAAAACATGAGCATTAAAGAGTTGTCGGAAAAAGATACCGACAATGACGGCATTGCCGACTGGGAAGAATCTTTGTGGGGCCTGGATCCCAAAAATAGATACACTCATGAAGGCGTATCTGATGCCGACTGGGTCAAGCAAAAAAAAGAAGAGCTGAAGATCGAAAATGCTGATACAGCAATCAAGTCAGATGAAGAATTGAATGAAACCGAAAAATTCTCCCGCGAATTATTTACAACCATCAATGCCCTAAAGCAATCCGGCAATTTAAACAAAGACGCGATCAGCAATGTTTCAAGTCTGCTTGGAGAAAAAATTACCAGCGTAACGCTTGGAGACATTTATGTTTTAGAAGAGATTAATAAAGCGGATAGCTCAGACAGAGAAACGCAAGCAAAATATTACAACGAAGCCAAAAAAGCGTTTATAAAATACAAAGAACAGGGTCTTGGCGATGAATTAAGCTTTGTCGACCCGATCAGCGGCGAAACAGATCCGGAAAAGCTTATAAAAATATCTGAAGCCTATAAAGATTTTTCAAAAGAGGTCCAGGGATTAAAAGTGCCGGAAAATCTGATTCAAAAACACTTGGATATAGCAAATAGCGCTTATAATACAGGTGAATCGATCGTCAAATTCTCAAAAATCACCGATGATCCGCTGACTGTTCTCGTCGGCTTTTCCCAATATCAAAGATACAGCGAAGAATTCATCAATGCTTCCGAAGAATTAAGGACATATTTGATCAATAATGGTATAATAGAAAGGTAATTTTTTGATTATTTTGTCGTCAGTTTGCTTCGAATGAATAGAAAAAATTCCCAAAATCTGATTTTGCCTATTTTAATCCTGGGTTTGATCGCTCCGTCTTTTTTGCTTTGGCCAGTTCGTAAAGCAAATGCTGAAAACATCGCCGACACTACAAGCTTTGGCGCGACAGCTGAATCGATAGATATTCCATCATCTGATACGATAAACACATCTAATTCGGCCGCCGAAGACTGGAAAACAAAAAGCTGTGGCAAGCTGCTCGGCGATGGAATTAAAGAACTCTTTGGAACTGAAACAGGTTCCGGAAATACTGGAGGAAATGGCAATCTTGATGGCATAGCGCTTGATGAAACAAGCAATGAACTCTCTGTGCCTGTATACAGCACATCTCTTAATAGAAAAATTGATGCTATCAATGAAAAAACTACTGATGTAAAAAAAGCAACAGGCTATCTCAGCAAAAAAGGCGGCTGCTTGGACAGCCTCGCAAAAATCATCATCAAAAACTTCATTCAAAAAATTACCATGGGAATCATAGATTGGATCAATACCGGCTACGAAGGCAAGCCTTTCTTTTTGGAAGATCCCGGCTCTTTCTTTAAGAATATCGCTCAAGACGAGATCTTGGCTTTCGGCAATAGCATCAATGATCCGAATTTATTTCCATTCGGCAAGAATTTCATGCAAAACTTCATCGGCGGTTTTAGAAATAAATTTGCAACCAACGCCCAATATTCTTTAAATAATTTCATTCAAAGGACTAACCCTGGATCGGTCTCGGCCGATTTTTATACCAATTTCAATATCGGCGGCTGGAATGCCTGGCTCGGCATGACTCAATATCCGCAAAACAATCCGATCGGCTTCAGCTTGATGGCTTCCAATGCCTTATCGGTTAATCTGCAAGGCACATTTGATTCTAGGGCGACCCAGATTAAAGACTCTATCCGCGATGCCGGCGGCTTCTTAGGCGACGAACGCTGCGCCGATCCGGAAGGAGTCACTCACGCTGAAAACAGCGCGGCACTTCGCGGCGAACCTGGCGCTCGGCTTTGCAATAGATGGGAATATGTCACCCCGGGCAAACTGATCGCCGACAAATTAACCTATTCTGCTAATTCTTCCGAAAGAAGCTTGGAGGTGGCTGACGATATCAATTCGGCCTTGGCGGCGATCGGCGATGCGGCTTTAAATAAATTTATTTCCGATTTAACAACAAAAGGACTGAAGGGGCTGAGCGGCCCCGACAATACCCAAATCACCGACCTGAACGATCCTTCGATTTTTGGACCGACACAAAGCGTGCAGTTCCAAAGCTTTTCAAATCCAAGCTCTTGGCTTGCTTCCCATATGGATTTCAATTTAAAAACCGATCTGACTCAAGCCTTCATCGATGAACAAAGAACTTATTTAGATAAAATAGATCAATACAATTCTGAGCTGGAAAATCTGATAAAAAATATCTATCAGCTGGATTACTGCATCCCGGGTCCGCACCCTGGCTGGGAAAATGACGCCAGAAGAAATTTGGATTTGATAATCCAAACATTTCCGGCAAGTTTCACGGGCTTTAGCGATACTTTTTTGGGTTCTTTAATGCAATTATCAGAAAAGACCGGGGCGATCGGTATAGCTCTAAACTTCGGTTATGATGTGGCTGAGGCGGAATCTGCTTGCGGTGACGATGGAGCTAAAAAGGGTTCAAAATTTTATAAAAATATTTTTTACAGCATGACTGGCTTTGACGCCTTTGACATAAACGATGATAAAAATGCCGCCCTTTGTTCAAAACAAAGCTTTGCGGACCTGCTGACTTTTGTTTTCAATGAACACGCCAAATTGATGAATAAATATTACAATTTTCAAGTACTGCCCGGAGTAGCAGAAGAAGCGTCAGTGGAATTTAAAAAAATTCCAGGTTATGAAAAAATCATCCAAAACAATAAGGATGATATTGCTTTCAGAAAGAGCGTCATTCAAAGATTGCAAACACTGAAATCAAAAATTGACGCGCTCGACCCGGCGGCGGCCGACTACGATAATAGTTTTGATCCTAGTTCGCCGATCGTCACCCAGTTTGCCAGATTATCAGCGAATTTCTCGACCGGAGACGATGTGGCCAACATGGACAATCTCTACAAGCAGGCCCGAGACAAGAAAAATTACATCTATGATGTTTTATTACAAGGACCGGATGGCTGCGAAAAAGACCTGGAAAACCGGATGCAAAGCCTGCTTTGGCAACAATATAATCAAATAAGGCCTAAATATCTTAAACCTATTTTATATAGCTACCCAAATAGAGTTGGTTATGTTCCCGGATATACTGGCAGCGATGAAACCAAAGCGCCCGGCGGAACCAATACTGGATTTTTGGATTTTATTGCATGGCGGAACAGCACTTGGGCTCTGGAAACTATTCCGATAAATACAATATTAAAACTTAAAGATTCAGGAGGTGGAGGCAACGGCAATAATTGGGAAAAGGCGCTTGGCATTTATTAAACATATGCAAAAAAATATCTTAAAAATTTTTATTTTAATTTCAGCCACACTGCCGATCGCGGGTTTCGCCTCGCCTTCATCTGTCAGCCTTTATCCGGCAAGCAATATTACCGAGAACAGCGCAACACTCTCCGGCGTGGCAGTCCTGGGCAATGAAGGCCTGAAAAATATCGCTTATTTCCGATATGCCAAGCAATATCCGGCGCCGGTTTTCTGCAAGGATATTTACGGCTCAAACATGATATCGACCAAGGACATTGTTCTCGGCACAGGCAATGGCAGCACTCATGCCTTTAGCCAAGACATCGCCGGCCTCGAACCAGATACAAAATATTACTACTGCGCAATCGTATCGGACAAAAAATTGATAACCTACTTGAATAATACAGTCGGCAGTTTTGTGACCAAGCCTTGCCAAACTTGCGGCCAAACAACAATCGCGACAGAATATGCCTTTAATGTGAACAATACATGGGCCAATCTGAAAGCCGCATACAATAATGCAACCAGCTCCGGCGGAGCCATTTATTTTGAATATAGCGATGATTACACAAAAGTGGTCCAGGGTGTCGGAACACTGACAGTCAATATTCAAATGCAGGCCAATAAATACGATGAGGTTGCAAAAAAAATCACCAATCTAACGCCTGGCAAAACTTACTACTACAGAGCCTGGGCTAAATTGGGCAGCCAGAAGCTTAGAGGATCGATTTTTAGCTTCACGACTTTGGGCCAAACTTCGAGCGCTGACTGTCCGCCCGGCACGCCGATCACCTATGATCCAGGCTATGGCGGACCGGTTATACCGCCAACCCCTAGCAATCCTTGCCCGCCGACCAATTCTCCGGGTACAGGACCAATCGATACCACCGGAGGAGGCACAACTACAAATACGGGTGGCGGAATTGTTTCACCCACAGGATCCGGCATTACCGGACCGGGAACAGTGGGCGGCACATACGGCCCGGAAACCGGCTTGATCATTTCAAATGGGCCGAATGGTTCGGTCAATGTTACCAATAATGGTATCGACATTGTCGTCCGCTACCATGAAGGCGTCGAACATGTTTTTCAAAGACAGATCATCGGCATTCCAAGCCTAGCTAGATTGTACGGCTATCAAACCGGCATGGACATGAATCTATTTTCTGCCGACACGGCCCATTTCTTGGCTGGAATCTTGGGCTATGTCGACAATATGGGCAAAGAAGTCCGCGTTTCTTATCCGGATGTTGCAGCTTATGAGCTTAAAATGCAATCAAACGGCAGCATTATCGTAAATGAATACTTGCTCGGCGTATTGATAGAAAGCCGACAGATCAAACCGATCTTAAAAACTCCGCCACATGACTACGAATACTATTATAGATTCAGATAGCAAAAAATCCCGCAAAATATTTTGCGGGATTTTTTTGTCCACAAAAAGGCAAATATTAACTTAAGTTTTCACAATTTACTTGTTATACTTAGAAATACAATGAGGAAGATTCTACCTTATATTTTATTGGCAGTTATTGTCTTGTCGGCTTTTTTGCCGATCGGTTTTGGTGGTACAAAAAAAGCGGAAGCAGCTGTTGC
Source organism: uncultured Candidatus Saccharibacteria bacterium (assembly GCA_964624665.1). GTDB lineage: Bacteria > Patescibacteriota > Minisyncoccia > Phycocordibacterales > UBA9973 > CAZUZG01. The sequence goes on along the minus strand of CAZUZG010000002.1, from coordinate 22,086 downwards.
TTTAAGGATTACCGCGTCAAATGTGGTCAGTAATTACGCATCTTTTGGCATGATAGTTAATGCCAATGTTGCCGAAATAACTAATGGTAATTTTGGGCTTGCTGTTTATGATTCATATAATCCGAGCAATAATAATTTCGGCTCACCGTACACAACCGTCACTCCGATACAATTACAACAAACAGCTGGCCAACAAACTCTGGGGGTTGTTTTAAGCAAACAGCTTACCGCCAACAAACTCTATTATGCCAGGGCTCAATATACCGATGCGTCACTCGTGACTACATATTCAAATGTTATTTCATTTAAATTTGGCGATCCTAATTCGGTCAACGCTAATTTTCAAAACAGCGACACTGCCATAATACCAACTGCTACTGGCGTAGGTGGCGGGATAATAGACCAGCTTCAGAATGCCCCGGAGCAAAATAAAGCAAACGAAGACATACTTCCAAGCTGTGGCTTAATTTCAAGCGGTTCATCAATCTACGGCTGTGTCATTCAAGTCGTCTACTATCTCTTCTGGGTGCCGACGAGCTGGCTAGCCGGACTGGCGGCAAAATTCTTGGATTTCTTTGTTTTCTATTCTATTCAAAGCTCATCTTATAGCGGATCGACTTTTGTAACTCAGGGCTGGGGAGTCGTCAGGGATCTTTCCAATATCGCCTTTATTTTTGTCTTAATTTTTGCGGCAATCAAAACTATCCTTGATCTGGGTGGCAGCGACAAGTTGATCAAAAACGTGATAATTATAGCGCTGTTGATCAATTTCAGCCTATTCTTTACAAAAGCCATAGTCGACGCCGGCAACATTTTGGCCGGAGTTTTATATAATGATATTGGCGTAACAATACTTAATCAAAATGGCGGCGTTGTCGAAAGCGAAAAAGGAGAAACGCAAGTTTCATCAGCCTTGGTCGCCAAATTTAATCCGCAAAATATTATTGCCTCCGCCGGAGTAACAAATGAAAATGTAAATGAGGATTCTATCAAAACGCCCTATCTGGTCGTGATTATTTTAGCAACGATCATAAACTTGGTCATGATCTATGTTTTTTGCTCCGTTGCTTTTCTTTTCGTCGGCCGAGTGGTCGGCCTGATGCTGGCAATGATTTTTTCGCCTTTTGCATTCATATCCAGGGCCCTGCCCGACGGCGATAAAGCTCTGAAAGACTGGGGCTGGAGCAATTGGTGGGGCAATTTAACCAGCCTGACCGCCCTGGCGCCGATTTTCATATTTCTGCTTTGGCTGATTATTAAATTCCTGGATACCGGCCTGCTCACCGGCATAGGCGACAAATTAAAATTGGAAGGCAATACTTTCGGTAATTTCGTGAATGTCATTCTGCCATTTGCCCTGATAATGTTTATGCTCATTGAAGCAAAGAGCATCGCTCAAACCTATGCTGGAAAAATCGGCAATACTATCAATCAATATGCCGGAGCTGTCGCCGGTTTTGTCGGCGGAGCGGCTATTGGCGGAGCAGCTTTAGTTGGCCGATCAACCTTAGGCAGGCTTGGGGCCTCATTGGCAACCAGCAGAGGCGGAGAAGGCGGACCGACTGGCACCGGGGGGGACGAGGGAATAACTCGTCCGCCGATACAGCCACTATCGCCAGTAACTCCGGGCCGGGTACCATTTAAGCCTATCCCCAGAAGACCCATTGCTGGACCGCTAACTTTAGAAAGACCGGAAAGAGAAGACCTTGGTCCAGCTGTCCTATTTCAAAGACCCGGAGTCGACACCGTTCCAAGTGTTCGCAATACAGCAGGCACGATCTTAAGAATGCAAGAAGAAAGAAGGAGAAGAAAAGAAGAGGAAGAATTAAAAGCCAGAGCCGAAAGATCAGGCATCCAAATCGCCGGCAGGAATGCGCCGATCCCTGCCGGCCCGGCTCCAATCTTCCCAACTGCCCCAACTGGGGCAATAAGGCAAGCTCCAGCTCAATCGCCAGAAACAGAAACATTTACTTCGCCCGAATCAAAAATATATACAACCGCTCCAATACAGCCTAAACAACAAACAATCAAAGTGGAAACACAACCAACACAAAAACAAACTGAAGCTCTGACAGGAGAAAAGAAACCCGAAGAAACAAAAACCGCAGATCAAACCTTAGCTGGCGACATTGCCGCCAAAAGCGCGATCGAAAAAACCAGAGAAGAAGAAAAAGCGAAGGCTGAAGAGAAAAAAGCCTCTGAAACAAGAAGTCTGAAAGACATGGCCGCCGCCGCGCCTAAAACAGTCTTTGGCATCAGATCAGTCGAGGATGTTAAAAACACCTTGGGCAAGAAAGGGCTTGATATTGCCAAATATCTCGGCAGCTCAAGCTTTGACCTTAGAGACAGCAAGTGGTTCAACTATATGATGAAAAAAGCCAGCTGGGATTTGGGCAAAGCTTCCGGCAAGGGCGGCTACGAAGCCAAGCAAAAAGAAATTCTCAAAAATGAAGAAGAGTTTGCCAAATCACTTGTGGCTTCTGGTAAAGAACTCGAAACCTTAAATCAACTCAAGCTCGATCTAGCTAAGATGACAAATGATGAGCAGCTTGCTGATATAAAGAAAAGAAAGAAAGAATTAAAACAGTTGAAAATTGATTTGGCGGAAGAAAAAAATGAAGAAAAGATTGCAAAAATAAAGGAAAAAATAGAAAAACAAACATTCAACAAAGATGAAGAAAAGATTTTTGATTTCAGCAAAACCGTTGATGAAGAAGATAAAAGAATCAAAGACCTAAACAAAACTAGGCAAACCGCCTACGCTGAAAGGATAGAAAAGGGCACATTCTTCAGTTATAAACCGACCGATCTTGAATCTGCCAACAAGATCAGGGGTTTGAGCAAGAGCAAATCTGAAAAAGATAAAATGTACGAAGCAGCTAAAAAACTTTTTGAGGAAGAAAAACCTAAAAATGAAAAACCGGAGGAAGATAAGCCAAAAGAGGACAAACCCAAAGAAGATAAAGATAAAAAAAATAATTAATAAATCTTAAAATAAAATGGAAAATGAAACAGAAAATTTAATCAAAGAACAATTCGCCAAATTGCCGCCTGAAATCAGGCAAGCAGTCGCATCTTTCGATTGGGAAAGTAAAGTTCAAGAAATCGGCCAGAAAAACTCTCTGCATGTCGACAAATTAGCAACCCTGCAAGATGAGATCTTTCTTGTAATAATCGGCTTGGTTTATCCGGATGATTTTATAAATCAAATCAAATCAAGACTGGGCCTGCCAGATGACAAAATTAAAACCATTGTAAATGACAGCAATGAAATGATCTTCAGGCCAATCAGAGAGGCATTGGTAAAAATTTATGACGAGGAATTCAAAGATGCCAACCTAGAAACCACCGAAGAGGAAATGTCTACAGTTGATTCAGTTCATGAAGAAACCAGACCTGCCGACGCCCAAGGCTATGGCATGGCAAGAGAAGATTTGCTCCGCGCCATCGAAAACCCGCCGAGAACAGAGTCGATCAAAATCGTCAGCGATAAAATGGCCGGCAATTTCAGCTTGCCAAAAGTTGAGACCGATTATTCCATCATGAAACCCGCCGCCGCCCCAGGCTCTGGCGAGGCAAAGGAAGAAACCGCAAACGCCCCAAAAATCGACCCTTATAGGGAGAGGCCTATATAAAAATCATGAGATTTCGAGTACCACAATTTATAGACATTGAAGATAAAATTTTCGGACCTTTCACCTTCAAGCAATTCGCCTATATGGCCGGCGGCGCGGGCATTGCATATGTCTTATACAGGACTTTGCCGTTTTACCTGGCTGTAATATTTATCGTGCCAGTCATCAGCTTGGCAGCTGCTCTGACTTTTATTCGAGTCAACGAAAAGCCTTTTATAAACATAATGCAGGCTTTTTTGACTTACATGACCCAGACCAAACTCTATGTCTGGCAAAAGAAAACCGGCAAAAAAGAAGCCAAAAAGGTTGAGGAAATAAAAAAGCCGGAAATCACCTATGCGCCAAGACTGACCGAAGGCAAATTGAAAGATATTTCTTGGAGTTTGGATGTTCTCGATATGAAAAGAAAATAGGGCGATTAGAAATTAGCAGTCATATATTATATAATCAAATTATGGCTTTAAATGCGACACCGGCCCAGGAATTTGTGCCGATCAAAGAAGTTCGCGACGGAATCGTGATATTGAAAGACGGCGGCATGAGAGCGATCTTGCTCGCTTCTTCGATAAACTTGTCGCTCAAATCTTTCGAAGAGCAGAAAGCGGTCATTTTGCAATTCCAATCTTTTTTAAATTCCTTGGATTTCTCAGTTGAGATCTGCATCCAATCCCGCAGGCTCGATATCCGGCCATATCTGACGCTTCTCGAAAATCGCCTGCGAGAGATTGAAGAGCCATTGCTCAAAGTCCAGACCAGGGAATATATCGATTTCATCAGGAATTTCAATGAATCCGTAAACATCATGACGAAAAACTTTTTTGTTGTCGTGCCTTATTCTGCCGCACCGCTCAGCGGTGGCGGAGTGCTCGGTTCTTTAAGCGGCCTATTTGGCAAAAAGAAGACGGCTGAAGAAAAAAAAGGCGAGGAAACTCTGAGCTTTGAAGAAAAAAGAACTCAGCTGGAACAAAGAGTCGGCATCATCGAACAAGGCCTTTCACGCATGGGCATACGCGTAGTGAAGCTCGGCACGGAGGAGGTCGTTGAATTATTTTATAAGATTTTCAACCCGGGCGAAACTTCCGGCTCGGTTAAAGAATAATATGGCAATTTTTGACAAAATTTTCGGCAAAAAAAAGACAGCTGAGGAGAAGTCGGTTTTGCCGATCCTGCCTGAAGAAATCTATCAGGCCGCCACACTGGAACTGCAGGACATCATCGCTCCGTCGGCCCTCAAGATCGAATCCAAATCATTAAATCTGGGAGAAAAAATAGTCCGAAGCTTTTTCATAATCTCCTATCCGCGTTTTTTGACGGACAATTGGTTCTCGCCGATCATCAATCTGGATAAAATATTTGATGTCTCGATTTTTATCCACCCGGTCAATACAGTGAAAGTTTTAAAGGCCTTTCAAAAAAAAGTTGCCGAGGTCCAAAGCCAGATCAATGCCAGGGAGGAAAGAGGCTTGGTCAGAGATCCGATACTCGACACCGCTTATCGCGATCTTGAATCATTGCGTGATGATCTCCAGCAAGCCCAGGAAAAGCTTTTTGAAGTCGGTCTTTACATCACCATCTACGCTGAAAATGAAAATGAGCTTTATAAAATAGAAACTGAAATCAGATCGATTTTGGAGTCTAAATTGGTCTATATAAAACCGGCCCTGTTTCAGCAGGAAGATGGCTTTAAAAGCACGATCCCGCTCGGCAATGATCTGCTCAATGTTCATCAGAAACTAAACTCTGAACCGCTTTCAAGCATCTTTCCATTTATTTCTTTCGACCTGACTTCTGAAAAAGGCATTTTATATGGCGTCAATCGGCATAATTCCAGCTTGGTGATTTTCGACCGCTTCTCGCTGGAAAACTATAATTCCATTATTTTTGCCAAATCTGGCGCCGGCAAATCATATGCGACCAAGCTGGAAATTCTAAGAACGCTGATGTTCGATACAAGCGTTATCGTGATCGATCCGGAAAAAGAATATGAATACTTGGCCGAATCGGTTGGCGGACGATATTTCAACATCTCGCTTTCTTCCCAGCATCACATCAATCCGTTTGACCTGCCAATACCCAGAGAAGACGAAACGGCTGCCGATGTCTTGAGATCAAATATCATCAATCTGGTCGGCCTTTTCAGGCTGATGCTGGGCGGCCTGACCCCGGAAGAGGATGCGATCGTCGACCGGGCAATTTCAGAAACCTATGCCTTGAAAGACATAACTCCAAACTCCGATTTTTCAAATATCGAACCGCCGCTCCTTTCTGATTTTGAAATGGTTCTTTCCGGCATGGAAGGCAGCGATTCTATCGTCCAGAAATTATCCAAATACACCAAGGGCACTTGGGCCGGATTCATCAATCGGCCTTCCAATGTCGATATCAATAAAAAATTCGTGGTTTTCTCCGTGCGCGACATGGAAGATGAATTGAAGCCGGTCGCCATGTATATCGTCACGCACTTCATTTGGAATGCCGTTAGAAAAGATATCAAGAAAAGATTGCTGGTTGTCGATGAGGCCTGGTGGATGATGAAATCCGAAGATACCGCTTCATTTCTTTATTCTATCGCCAAGCGCGGCCGAAAATATTATCTCGGCCTTTGCACCATCACTCAAGATGTCGGCGACTTCATGAAATCTCCGTACGGCGTGCCGATCGTCACCAACTCTTCCATTCAACTCCTCCTAAAACAATCACCGAGCACGATAGATACCTTGCAAAAAACATTCAACCTGACTGATGAAGAGAAATATCTCCTTTTGGAATCAAATATCGGCGAGGGCATATTTTTTGCCGGCTTAAAGCATGTGGCGATTAAAATCATCGCCTCCTATACCGAAGACCAAATCATCACCTCCGATCCAGCGCAAATCTTAAATGCCCAAAAAGCCAAATTAACCATAACTCAAGCAGAAGAAATTCCCAAAACCGAAACAAAAACGCTCTTGGCCAAAGCCGAAGAGGCGGAAAGAGAATTTTTAAGAAGAACAGAAGTGGAGCAAAAAATCGAAATCCGGCCGAAAATCGACCAGACCATACTGGAACCAGGCGTGGCCAAAGGCGAAAAACCGGAAATTGCTTCAACGAAAGAGGAAAAAACCAGAAAAATACTTGAGGGTTCCTTGAGCTTGGAAGAATTGGATATGTTTGAAAAGGAAATCTCTTCCCTGGAAGACCAAATCAAAAAAACCATTGAATAAAAGGTTTAATTTCTAATTGGCCGGCCTTAATGCTATAATTAGGCCATGCCAGACAACGAACAAAAAAATACTTCAACTGACATAGATTTGGATTTGCCGAAAGCAAATCCAGCTCAAACTCCGGTGTCCGGCGCTCCGAAACCTGACCTGGCGGAAGAAATAAAACAGCTTGAAGAAAAATACAAAAGGGAAATTTCTTCCAAGGATGATTTGGGCGATAAGCTGAAAATGCTGGAACAGGTCAAAAAAGAGGTTAGTGAAGACATTAATGAAAGAGAGGATAAAATCAAAAAAGAGCTGACTGAATTGAAAGACCTAAAAGACAAGATTGAAAACGAGCTTAAAAAAATCAATGAATTAAAGGAAATGGACAAAGAGATCGACCAACAAATAGGCGAAATCACCAACTTTGAAGATTCAAAAAAGATGATAGAGGAAAAAATAAAAATCCTCGAGGACAGGTTGAAAAACTTGAATAATTAGAAAAATGCCAAAAGAATTTTTTAAAATTAAAGCATTATACATAAATATTTTTGTTTTAATGTTTTTAATCGCGCCATTTTTTGCGTCAGCTCAATCAAGCAAGGCCGACATCTCCATCGATATAACCCCCAAAATTCCAAAACCGCTCCAAAATGTAAATGTCTCAGTTTCGAGCTTTTCATCCGACTTGGACAAGGCTGATATTTCTTGGACGCTCGACGGCCGACTGGAGCTGAGAGGCGTTGGCAAGAAAAATTTCTCTTTCCGCACAAACGAAACCGGCAATCCGTCGACTGTTGATGTAGATGTCAGCCTTGGCGGTGTGCCAGCTTTAAGCAAGAGGGTCATTATCCAGCCGGGCGAAGTCGATCTGCTTTGGCAGGCTGTCGATTCTTATGTGCCGAGATTTTACCGTGGCAAAGCCCTGCCTGTGTCTGAGAGCAAGATAAAAGTCGTCGCCATTCCAAACATCAAGAATGCCGATGGAGTCAGATTGAAAGAAAATGATTTTTCTTTCAAATGGAAAAAAGGCTATGATCCGGTCCAAAACGCCTCTGGTTTCGGCAAAAATTCATTTATTTATAAAAACAGCTATTTGGATACGGTCGACAATATCGGCGTGGCTATTTCCTCTCTCAGCGCCGGCAATACAGCCGAGGGGAATGTATCGATCACGCCCGGCCAGCCAAAAATACTTCTTTACAAAAAAGATCCTTTCTTTGGCATAAAACATGAAAATACGCTGAGCAGTTTTTTAGATTTGAACGAACCAACAACCATAGCCGCCGAACCCTACTTTTTTTCAGCAGACAACAAGAATATCAATAATTTAAAGTATGATTGGTCTATAAATGGAAAAAGGACAAATACTTCAAATATAAACGAACTATCAATAACGTTGGATAAAAATAGCGGCGGAAACGCCAATATCGGCATAGTTGTAGAAAATGCGTCAAAATTATTCCAAAAATCTTCAGTCGATTTAAATATCAATTTTTAAAAATGATTTTTCAAAAAAACAAAATTCAATATTTTCTTAAAATCTTTATTTTATTGATTTTAATAATTCCTTCTATTTCCTCGGCGCAATTGGTTCAAAATGAAAGCGTGTTTACTCCAGCAGGCGCAAAACCGGTCGTAAAAAATTTAAACCCTTTCAAGATACTTGATATTTCAGCTGTCCTGCAGGGAAATGTGACCATGAATGACAATTCGGCCGAAATCTGGTTTAAATATTATGACTACACCAACATACCTCATCCATTTAGCATGGTGCTTTCTCCAACCGAAACACAGAAAACAACAAGAACTTCAAATGGCCTGGTTTTGACGCCGATTTCAAATCTAATAAAAGGCCATGTCTATAAATATGTTTTTTGCGCCAAAAATTCTTTCGGTCAAGCTTGCGACGATATCAATAATGCGAGGAGTTTCACGGCAGATGACCCGAATACGACAAAACCAGAGGTTACGACACTGCCACCCACAGACATTACCGAAACTTCGGCAAAACTAAATGGAAAAGTTGAAATAAAAGATGTCTCAGCCAAGGTTTATTTCGAATATTATGATATGAATTCTGTATCTGCTCAGCAGGTAAACTATGGCATACCGCCTCAGATTGTTTCGACCTCGGAGGCCACTGTAACAACAGATGGGAATTTCAGCGCGCCAATTCAAAATTTAATTAAAGGACACACCTACAGATTTTATGCTCTGGCCAGAAATTCAGAAGGGGACGACAAGGGTATCGAAATGAGCTTTGTGGCCGAAGAAGCCCAAAATATCAGCGGAGTTGGCTCAGCTGAAACAACGGGATATGACGGCAAATATACACTGTTGGCCCCAATACCTGGATTTGGAGCCATTTTTGATACCAAGGCCAATAAAATCGCCGATTATCTCAAGGTTGTTTTCAAGCTCTTGATCGGCATAGCCGGCATCCTGTCTGTTGTCATGATCGTTATAGGAGGCATACAATACATGTCGGCTGAAGCCATAAATTCTAAAGAGGACGGCAGATCAAGAATAAAAAATGCGATCTTGGGCCTAATCCTCGCTCTCGGTTCTTGGATTATTTTAAATACAATCAATCCGGATTTGCTGAGCCTCAATATTGGAATCACGCCAGCAGACCCCCTTATTGTCACCCTGGAAAGCACTGCTCAAGATACGCCCCAAGTTCCAATTGGCGGTTTGGTTTGTAAAAAATTTACAAATGGAGCAAATTGGCCGACCCCAGATATTAACGCTCTAAATCTTCAGGATGCGGTGATTAGAGCCGACCTGGCAACAAAAGGGGTAACAGTTAATGCTGCGAACTGTCAAAAGGTCGGCAGCCAACACTGTACAAGTCTTGACGGCTTTAAGACCGATAAAATATTAAGCCTGCTTAGCAAATGTCCTCAATGTAAAAACCATATAACAATAAGCGGTGGAACAGAATGCTGGTTGCACAATGCAAGCACTACGGCTCATGTGCCAGGCAGCGGGGTTTTTGATGCAAGAGAGGATCCTGTTTTAAATAAATATATAACCGGAGGAAAAAATAAAGCGGGAGTTGATATTGGCAATGCATTCCCAAACGACGGCAAAGTATATGTAAAAAATGGTTTAAGATTTTTAGCTGAAACACCCGACCAAACACCTGCAACGTCGGGTAAACATTGGCACATTCAATAATTTATGCAAAATAAAAAATTTATCATTTTAATAACCGTTGCTTCAGTTCTGATCATTTCAGCCTTCAGCTTTATTTTCTATGTCTCAATGAAAAAAGGGGGCTTAGATCAAGTCGGTCCGACAATTAGGGAATTTATTCCCTTGGGCAGCAAAAAACCTGCAGCCCAAAACGAAACACCCGCGCTAGGTGAGAACAAAATGCCGGAAACAGCGACAATAACTCCGATCCAAGTTATTACCGGTAAAACTGCGCAGAAAATAACGCAAATCAGCCAAATGCCGATCGCCGGCAGCGTGGCGGTAATAAAAGATAGAATTAAAGAAAATGGCGCGGAACAAGCGCTGGCTGTGCGCTATGTCGACAAGATAACCGGAAATATCTACGAGACTTTTGTCGATGAAATCAAGGAAAAAAGAATTTCCAGCACGACCATACCGAAAATCGAGGAAGCGATGTTTTTTAACGGCGGCGATAGCGTAATTTTGCGCTATCTGAAAAACGACAATATGACAATCGAGAGCTTTTTAAGCCATATCGCCAAAGAGATTATTGGAGGTGATGCCTCGACCGAGCTTAAAGGCTCCTTTTTAAGCCAAAACATCACAGATTTGAGCGTTTCCTCGGATGCCAAAAACCTCTTTTATCTTTTCGAATCTGGCGATGGCGTAACTGGCATCAATTTATCAGCCGGCGACGAAAACAGAACCCAAATATTCCAATCAGCCTTTTCTGAATGGCTGACCAGCTGGCAAAACCCAAGACTGATAACCTTAAATACCAAGGCCTCCGCCAGATACAATGGCTTTTTGTATGGCCTTGATCCTCAAACCAAATCTTTCAGTAAAATTCTCGGCGGCATTCCAGGCCTGACGACCCTCATGAGCCCTAGCGGCAAAATAGTATTATATAGCGGAAACGATTTAAGGCTTAAAATTTTTGACACGGCCCAGAAAACCTCGATCGACCTAGGACTTCAAACTCTGCCTGAAAAATGCACTTGGTCTCTAAATAGCGAGAATATTTACTGTGCCGTGCCGCAATTTATCCAAACAGGCGACTATCCTGACGACTGGTATCAAGGCGTAGAATCTTTTAATGATTCTCTTTGGAGAATAGATATCAAAAATAACACTTCAAATTTAATAGCTGATCCGAGCTCTTTAACGGGCCAAAATATCGATGGCATAAAAATGTTTCTGAGTCCGAAAGAAGATTACTTATTTTTCACAAATAAAAAAGATTCCACTCTTTGGACTATCAAGCTTTAAGCTGTGTATTTTATGATAACGCGGCGATATGGCTCAACTCCGGCAGATTCTGTCTGAATATTGTTTTTGCCGAGAAGAAATTCATGAATAATTCTCCTATCATAGGATGACATCGGTTCGGTTTCAATAGTGTTTTTGAAAAACAAGGCTCTTTCTGAGAGGGTGTGGGCCAAGCTTTTTAACTCTTCTATTTTATTCTTTTGGTAGCCATTGACATCAACAACGATTTTTGACCTGTTTAATAAAGCCGTTTCTGGATCAAATCCATTCTCTTTTTCGATCAATTTCTCAGCTATTCTTTGGATCAGATGATTGAACGCAGAAAGATTCTCACCGCCTCGGCCTATGAAAAAATGCGGTTCTTTGGTTTTAATAAGGCACCAAAAAACATCGCTGTTTTCTTTTTCAACTTTAATATCATCAATGCTGAAAGGGGTATTGCCTACAAATGTAGTTATTAATTCTCTTATTTTATCCTGATTCATTTGAAATTTTTAAGCGTGCTCTGCTCTGATTTTTTTTATCACAAAAAGTTCCTGGCCAATAGAAAAGAGATTGCTGGTCAGCCAATATAAGGCAACCGCCGCTGAAACCTGATAAGCGATAAAGCCTATAAATACTGGCAAAATATACTGCATTTGAAGATTCATGCTTTTCATAAGCTCATTTTTAAACGACTTGTCGTTAGAATCCGGCTGGCTGGCAGAGCTCATGGTAATTTTGGTCTGAATGAACTGAGATACACCAGCAAGTACTGCGAGAAGCAGATTTTTGCTATGCATATCAATCAAGCCGAGAAAATTTAAGTTGATATTTTCTGGAGCCTTGATAAAAGGGTAAAGCAATTCATTTTGACCGAAACTCAAGCCTTTTAAGAAAACAAAATAAAGCGCAAAAATAATCGGCAATTGGATTAAGATCAGGAGAAAACCGGAAAAAGGATTGATATTATTTTCCTTATATAAAGCCATGGTTCTCTTGGCCTGTTCTTCTTTTTTGTCTTTAAATTCTTCTTTTATTTTTTTGAGTTCCGGTTCGAGCTTTTTCATTTTGATCTGGCTCACGATGGATTTTTTGGAAAGAGGCAGAAGAATAAATTTAACAGCTATGGTTAAAACCACAACGGCCAAGCCGACATCATGCCAGGGAATATGCGAAACCAGAAAAATAAGGGCGTTATAAAGCGGCGTATAGAAAAATTTTTGCCAGAGAAAATGCATCTGGTAATTGTATCTTAAATGCTCTTAAAATCAAACTCTGTCACTCGCGAGCGACGGGGTCAAAGATTCTTATTTTTTCAAGTAAAGAAATGATTTCTTGCTCCAATTCTTTATTGGAAAGATTATTGGCTTCTTTTTTAAATAAAAAAATCAAAAAAGCCGGATAATTGAATTTTGGCAAATTCTGCCCGATAATGTTATAGCCCCACCTCCTGAGCTTATTCCTAATTACAGCCTTTTTGGCAACAGTTTTAGACACAACAAAAGAAACCTTGGTCTCTTTCAAGTTTTCTGCTGGAATCTGCGGAGGTTTTATAAATCTTAGCGTTAAATATTTACCGTTAACAGACGAGGTCTGCTTGAAGACAGATCCAAACGCATCTCTTTGGATTCTGTTCTTTTTTGGCAGCATTTTTAGACAGTTAGCTTGGCGCGCCCTTTTTTCATCCTGCGCTTCAATACCTGTTGTCCGGACTTGGTCGAAGATCGCACGAGGAAACCGTGGGTCTTTTTCCTTTTTCCTTTTTTGGGTTGATATGTTTGTGACATAGTTAAGGCTAGTATATACTACTGTTCACATATTATCAACAGGTTAATAAAGGTTTTCAAATTTTTAATTTTTTTAAAAAGATTATAATTACATTATGTCTGATTTTAAACAACTTTGGGATAACTGTCTTTTAGAAATAGAATCTACCGTTTCAAAGGCCAATTTCAGTACCTGGTTTAAAAATACTCATGTTTTAAAGGAAGAAGGAAAGGTTGTGTATATAGGCGTGCCAAATGAATTCGTCAAAGACTGGCTTTCAACAAAATACCACAATGTGATACTGAAAACCTTTAGAAACTTTTATGATGATGTCAGAAATATCGAATATGTCATAACTAAATTTGAGCCAAAAAAAGCCGATTTAGTTAAAAACACGGAGCAAGACTTTATAAATAAGGAATTGCCTCTTAAGGATCTCTATGTGAACAAGGAAGACAATTTGAATCCGCGATATGTTTTTAATTCTTTTATAGTCGGTTCATTCAATGAATTAGCCCATGCCGCGTCTCAGGCCATCATCACCAGGCCGGGCCAGGCCTACAATCCATTTTTTATCTACGGTGGCACAGGCTTGGGCAAAACTCATATGATTCAAGCTGTCGGCAATACAATCAAGTCGAAATATCCTGAAAAAAAAGTTTACTACATAACTTTGGAAAAGTTTGCCACGGATTATATCAACTCCATCCAAACCAATAAAATAAATTCCTTCAAAGAAAAATATAGAAAATATGATGTCATTATCATTGATGATATCCAGTTCGTCGGAAAAATGGAAAAAACACAAGAAGAGCTTTTTCATATGTTTAATGTTTTTTATGAAAACAACAAGCAAATCATATTTTCATCCGACAAGCATCCGAATTATATTCCCGGACTGGAGGACCGTTTGAAATCAAGGTTTTCAGCCGGCATGATCGTCGATATATTAGAACCGGAATATGAATCAAGACTGGCTATTTTAAAAGCTAAAATGAAGGAAAATGATTTCAATCTGCCGTCAGAAGCCTTGGAATACATCGCTTCTTCAATCTGCGGCAATATCAGGGAATTGGAAGGCAGTTTAAATGCCGTAATTTGCCAAGCTCGCCTAAAAAACAAGGATTTAAACCTAAATGAAATAAAAAACCTGATCAAAAACAATATTAAGCCGAAGAAAAATGTCTCTATAAAAGAAGTGGTTAAAATTGTCAGCGATTTTTACAATCTCAGTGAAGAAAGCATTTATGAAAAAACTAGGCGAAAGGAAATTGTCCGCGCCAGGCAAATGGTCATGTATATTCTGAGAGAAGATTTTAATGTTTCATATCCGTTAATCGGCCAAAAGCTCGGTGGCAAGGATCACACCACTGTAATTCATTCCTTTTCCAAAATTAAAAATGATTTAAAGAATGATTCGCAGCTGGGGGAGGAATTGGAACAGATTAGAATGATGTTTAAATGATGTTGAAAAGATGAGAATAAGTATTGGATTAAAAATCCAAATTAAATTTAAAAAATAAAAATCAACAGAATTTAAATTTTAAAATGAATTCAAAAATACAAAAAACAATTTATAAATAAAGATGAAAGATGCTTATCCACATATCCACAGCCTTAGTAATAGTAGTAAGTATTTATATATAAAATAATTAAATTAATATGAAAATAGAATGCTCACTGGAAAAATTAAAAAATGCGATTCTTAAGACAGAAAGGGTAACCAGTAAAAATCTGAGTTTGCCAATATTGAATTCAATTTTATTGGCTGGAAGCGGCAATTCTTTAAAGCTAAGGGCTACCAATTTAAATATTGGCATAGAAATTGAAATACCGGCTAAGGTTTCAAAAGAAGGAATTTCTGTCATTAAGGGAGAAGTCCTAAGTAATATTTTTTCAAATTTATCAGAGGATAAATCGGTCATTTTGGAGCTTGTAAATGATAATCTCAGGGTTTTAACCAAGAATAATAACCTTTTGATAAAAAGTTATTCTCATGAGGATTTTCCGACCATTCCGATGGTTTCAGGCTCAGGTTTTAACATATCAGCTAAAAAGTTTATCGATGGCATAAAATCTGTTTATTACAGTTCCAGTATTTCTGATATAAAGCCTGAAATTTCAAGTATTTATATTTATTCCGAGGATGATAGTTTGGTTTTTGTCGCCACAGATTCTTTCAGGCTTGCTGAAAAAAAGATAAAAAATAAGAGCCTAAATGACTTTAGCGGTGTTTTAATACCGTTTAAAAATATAACCGAGATAATTAAGTTATTTGGCGATGTGGATGATGATATTGGAATATGCTTCAATAAAAATATTATATCCATATCATACGATGGCATTTATTTGACATCCAGGGTGATAGACGGAGTTTTTCCGGATTACAAACAGATTATTCCAAAGGAGTCTAGCACGGAAGTTGTTGTTTTAAAGCAGGATTTATTAAATGCTTTGAAGGTCGCCAATGTTTTTTCCGATAAGTTTAATCAAATAAATTTAAAGATCCGGCCCAAGGAAAAATTATTTGAAATAAACTCTCAAAATTCTGATATTGGTGAAAATAATACAAAAATAGAAGCTGCTCTTTCAGGCAAAGATTTGGAAATAAGCTTTAATTATAAATACTTCTTAGACTGTTTCCAGTCTATTAGTGAAGATAGCCTGACTCTTTATTTTGACCAAACAAATAAGCCTTTGATAATTAAGGGAGTTGGCAATAATAGTTTTACTTATTTGATTATGCCGATGAATAGATAGTTGAAATCAAATGCAAAATATCTCAGATTTTTTAGAAAAATTCAGGAAAATCATCAAAGATGACAGTAATCTAAGAGAAACAATCAGTCTGGTTATAAAACAAAATATCAATGTAATAATTAAAGAAAAAGACATTGAAATAAAAAACAACATTATTTACTTGAAAGAAAACAATTATATTAAAAACGAAATTTTTTTCAAGAAAGAAAAAATTTTAAATGATTTGAATAATTGTTTTGAAAAGCGGAAATTCAAAGATATATTCTAGTTATTCAGGCTGACCGCAAACATGCCGGTGCTGACGGAAGTGTTGTAAACTGCGTCTTGGGCGATTATTTTTATTTCATTCTGGTCTTTAATAGAGGCTATTTCACCAGGATTAAAATGAAAGATAAAAGGTGGATTTTTAACTGAGCTGACATATGCGCCGTTGATGAAAATGTCTAATTTCTTAAGCGGATAAAAACTATTATTGGAAATAACCAAATCAATTCCATCATTTAGGCCGTAAACTTTATTTTGATTTGGCTCATTTATGGAAACATTCGGTTTCTTTTCCGGCACATGAATATCGTCTGTCAGAATAGGCTTATCAGAAGATTTTATAACAGGGAATTCATTTTGATGATTTGCCCACCAGTTTTGGATAGGTGTTTCCCATCTCTTGAATTGCGGATCATTGTTTGGATTTTCCGGCTGAGGGCCCAATGGATCATTTTTAGATACCCAATACAATATTGAATGCACATTCGTAATGACTTTTTCTTCAGCGGTTTCTTTCGGTGTGTTTTCAGTTGCCAATTTGCCAGATATCTTATCGATAAAAAAACTTTCGTTTCCATGCCAAGAACCTCGGAGGACTGGCTTGATTATAAAATCGTCCAGAACTGCCAGTTTTTCAAAATTTTCTATTGGCAGCCCTTTTAGGGCTTCTTTCATAAATTCGCCCCAGAGCGGAGCGACGATTAAGCCTGAAGTTTTTTTCTCCATAGGCGTATTATCATTGTTGCCAGCCCAGGCGCCGGCAACAATCGATGGCGTATAGCCCATGATCCAGGTGTCGCGATAATCATTGGTTGTACCGGTTTTTAAGGCCACTTCTCTGTTTCCAAAATCAACCGCTGAATTCGACCCGAACAAGGGAGTTCTTGCCTTGCTGTCGGAAAGTATCTCTGAAATCATCAGAGCGACATTTTTCGGCAATGCCTGCTGTGAGCTGTCTTTAAATTCTTCCAAGATGTTTCCGGACTCATCTTCAATTTTCAGTATTTTTTGGACCGGATGACGGATTCCATTCTGGGCAAAGGCTCCATAAGCCGATGTCATATCCAATAATGAAACTTCCCCGCCGCCGAGCACCAAAGTCAAACCGTATCTTTTTGGGTCGTTTAAAGTTGTAATTCCAAGATCCCTGGCAGTTTTTAAGGTGTCTTCCAAGCCGGAAAGATAAAACATTTTTACCGCGGGTATGTTTATCGATTGCGCTAAAGCGTCTCTTAGAGTCATTGGGCCGCGGAATTTGCCGTCATAGTTTTCCGGCATATAGCAGTCTGCTTGCTTGTATTCAGGCAAGGTTTTGCCGTATGGATCGCAGGTCGTCTGGAATTCTGTCGGCAGGTCAAAAACCACCGTATTCGGAGTGTAGCCTTTTTTAAAGGCCGTAGCGTAAACAAATGGCTTGAAAGACGATCCCGGCTGTCTGTTCGCCAAAGCGACATTGAAATTGCCGTCGATTTCTTTATCAAAATAATCTCTCGATCCGACCATGACCAAGATTTGGCCAGTTTTTGGATCCATGGCCACCAGGCTGGCATTTTTACCTTTAAATTTAACTTCGTTCTGCTTGGCATATTTCAAGACAATTTCTTCAGCTTTTTGTTCCAAGTTGTAGTCTAAGGTTGTTGTTACTTTTAGGCCGCCTCTCTCGATGACATCCTGGCCGTAGCGATTTTCCAAATATTCCTTGACGAAAAAAACGAAATGCGGAGCCTTTATGCCAAACGGTTCCTGTGGGAGAAAAATTACTTTTTCATCTTTAGCATTATTGTATTCTTCTTCACTTATAAAATTCAATTCTTTCATTCTGCCCAAGGTAAAATTCTTTCTTTCTTCTAATTTGTCTTTATTTTTTCCGTAAGGCGAATAAAATGTCGGCGCATTCGGAATAGACGCCAAGTAAGCTGATTCAGCCAAGGTTAAATTTTTTGGTTCTTTGCCGAAAAAAGCTTGGGCGGCTTCTTTGATGCCATAAATGTTGCCGCCATACGGGGCCTCGTTTAGATAAATCTCAAGAATTTGGTCTTTGCTGAAAGTTTTGTCTATTTTTACCGATAAAATCCACTCCTTTATTTTTCTGGAAATAGTTTTTTCATTTGTCAGAAGGCTGTTTTTTACGATTTGCTGGGTTATGGTCGAACCGCCTTGGGAAAATTTGCCGTGGAGCAGGTTGACGAAAACAGCTCTTATGATCGATTTAACTCTTATTCCGCCATGCTGATAGAATTCGCTGTCCTCGACCGCAACCGTGCTGTTTTTTATATAAGCGCCCATTTCAGAAAAGGGGATATTGGTTCTTTTTACATTTTCATGTATGTCATATAAGAGTATTTTTCCGGTTCGGTCGTAGATTTTAGTCGAGCTCTGAATTTTTCTTTCGTCGAGCGACCTGAAATCGGGTATTTGGATGTTGCCGAACCAAAATAGGATAATTCCGGAAAAGAAGATTATTAAGCTGGAACCAAAGACAAGCCATTTTTTGGCAAAAAGACCTTTATTTTTCATAGGGTTATGTATATCATAACACATTAAAAAACCAAAACAGACAAAAAAATCGCGATGTGCTAAGATATTGCATATGAAAATAAAGGAATCCGAGCTAGATGACTTATTTGCTCGCGGAGTCGGTGAGTTTATAGATCCGAACGGCAAATTCAAGGAAAAAATCCAAAATAAAATAGACGGCCAATATCCCAAAGATATCATTATCAAGTTTGGCGTAGATCCGACTCGGCCGGATATTCATCTCGGCCATGCCGTCGTTTTGAGAAAACTTCGAAAATTTCAAGATCTAGGCTGCAAGGTTGTTTTTCTTATTGGCGATATTACCGCCCTTATCGGCGATCCGACCGGTAAAAGCAAAGTTCGACCAGAACTCGAGATTTTAGAAATACAGCAGAATATGAAGAGCTATTTGGATCAGGTCGACAAAATTCTCCTTAAAGATCCGAAGGTTTTTGAGTGGACAATGAATTCAGACTGGTTTGTTTCAATCAATGATGTTTTGGCTCCGGAAAATAAGTATAAAGATGAAAATGGTTTTTTGCCCGGCAATCATGTTAAAGCCAAGGCCATGCATTGGGTTGAAACCAGAAGGCAAAAAGACAACATAAACAATTACACCCTGATCAACCTCCTCTCTTTTTTAAGGAGAATCAGCTTCAATCGATTGATCGAAAGAGACATGTTTCAAGACCGCATTAAAAACGGCGAACCCGTTTTTATGCACGAGATGATGTATCCGATCCTTCAAGGCATTGACTCGAATGCAATTGCCAGTGTTTATGGCTCATGCGATCTGGAGGTCGGCGGCAGCGACCAGACCTTCAATATGCTGATGGGCAGGGAAGTCATGGAGATCAGCAAAAAAGAACCCCAAGCCGTGCTTTCTTTTAAAATCTTGGAGGGCACCGACGGCAAGGAAAAGATGAGCAAAAGCCTGGGCAATTATATCGGCATCACCGACAGCCCGGAAGAAATTTTTGGCAAGGTTATGTCGATTCCAGATGCTTCAATTCCAAATTATTTCGAACTCTGCACCTATGCTCCTGTTTCTGAGATTGAAGAAATCAAAAAAAGCTTGCAATCAGACAAGACAAATCCGCGCGATTTAAAAATGAGATTAGCCAGAGAAATCGTTGCTATTTATCATGGCGAAGAATCTTCAAAAAGGGCTGAAACAAATTTCATCAATGTTTTTCAGAAAAAAGAAATCCCTATAGATATTCCGGAAATTAAGGGATTAGAAACAGAAAATTTTTCTGATTTGCTTGTTAAAAACAACATTTTAAAATCTAAAAGCGAATTTACTCGGCTTGTCGACGAGAGGGCCATTGAAAATTTGGAAAATAACGAATTTGTCGCCGATTATCATTTTAAAGTTTCTCAAACCTCAATTTTCCGGATTGGCAAAAAAAGATTCGTCAAAGTCGTCATATAAACAAAACCCCCGCAATGCGGGGGTTTTGTTTTAATATGCCTCTTCTTCCTCTTCATCTATTGAACCCAAGACATCATCATCTAGAAATTCTTCTTCATCATCTATATCATCGATTGCCATAGGGTTAAGATCAGTATCTTCTTCGCTGTTTAAAATGTTATCGTCGTACATATTTGCTCTAAAAAATTAATAATAAAAATACGATTTTTAATATTTACCAAAAAGATTTATTTTTGGCAACAGCTGTTTATAAATGCTGTGGATATCTTAAAAATTTGCCGAGGCCAGGCAGGTCAAACCTACGGCAATCGCATCAATTTCATCGTCGGATTTTATCTCCTCGCTTATGTCGATCAGTTTTTTCACCATCAGATAAACTTGTTTCTTGTCGGCTTTGCCGTAGCTTGATACGGCGATTTTGATTTGCAGGGGAGTAAATTCAAAGATCTTGAGTCCGGCTCTGGCCGCTTCATAAATGATTACACCCCTTGCCTCCGAAACCCGCATGGCGGTTTTTTGGTTGGTGGTCAGGAAAAGGGTTTCGATCGC
Organism: uncultured Candidatus Saccharibacteria bacterium; assembly: GCA_964624665.1. GTDB lineage: Bacteria > Patescibacteriota > Minisyncoccia > Phycocordibacterales > UBA9973 > CAZUZG01. Next base: position 1,540 of record CAZUZG010000002.1, on the reverse strand, counting down.
CATGGCCTCTGGATAGTATTTTTCTATAACCGTCCTTATTTTTTCGCCTATGTTGCCGAGCCTCTCACTGAAAGGCATTTCTGCGCTTGTCTTAAAGCATTCCGAATAAATCAAGTTGTCCTTTTGTCCATGCGTTTTTTCTAAAATTGCGATGCCGAGCCTTTCATATCCTGGATCAATAGAGATTATTTTCATAACAGTTTAATTATAGTTTTTAAGGGGTTTTATGAAAGACTTGACAAATATTATAAATATGTTATTCTCTCAATTAGAAACCTATAAAAATTAAATTATGAAAAAGTTCATTATTTCGATCTTTGCAGGAATGTTATTCCTGTCCGGATCAATTTATGCTTTGCCCAAAGGCGATACCAATAATTTTTGCCAATCTCAGGGAACTTCAATAAAAAAAAGTTCAGAAAAGAAGGCTCGCAGGCTTTACAATAAAAGCCAAAAGAAAAAGTATAAAAATTTTAAAAAAGGACGCTATTAAACCAAAGCGCTTTAAAGTAAAAGACTCATCTCAGGATGGGTCTTTTTTTTGTTACCATGGTAGAAAGTTTGAACCTAGGTGTGTACAATAAAAATTAACATTGTTACAATACTCATATGAAAGAAAATTATGAAAATAAATCCTCTGAGGAAGTTTTTCTTGAAAAATTAGCCCTTACTAAGGGTAGAAAAATTAAACTCATAAAAAGACATATATTCACTTCTTCTAATGTGCCTATAGGGACTGAAATGGAAGGAATTTTAGATAAGGATATAAAATGGGGAGAACCTATTTATCTTGATAATGGAACTAAAACGATAAGTCGCATATCAGGAGCAGGTGAAAATAAAGGTCAGATTTTTCTAAAAACCAATACCTCTGCTTATGAATTGATTGTTCTTGATAATTCCCAGAATGAAACTATTAAAATTATCACAAAACAAGATTCAGAAGAACAAATGAGGATTTTTAGTGCTAAGGGTTATGGTGAATGGGATGTGATGGGTGGCAAGGTTCCACCTCAAGATGATCCTACTAATATGCTAATCTCTCAAAACGGTTTCAATGAAGGTGACAAGGTAATCTTTTTTGCTGAAAAAGAACGGGAGGGAATACTCCAAAAAGACCATAAGGGAGTTTTCAATATACGAGATAAAAACAATAACCCTTGGGGTATTCAGGGTTTATTGAATGCTACAGGTGGGTACATAAAAAAGGCTTAGGATTTTCCCATATAGATTTGTTCGTATTAAGTCTTTAATTTCATTCGAACATTCCGTCTTTGTTAAAACTGCGGACAGGTAAGTATTCCAAGTTAACACTTCGCTAAAGCTATTAGACACACAGTCGGAGTAAGGTATAAATAAAAAACGAGTATGAAATATTACTACAATAGCTTGTCCTGAGTTGAATTATTTTCCGGATAAGTAAAATCTAAATGCTCATAGGCTTTTCTGGTAGCTACTCGGCCGCGTGGGGTGCGTTCTAAGAGCCCTAATTGCAAAAGATATGGTTCCGTCACTTCTTCGACGGTAGCCTCTTCTTCCG
>CAZUZG010000001.1:78663-83641 GCA_964624665.1 uncultured Candidatus Saccharibacteria bacterium | reverse complement strand
ATCCAAGCACTCAGATTTTCACCACTGTTTCATTGAATCCGGTGGCTTGCATTGCAGAAGAAATGTATAAGGATTCAGCCAGTCTGACTTTTCTTTACAATTCAAATGATTCTGTTTTTGTAAATTTGGAATATGATATTGGAACAACGATTGGACCTAATGCGATTGTGTTGCCGCCTGAGAAAATTGGGCCGGCCTCAAATAAATGGCTGACAAGGATAATACATGGACTCACTGCCGATACGACTTATTCATTCGCTATTCTTTATAAGAATAGCGTAATGACAAGTCAGACAAGGAGCAATATCGTTACTTGTATGACAGCTTTGAGTGCCGGTCATAATGCCTTGAGCAAGCAGGTCAAATTGGTGCCCAATCCCATGAGGGATCATGCTTTAATTAGTCTGCCGGAAAAATCTAAAGGCTTTTACAGCCTTTGTGATTTGTCTGGCCGAATAGTCGAGCGGGCTCAAATAGACAATGGTGAAGGTGAGATCTTGCGCAACGATTTGCGGTCAGGCATGTATATCTATTTGATTTACTCGCAAGGCGGTGAATTGTTGAAAGAAGGAAAGTTGATCATCGTTGATTAATTTAATAACCCCTGGCCAGAAATGGTTCAGGGGTTTCTTTTTATCTATAGAATATTTGCTTGACTTTTTATTTGTAATCTGATAGTATACACAGCGTGAGTGTCTTTGGTGTTTTCTTAAATTATTAAAGACACAAGTGCATCAAAAAATCCCGCTTCGGCGGGATTTTTTGTATCCAAGTTTGTCTTTAAAAAGATGCTTTATTATTATTGGTTTTAGTTTTTTGTTTTGCTATAATTCATTTGGTTGGTCTTTTGTTGTGGCAAGCGGCTGCACTCACATATGCACTTGTGTTGGAGTTAGCACCTCGCTTGCCTCAAGAGAAGATCAAATAAAAAAATTCCGACCGCGGTCGGAATTTTTTTATTTATATTTTTAATTTCAATAAATAATTTTTTAAAATTTTTTATTTTTGAGTTATCCACATTTTTTTTCTAAAAAAATATTGTCTAAATATTTTTTATATAAGATAATTAAATCAGAATTGCAGTAATGAAATTTTTTCTTGAATAATTTTGTAAAAATATTTTTCAAGAGGTCGCAATTGCTGCAATGACTTTAAAATTAATTATTTGCTTTCGAAATTTATTTTATGAATTTTGAAAGTAGATTTTAAACAATAATGGCAAAGAAAAAAGTTGCAAAGAAGAAGGTTGTTAAAAAAGTTGCAAAGAAAAAAGTTGCAAAGAAAGGAAAGAAATAAATTCTTTCAAACACCCCGAACCAATATGGTTCGGGGTGTTTTTTTATGCTAAAATATTCTTCTGATGACTTTCAGTCTGAAAAAAATTTTTATGGACAGCGATGCCAGATATGTCAAAAGCCTTGGCGGTTCTTTGGCTAGAATTGCCGGTTTTGAACAGACCTATGCGTTTTTGTCTGATGCTGATTTTCCTGCTAAAACTCAGGAATTTAAGGACCGTTTGAAAAATGGCGCAACTCTGGATGATTTATTGCCGGAGGCTTATGCTTTGGCTAGAGAAGCAGCCAAAAGAACCCTGAATCAAAGGCATTTTGATGTCCAAATGATTGGCGGCATAGCCCTGAATCAGGGTAAAATCGCTGAAATGCGAACCGGCGAAGGTAAAACCTTGGTTGGAACTTTGCCTGTATACTTGAATGCCTTGGAGGGCAAGGGGGTGCATGTGGTGACGGTAAATGATTATTTGTCCCGCCGCGATGCTGTCTGGATGGGGCAAGTCTATTCTTTTTTGGGTCTTTCTGTCGGAGTTATCAATGATTTGAATAATTCATTTTTATACGATCCGGCTCATATCGATAAGGATAGAGAGAGAGATGAAGTTGCGGCGTTTAAAGTCGTCTATGAATTTTTAAGGCCGTGTGCCAGGCAAGATGCTTATAATGCCGACATCACATACGGCACAAACAACCAATTTGGCTTCGACTATCTCAGAGATAATTTAGCCAATTCAGTTTCCCAGCTTGTTCAGCGTGAACATTATTTTGCTGTTGTCGATGAAATCGATTCAATTTTGATTGATGAAGCTCGAACGCCTCTTATTATTTCCGGCGAGGCTGAAGGAGGAAATGAGCTTTATCTTAAATTTGCTTCCATTGCAAAGAAATTAAAAGCAGATGCGGATTATACAGTCGATGAAAAAATGAGAGCGATCAGTTTGACCGACTCCGGCATTAGCCGAGCCGAGGAATTTTTGGGGATAGAAAATATTTACACCGAGAAAGGCATAAAATATGTGCATCATTTGGAAACTGCCGTCAGGGCTGAGGCTTTGTATAAGCTGGACAAAGATTATGTCGTCAGAGATGGTGAAATCGTTATTGTCGATCCTTTTACCGGACGCATGCAGCCGGGCAGGCGTTGGTCAGAAGGCCTGCATCAGGCGATCGAGGCCAAGGAAAATGTTTCGATTCAGAAAGAGACCAGGGCATTGGCCTCTATTACTTTTCAGAATTATTTCAGATTGTATAAGAAAATTTGCGGCATGACCGGCACCGCCAAGACCTCAGAAGAGGAGTTTTTGAAAGTTTACGGCATGGAAGTTATTTCTATTCCTACTCATCGGGAAATTTTAAGAATCGATCATAATGATCAGATTTTTCAAACAGAAAAAGGAAAATTCAAAGCCGTCGCCCGCAAGGTAAAAGAGCTTCAAGAAAAGGGTCAGCCGGTCTTGATTGGCACTGTGTCTATTGAGAAAAATGAATTGCTGTCAGCTTATTTGAATCAAGAGGGTGTAAAGCATATAGTTTTGAATGCCAAGAATCACGAAAAAGAAGGCGAAATTGTTGCTCAAGCCGGAAGAAAGGGGGCTGTAACGATAGCGACCAACATGGCGGGGCGCGGCGTGGATATTAAATTGGGCGGCCAGCCGAATACGCCAGAATCTTGCGAAGAGATCAAACAACTGGGCGGACTTTTTGTCCTAGGCACAGAACGCCATGAAGCTCGAAGAATCGATAATCAGCTTCGCGGCCGAGCCGGCCGTCAGGGCGACAATGGCGAGACGCAATTCTTTGTATCTTTGGAGGACGACCTGATGCGAATTTTTGCCTCCGATACCATAAAAAACATGATGGGCCGTTTTGGCATACCGGAAGATCAGGCTATTGAGAATCGATTGATTACTCGCTCTCTCGAGCAAGCTCAATCAAAAATAGAAGGTTTCAATTTTGACTCTCGCAAGCATACTTTGGAATATGACGATGTCTTGAACCATCAAAGGAAGATAGTTTATGAACGACGAAGAAAAATGCTCATCGGCCAAAAAGATGATATTGAAAATATAATCGCTAAAATTTCAGCTGAAGACATGGAAGCCAAGAAAATTATTGATGATAAAAGAGCAGTTTTAGGCGATGAAGCTTTTTTTGAGACTGTCCGTCGCATCGCTCTTTATGTAAATGATATTCTTTGGACTGAACACATAGAAACCATGGAGTATACCAGGTCTTCAGTAAATCTCCGCGCCTATGGCCAGCGTGAACCATTGGTAGAGTATAAAAGGGAAGGACTGAGGATGTTTAAGGAAATGGAAGAAGCTTTCAAGGGGCAAGTGCTCAGCTTGATCGAAACTATAGATATTAAGGCCGCCAAACAGGAGACTAAAGAAGAAATAAAAGAACCTAAAATAGTTTTAGAGCACCAGGAAAATGAACCATTCAATCAATCCGCTCAAAACTCGGGTGAAAAAGTCGGCCGAAATGACCCTTGTGTCTGTGGTTCCGGCAAGAAATCCAAGAAATGCTGTGATAGATAAGAAGTAATATATGGAATTCAAGCAACTTATTGAAAGAGCTAAAGAAATAAGGAGAGTAAATGCTGAACTATCGAACAGTGAGGGAAGTAAGTCATGGGGATTAGCTGAGAGAGCTCAAGGATTTGTTGGTGATGTTGGAGACTTGGCAAAGCTGATTATGGCAAAAAATGGATATAGAAAGTATGAAAACTTGAATAAAAAACTAGCTCATGAACTCGCTGACTGCCTTTGGTCAGTGATTATTATCGCCGATGAAGTAGGAATTGATTTGGAGGAATCTTTTTTAAATACAATGCAAGAAATTGAATCAAAAAATAAGTAAATTTATGTTGTTTTTCCCTAAAAATCTAATAAATGTTATGGTGGTAAATAGGGTCAAAAAAGACTTGCTTTTTTTGAAGTTTTGTGATAGGATATGAGGGTAAATAACCTTATAAATTAAGGTTATTTTTTGACTTTTAGCCCGAAAAGCTAGATCAAGAAAATATAACTGATACGGAGTTTGGCGAAGCACAATCGCTACTTATGGAAAATAAACATTTAATACGGTTTTTGCAGTCGCTAATATTCCTTCCTTTGCTTTCGACCACTCTGACATTGGATCAAAATCTGATGAATTTAAGCAAAGAAACTGCAGATATTAAGACCGAACAATCAAATATCGCTGAAAAAAGCCCTATCAATATCCCTCTTTTAGAAAACAGTCAAGCCTTTGAAGCTGAGATTAGCCTGAAAGAGAGAGCTGAAAAGATTGATGCTTATTTCAGCAAACGAAATTTACCGCTTGCTGGTCAAGGCAGAAAAATGGTGGAAATTGCCGATAAATACGGCCTCGACTGGAGAATCATGCCGGCTATTGCCATGCGTGAATCGACAGGCGGCAAGTTTGCCTGCAAGAGCGTTTCCAATAGCCCTTTTGGCTTCGGTTCTTGCAAGATCAATTTTAAAACCTTAGATGAGTCTATTGAAACAGTTGCTAAGAATTTGTCCGGCAAAAATCCTCGAACTGCCGATTATTATGATGGTGAACTGAAAGAAGATTTGGAAAACTACAACGGCCGTGCCGTGCCGCATTACGCGGAAGACGTAATCGCTATTATGGGCAAAATCAGCCCCGAAGCTTGATTGTAAAAAAGAAAAACCCTC
>CAZUZG010000001.1:0-78563 GCA_964624665.1 uncultured Candidatus Saccharibacteria bacterium | reverse complement strand
CGCTATTATGGGCAAAATCAGCCCCGAAGCTTGATTGTAAAAAAGAAAAACCCTCAACTTTGTCGGGGGTTTTTAAGATTCTGTTATTGGATCTCCAGAAGCGTCTCTGCCTGTGAGTTGGTTTTGATGCAACCATTCTCTTTGCATTCTTGCTGCTCCGTAATCGATTGCTTGTGTTTTAAAATTTAAGTTTATGCTTTCGCATATACTCTCTATTTTTTCACCAACAAATTCAATTCTTTTTTGTTCAGAAAGATTCTTCGCAGACTCTTTCTGGTTTTTTAGTTTCTTTTTTCTTTCTCTCAAATATTTCGCAACTTCAGAAGCCAAGGTTCTTTTGTTGTAGTCAGGAAAGTAAATTAAGTATGGTTCAGAAATTTCAGCTAAAAAATTAAACCATTCTTTTGAACTTACTACTGTGTTCCTGAGAGCCTCGCTCAAGTTTAGCCGAATAGCTTCGCAGACTTGAGCTAGTGTTGGGTTGTTTAAAATTCTCATGTTTATTAAGTTTTAATTGAACAATTTACTCTTTACTTATATAACAAAAATAGTTTTCTGTCAAGTTAAACAAGAAGTTTTACCTTCTCCATTATAATACTTTTTTCCCCGTTGCGTAAAGAAACTTTTCCGGATAGGGCGACGCATTTATCTGGTTCGATCAGGTCGCCGGAGCCTCTGAAGATTTTAGGGAAGGCGACAACCTCGATCGAGTCGGAAAAATCGGCTATGCGAAGAAAGGCCATTTTGTCGTTCTTTTTAGTGATGACTGGCCGCACGCTTTCAATGATGCCGGCAAAAGTAACTTCTCTTTCATTGCCAAAGCTCTCTTTTATTTTCTTGATGTTTATTTCTCTTTTTTCTATTTTATCGCGCCATTTATCCAAAGGGTGGCCGGAGATATAAAGCCCTAAAAGTTCTTTTTCCCAAGCCAGTCTCTCTTCAGCTTTTACTTGTTCAGATTCTTTCAGTTTGATTTCAAAAGGCAATACGCTGGCGCCAAAAAGCGAACCTTGGTTTTGATTGCCTTTATTTATTTCTCGGTTGTAGGCGAGCAGGTCTTCCATGTTGAACAACAGCTTGCCTCTTTCTTCAAATTCATCCATGCTGCCTGATTTGATCAGGGCTTCCAGTGATTTTTTATTCAAATTTTTATGCTTGATGCGGTCGAGGAAATTTGTAATCGAAGTAAATTTGCCGTTTTTCTTTCTTTCTTCAATAATAGCGTCTGATATATCTGTGCCGAGATTTTTAATAGTGTAAAGTCCGAAACGGATTTCTTCCTTATTGTTTTCCCTGATCACGGTAAATCCGCCAAAACTTTCGTTCACATTTGGCGGCAATACGGGTATCTTCATGCGGCTGCATTCTTTGATAATTTCAGCTATTTTCTCAACATCTCCGGATTCGGCCGTGAGAATTGCGGTCATGTATTCGATTGGGTAATTGGCTTTCATATAAGCCGTCTGATAGGCGACTCGGCCGTAACTGACCGAATGGGCTTTATTGAAGCCGTAAGCGGCAAAGGGTTCAATCCATTTCCATATTTCCGTAGCTTTCTTTTGGCTCCAGTTGCTGTGCTTTATGCATCCATCTATAAATTTTGCTTTTTGTGCTTCCATTTCTTCCGGAATTTTTTTGCCGACAGCTTTGCGGAATTTGTCGACTTCGCCCCAAGTGTAGCCGGCCAGTTCGTGGGCCATCATTAGAAGGTCGTCTTGATATACCAAAATTCCATAAGTCTGCGACAATATTTTTTCAAGCGCCGGATCAAGGTATCGGATCAGGCGGGGATTGTGTTTTCTTTTGATGTATTCCGGAATAAATTGCATAGGTCCGGGACGAAAGAGCGCCACCATAGCGTTGATATCGTGTATTGTTGTCGGTTTTAGCTCTTTTAGGTATCGAGTCATTCCGGATCCGTTCAACTGGAAAACTCCTTCAGTGTCGCCTCGGGCAAGCATTACAAAAGTTTTTCTGTCGTTTAGCGGAATATTTTCCATGTCGATATCGACTTTATGCATTTTTTTGACTATTTTTACAGCATCTTCCAAGATCGATAAATTTCTGATTCCCAAAAAGTCGAATTTCAGAAGGCCGGCCTCCTCGACAGAATACATGTCATATTGAGTTATGATCTTGCCACCTTTCGGATCTAGCTGTATGGGAGTGAATTCATATATTGGCCTAGGTGAAATAACAACACCTGCGGCATGTACGGAAATATGCCTGACACAGCCTTCAAGTTTTTTTGCCAGATCGATTATTTCTTTGGCGTCTTTTTCTTTTTCATATGCTTCTTTCAGTTCTGGAACAAGTTCCATTGCGTGATCAATTGTCATGGGCATGCCTTGAGAACCCATGGGTATGAGCTTTGATATTCGATCTCCGATCGCATAAGGATAGCCCAGTGCGCGAGCAACATCACGCACCGCGCCGCGAGCCATCATCGTACCGAAAGTTCCGATCTGAGCAACACGGTCTTCGCCGTATTTTTTCTTGGCGTACTCAAGCATTTCATCGCGCCTGTTATCGGCAAAGTCCATATCGATATCGGGCGGCGACGGCCTGTCCGGATTCAAGAATCTTTCAAAAGGTATGTTATATTCCAGGGGATTGATTTTTGTGATGCCAGATAAATATGTTACAAGCGAACCGGAAACCGACCCTCTGATGTTGGTAAAAATATTGTTTGCCGTGGCGTATTCGAGCAAGTCGGCTACTACTAGAAAGTAAGGCGAATATCCTTTATTTTTAATGACATCCAGCTCGTATCTCAATCTCTGTTCTATTTCCGGCGTTCTTTCCATTCCTCTTTTTTCAAGTCCTTCCATGGCGAGCCTTTCCAGCTCTTCATCGTAGGAATTTTCATTTTTTAAAACTAAGTTTGGAAAAACCCATTTACCTAATTCCAATTCCAAATTGCACATATCTGCAACTTTGGCCGTGTTGAATACAGCCTCCGGCGTGTTTTTGAAATACTCCAAAGCTGTTTCAGTATTGATCAGGGAAAAATCATCCACGCCGAAAGTAAAACGATTCTCGTCTTTGGTATCGACTCCTGTCTGGATAGCGAGCAAGGTTTCGTGCGCGTGGTGGTCTTCTGGACAAGGGTAGTGCGAATCTTGAGTGGCAACAAGCGGTATGTCGAATTCCTTGGCAAGCAAGATAAGCCCTTCTCGAATTTCCTTATCGCCTTCAACGTTCGGATGATTCATGATTTCAATGAAATAGTTTTCTTTTCCAAAAATATCCTGATATTCCTTTATGATGCTTTTGGCTTTTTCGGAGTTTTTGTTTTTCACGGCGCTAGATAATTCTCCGCCCATGCAGCCGGAGAGGCAAATGATGCCTTCATGGTTTTCTCTGAGCAGATCTTTGTCCATGCGGGGTTTGTAGTAGTAACCTTCCAAATTCGAAATGGTAACCATTTTCATCAGATTTTTGTATCCGGTGATGTTTTGAGCGAGGAGAGTCAAATGGTAACGTTTGCTGTCCAATCCGGATTCTTTATCATGTCTGGTTCGTTCGGCAATGTAAGCTTCCACGCCGATGATTGGCTTGATTCCAGCTTCTTTGCAGACCTTATAAAATTCAATGGCCCCATACATGTTGCCATGATCGGTCAAGGCTAAGGCCGGCATCTCATGTTTTTTTGCGAGCTTTACCATGTTTTCTATTTTAGACATGCCGTCGAGGAGGGAATAATGCGAATGGGTATGAAGGTGGACGAATTTCTGATCCATAATCAACTGATTATAGCAGATCGGCGTGTTATCATAAATACATGAATTTCAGCTATTTTTGCAGGTATAAATCTATAGGCTGAGTTTTCTTGGGTTGACATAATTTCAATTTTATGTATAATTAGGCCCAAAGTTCATTTAAATTTAACCAGTCAAAAAACCCAAAAAACATGAAAAAGATAATATTTTTGGCGCTTTGCGCGATATGCGTAACGCCTTTTATTGCGAATGCTCAAAGTCAAAACGGGGCTAAGGCAACCATTGTCATGAAAGATGCCTTGGTGGTGACTTTGCCCGAGGACATTGATCCGAAAGTTGGGAACAGCGAGCCATTCAGGGATCTTGGAAAAGACGGCAATTCAAAACTAAAGTTTGCCAGCTTTCTTTTGCAAGCAGATTTGCCAAATAATGAAAAGAGTGTCGGCGTTGTTGATATTACAAAAGTTTTAACGATTGTTATCATCAACTATGACTCTAAGGAAGCCAAGGCGGTTTTAAAAAAGGGCAACAAAGTTGTTATTCGCCGGCTGACCAAGTCTGAGCTGAAGAAAGCCGAACTCTCTTCTTATTCCGAGGTTTTAAAATCTTACACTAAAAGCGCTTATTATTTGACTGACGAAAAGTATTATGAAATTGGCGGTTCAAAAGAAGACAATGATGACGAGATTATTCAAAGTCGAAGTCGTAGGTAAATTTTGAAATCATTATTTCACACAGAACAGCTAGACTTAAAATCTAGCTGTTTTTTTTATTTCAAATTCACTGCCAAGTATGAGGCAATTATGGCTGCTGTTTCGCCTCGCAGAACAAAATCGCCAAGCGAAGCGATTTTAAAATCATTTTCTTTTGCGAGGATAATTTCTTCTTCGGTAAATCCGCCCTCTGGTCCGATAAAGATTCCAAAGCATTTATTTTTTTCAGGTGAGCTGGTCAGGCACTCAAAAAATATCGGGGCTTCACTTGTGTGAAATAAAATATTTAAGCCATTTTCCTTTGCTTTTTCGACGGATTCTTTGAAAGATAGCGGTTCATGAATGGTCGGGATTATGTTTCGGCCGGATTGTTCGGTTGCTTCCTTTATTATTTTTTCAAGGCGGTCCATGTTTAATCCGGTTTTTACCGTGCGCGAAGTGATGATCGGGACTATTTCATTTATTCCAGTCTCGGTCGCTTTTTGGACGACCAGCTCAAAATTTTCTCTTTTTAAGATTGCGCAATATAAAACAATATTATTTTTTTCTACCTCATCTTTTTTTGAAGTTTTTTCAATTTGAACAGTGATCTGTTTGCCTTGAGAGGAGGTGATTGCGCCCATGGCTTCATTGCCTTTTCCGTCGAATAAGACAATCTTCTCGCCAATTTTAAGCCTCAGAACTTTGCTGATCTGATGGACTAATTCTTTATCTTCAATCTCTATTTTAGATTCTCGGAGGTCTTCCGGGTAATAGAAGCGATGAATTTTCATATTGTTATCTTATTATATTTATCGCCAAATTTCTAATCCAGGTCAATGCTTAGAATTTTACTGGGACTGTGGTGGCCATTTATAATGCGGACTTTGTTCTTTGGTATTTTATATCGTTCAGCTAAAATCTCGATTATTCTTGAGTTGGCCATGTTTCTTTCAGCCGGCTCTTTTACGGTAATTTTAAAATGATCATTTGATTCCTGTTTCAGCTCTTCTTTCTTTGATTTTGTCATAACTCTGACCTTTATATACATCTTTTCATTATAGCAAACAGGCTGATTATATACATTGACATTTATTCATTACATTGTAGTATGTGGACAGTATGAACCTTTAAAAACTAAAGCCATGAGTTGGATAAAATCTTTTTTTACTCGCGCAAAAGTGCGAGTCTACGTAAAGTTTATTGGTTTGGTAATAGAATCGATAATCGTAGCCTGGATAATATCGTTCTTTTTCAAGCATTTGTTTTGGCAAAAGGGTGTTGAAAGTAAAGATCAGGAATATATAGTTAAACGTTTACATGACGTTTGGACTATTTATGGTTTTGCCGCCACAAGGGCCATTTTTGACACCATTGCTCTGCACCAAAAAATATCTGTATTGGAGGATGAAAAAGAATTAGAAAAGTTGAAGAAACAAGGTTTGCCAAATTGGTTTCACTTTTTTATGTTTTTGCTCAGCTTGTATTTGGTTAAAGTCACTGCTCAGGTTAGTTATGACACAGCTGAATCCGCAGGAAGGGCAATTTATGAAACCTCATTTTTTATCTTTATAATCTTTAGAATAGTGTCGAGTTTTGAAGACCCTACCAGTGAAATCTGGTGGCAGAGGAAGACCAAAAATCCACCTAAAGAGGATAAGTAAAAAACCTTTAAATCTCAGTCAGAAATGGCTGGGGTTTTTTATTTGCCACTTTTGCATTTTAGCAGGTATTTTGATAATATAATGTTTATTATTCTAGTTAAGAATAATAAACATTCCTCGGCCCGCCTCGCGTCGATGAGTAGCGCGAGTCGAGGCGGGTAGCTCATCAAAATGGCATATATTTATATTTTAAAAAGTATAAATTACCAAAAGTTATATGTTGGTAGTACTATCGATCTAAATCATCGATTGTGTGAACACAATAATGGTCTATCTATTTATACTAATAGATATAAACCTTGGAAAATAATTTATACTGAAGAATATGCTAATATTAAAGATGCCCGAAAAAGAGAAAAGTATTTTAAGAGCGCGTCATGTAGAAAGCACATAAAAAATAACATAAACATTCCTCGGTAGCTCAGCGGTAGAGCAATCGACTGTTAATCGATTGGTCGTAGGTTCGATCCCTACCCGGGGAGCCAGAAGGCGCAAATTTGACATTATGTCGCCTCAATAGCACATTATACCCATCTTTTGCTATATAATTTAATTTGCCATCGCGAAAAGAAAGTTCGGAAAATATCTGACACACTAATTCGTGTTTCTCTGAATCAAGAGCATGTTTAAAATATGAAACTGCATTTTTTACTAGCTCTGAAAAAGTAATAACATAATCAAGCATTGCTTTTGTTGATTCAGAATTTGCATTTATTTTATTTTGGATGCCCGCTAAAAGTTGATTCAACCGACATTCTTCTGTTTTTATCTCCTCATGGGTAAACACCCCTGTTCTGAGTAAATTAAGTTTATCCTTTATTAAATAATCATAATCAGCCATCGCTTTATCTAATTGGCGATAAAGGCTTTCCATTTCTTGGTTTCTCTTGCTTGCCAATTTATTTATTTGTTTGTTGGCATCTCTTTCAATTTTTTCTAACTCATCTTTTGAAAAACTAATTTTACTTAATACCTCATAGATCTTGTCTGTAATAAATTTATCATTTACATTTTTCAGTGTGTTTGTACAGCCATCTTTGCATTTTGGTCTGTAGTAAATAATTCCTTTTTGTGCATAGGGAGTATAAACTCTGTGACATTCGCCGCATTTTAAAATGCCACGATAGGTGAAAAAAGCCAAATCCGGATAATATGCACTAACTGTTTTTGATTTTAGTGAGGATTGCACCTGGTAAAATAGATTAGTATCAATTAGGGCTTGATGGACCTTGCTGTCGATTATAGCGCCATTGGCAACAATTTTACCGGTATAAAAAGGGTTTTTTAGAATATTTTCAATTGTCTTTGCTGTAATAGCCTTGTTTATTTTTGGAATCTTTTCTAATTCCATTCCATTTGCTTTTTCTTCTTTTGTTCTTTTTCGGCGTAAGGGTTTTGTTGTTAATCCTTGTTTGTTTGCCCACTTTGAGAGTGAGATAAAACTCCATTGCCCTGTTGCATATAGCTCAAATATCTGTTTAACAATGGGGGCTCTTTTTGGGTCAAGGGGTTTATCGTCAGACCCTTTATTTAAGTATCCTATTGGAGCAGCATAAAGACATCGTCCTTCGCTCCTTAATTTTTTGTAGCTTGCTTTTACTTTTTCGCTTATAACCCGTGAGTAATGCCTTGAGAACATTCCGTCTATATCCATGTGTAAAGCACCGGAGCTACTGTCTTCATAATTAGCCTGGACAAAGCGTACATCAATTCCTTGAGTAATTAGTTTTTTAATTATTACATCATCCGATTCATTTCTACTTAATCTGTCCCAACATAGGCAGACTACACCTTTAATTTTTTTACTCCTCAAGAAGTTTATTAACGTAAGGAATTTTGGCCTTAGAACTTTATAGGTGATTGTCCCATTATCATTTGATTCAAAACTATCATCCTGCTTGTAACCAGAATGATGTTCTTCAATAATTCCATTAGTGCAAAATCCCTCAATGTTTATTTGAGCAATTTTGATGTTCTCTTTGTCAGAAAATTTTTTATTTTCTAGCACCTGATACGCGATGGAGTTTTTTTGATTTTCTGAATCATCGGTGCTTTTTCGTGTGTAAATGAAATAGCACTCTGAGAATTTTTTATTCAATTCGATTTTGTTTTCTTTCATTGGGTTCAATTATTTTTCCGTCCTCAAACTTAAATCCCTCCATTAAAAGCCTAGTGTGAATTTTTTTAAGGGTAATGCCTAAGTCGCAAAATGTCCTTATCCTTTCAGGAGTAATTTCTAATTTCTCAAAACCCAAAGAGGGACAACTGGATGATACTTTGTTGTTACACAAAAGCCCCTGTTGCCCCTCTTTAGGTTCAAGTTCTTTTGTATCATTGTGGCTTTTGTGTAACTTTTTCATACTATCATTTCTCCTTTTATTTGTTAATAGACGTGGTTGATTTCAAAAAAGGAAGCAGCCGAACTACTCCCTTTTTTGAAATCACTTCGACATGTGTAGCTTTTGTCGGATAAAGGCTTGATTATTAAATCACCCGAAAGAACTTAATCCGGGTTCTATTATCCTTACAATCGAGAAGGAGTTAAGTAGTGGGAATTTTGCTTTAAAGCAAAATTCCCACTACTGCCAATATATTTTTCAAAGAGATACTATTTTGTTTAGGTCGAGAATGAAAGGAAAAAAATAGTTCTTCTAAACCTACTATGAAATATTTATCGTTATTCAGCGGTATTGGGGGCTTTGAATTGGGCATACAACAAGCATTAAAAATTGTTCAGGTTAGTTTTAAGAAAAGGCGACAATTTGATTGTGTTGGTTACGCGGAAATCGATAAGCACGCAGCCTGCATTTACGAAAGGCATTTTGGTAATCACAAAAACTATGGAGATGTCACAAAAATCAAAACATCGGAACTCCCAGATTTCGATTTGCTCGTTGGAGGGTTTCCTTGCCAAGCTTTTAGCATTGCTGGGAAAAGAAAAGGGTTTGAAGATTCCAGAGGGGAAGTCTTTTTTGAAATTGCGAGAATACTGCGAGCAAAAAAACCTCGACTTGTCTTCCTTGAAAATGTTAAAGGATTGCTTTCTCACAACAACGGAAAAACTTTTAAAACCATCATTACCTCGCTTGTTGAATTGGGGTATGACGTGCAATGGCAAGTGCTTAACAGCAAGAATTTCGGAGTTCCACAGAACAGAGAAAGAGTCTTTATTATTGGACATCTTAGAGGAACCGGCAGACCCAAAGTATTTCCTTTCGGAAAGAGCGACAAAAAGAATATTGTTGTGCCCACACTCACAGCACGCTATTACGGGGCGCAGTCCAATGGAGGTTATATCCGTATCCCGGTACAAAAGAAAAGACTAAGAATATTTGAAGCCACTAAAAAGGGTGGCTTTACATACGCTACAAAAGGAGATGGTATTTCCTATGATTATCCCCGTAGTAAAACAAGGCATGGCAGGGTAATTAAAGATAAGACACACACTTTAACCACAAGCATGTCTCAAGGAACAGTTGATGGAATGAAATTGCGCTATTTCACTCCGACTGAGTGCGAGCGATTGCAAGGGTTTCCTGATGGCTGGACCGAGGGTGTAAGCGATACACAGAGATACAAGTGTTTAGGAAATGCAGTTACGGTAAATGTTATTCGAGAAATCATGGTCGCAATTATTAGCTCTACAAAATTTTAAATAATATATGAATGAAAACAAAAATGAGAATATTGATTCGGTCACCCACTTCGGTACAACCGATTATAGAAATACTAAAGATGTTTTCGGTATCAAGGACAAAGACCGAAGTGGACATATCTATGTTGTGGGAAAGACTGGTGTTGGTAAATCAACACTTATAGCTAATATGGTTATCTCTGATATTAAAAAAGGAAAGGGGATTGGGTTGATTGATCCGCATGGAGATTTGTCTGAAGAAATACTGAATCATGTACCACAAGAAAGAATTGCTGATGTCATATATTTCAATGCCGGGGATTTGGATTTTCCAATGGCATATAATCCACTGGGGAATGTGCACCCAGATAATCATCATTTATTAGTTTCCGGATTAATTTCAACTTTTAAAAAGATATGGTTTGAATTTTGGGGACCAAGATTGGAACACATATTAAGAAATACTTTATTTACTTTATTGGAAAACCCACGTAGTACATTGCTTGATATTCCAATACTTTTAACCGATAAGGTTTTCCGAGATAAAGTTGTTGGCCGATTAACTAATCCATATATCAAAGCCTTTTGGCAGGGAGAATTTGAAAAATATTCACCTTGGTTGCAGAGTGAAGCAGTTGCGCCGATTTTAAATAAAATGGGACAATTTTTATCAAGCCCACCGCTTAGAAATATTGTCGGCCAGGAATCAAGAAGCTTCCGGATTCAAAACATAATGGATGAAGGGAAAATATTTATTGCTAATCTTTCAAAGGGAAAAATTGGGGAGGATAACACTGCGCTTTTGGGCGGGATGTTTGTTACAACATTGCAGCTTGCAGCCTTGCGGCGGGCTGATCAAGCAGAACATGAGCGAAAGCCTTTTTATCTGTATGTAGACGAGTTCAGCTCTTTTGCCAATCTATCTTTTGGTGATATTCTTTCGGAAGCCCGCAAGTATGGTTTATCCTTGCTCTTGGCGCACCAGTATGTAGGGCAATTACATGAGAAAATTAGAACAGCAGTTTTTGGCAATACCGGAACCATTATTTCATTTAGAGTTGGCGCAGAAGATGCTGGGTATTTAGAACATGAATTTAAACCGGTATTTGGCGTACAAGACTTGGCAAACTTACCTAATCATTCCATATATTTAAAACTAATGATTGACGGAATGACTTCCAGGCCATTTAGTGCAAGAACTTTGCCCATACCTGAAAGAGATATTTCATTTAAGGATGATGTAATAAGATTTTCTCGGATGCAATATGCAAGGAATAAAGATGAGATAGAAGAGCATTTGAAAAATCGAAACAGGCGGCTTTAGATCTATTCTACTTTGAAAATTTCTTTTGAAATCATATTAAGATAGTTGTTTAGAGCTTCGTCTTTAATCTCAGGAAAAAAATGGCAAAGGCTTTTAAGACCTAGATAATTTATTTCAACTTCGCCAATTTTCTTAGTTGAATCTATTGCTTCAATCTTGCAAAATTCTTCACAATAGATTTTAAAAGTTTGATAGTGGAATATTGCTAAAATAGCATGAGGCCAGTTTTTACGATACATCTCAAATTTAACTTTAGTAAGATTAAGTTTATCGCGATCATTCTTGAAAATCGATTTTACTTCAACGGGCATTAACAGCCCTTTCTCTTCATTCAGTACCAATATATCCGGATTAATTCTAAGTTTAGATGTATTGTCATCCTCCTTTTTCCAATCAAGTTTGCTTAATGTTGTGGAATTAACAATATGCTCGTAGCCAAAGGCGAATGTTTGATAATTGAAATTATTCAAAACACTTTCAACTACAATTTGTCCAATTTTACCTTTAAGAATATTAATTTGGAAGCCGCCATTAGTTATTTTGGGCCTCTTAATATTTGCGTTTGAGTCATACTTAACAATGGATTCATTGGCAATTATACCGTCTTCCTCTACGTCAAAATCTTGATAATTTTTGGGTATTTTTTTACTTGGCATCGTTCTGATTTAATTTCCTTTAAAGGTAAACATTTTCCAAATGAAAGTGTTTTTGTAAAGCAAACAGCTGTTTTTTTTAATTTTTTAATCAATTTATTGTGATTTTGATATTTTTAACATACATTCGATTTCATTATCAGGGCTTAATTTTTTGCATGTAGCAAAAAATTAATTCTCCATAAACAAGGGAATACCGGAAAATCCTTTTTATAAAAGAGTACGGGGCGAATGCCGAAAAGCCAATGAGTAGGTGAGTGAAAAAAATCAAATTTTATGTTATTAGCAATCTTATTCCCATGGCTTTCTTTTCTAATAAATGGAAAAATTCTTAGAGGTATTGTCTGTCTTATACTTCAATGCACTTTAATTGGTTGGATTCCGGCTGCTATTTGGGCGGTCAGTTCGAGAAACAGCGATAAAATGGATGCCAAGTTAAAAGAGATGGAAGCGAAAATTATTGCTTCAAATACAAATACAAGAAATTAATTAAGTAACCATTTGCTTAAATAAAAGAAGAGTTTTTAAGAGAAACTCTTCTAAGTAAAGGTTAGCGCTATTTAGTTATGGCCTTTTTTAACTACGCAAATATGACTGAAGAAAGTAAATACATAATAAGAGCTATCTTAGATGAATTGGGGATTCAGTTTGATGAGATTACAAGGAAGGGACCAACCGGAAATCGTTTTAGAATTACCGGCAATTTTGGATTACCCAAGGATGTTTTTTTTAATATTCCGCATAATCAGGGATTTGTATTCCAACTTCTATTTGAAGGCGCAGAAAGGCTTCAAGAGCGTGACACTTTTTTTAATCGGATAAATAATAATCCGGATTATTCATATTGGATTAATGAGGGACAATATGGGATGAACTATCTGACAATATATCTTAGTCAAAATTTAGAAATTACACTTAATAATTCAGAGCAAATTGCGATGATAATTAGTGACAGGATAAAAGGAATACAACGAATATTAATGAAATGAGAAGTTTGTATTCTTAAGCTTATAACATCAATTTAGTAATTAAACCCTTTAAAAAACTCTTCAAGGGTGACATTAAGAGCTCTCAGTATCTTCATTAAAGTATTTAATTGAATATTTGCACCAGCCTCATATTTACCGTATTGTGGCCTGCTAAATCCGTGTTCATAGGCAAAGTATTCATAGCTGGTATAACCGGCCTTCTTTCTATAATACTTCAATCTTTCTCCGACTTTCTTCAGGTATTCGGTTTCGCCGGATTCGACATTTTTCTTTTTAACAGCCTTAGCTATTTTCTTTGCCATAAAACACTCTTTTTGTAGAGCAAATCAATAGAAAGCCTTTAAATTACGTTACTCCATATTTAATTGCTCCATATTAAGAGTTATTTTGTACTTTTGATTATCAAAAATAAAATCATGAAGAATTATTTACTCATCTTAGGAGTCTTCCTTTTGTTTCAAACAATTGGAAAGACTCAGACTTTGCCTTGCGGAACAGTAAGTAGTAAGGACTCAAATTTCAGCTATCAGGCGTTTGTACAATTTGCCCGACAATTCCAATCGGTCACATCAATCCCAATTCGATTTCATATCATGCGCCAGAGTGGAGGAACGGGGAAGCTTCCTATTCTGACAATGTTCCGGCAAGAATTTACTCGGTTCATGTGGTTGGAAAAAGAATTATCATGAAAAAATTGTAATTGAGTAATTAAAAAAACAGCCATGAAAAAAATTACGATCTCAATATTATTGCTTATTCCAATACTAATCGCGCCTTTAAACGAAGCAAGCGGACAAACCCAATACCAACCACAATACAAAATCACCGCTAAGAATATAAAAGGTAATGCCGAGATAAAGCAGAACTTCATATATATCAATCCGGGCAATTACGAAATTTTGGATATCGACTCTTTAATTAAAATAGAAAAACGGTTTAGCAAAACGCCCGTAAAAATCTCGGTGCTTAACTTTTATCTCTATTTCGAGGATAGCAAAGGAAAAATCCGGCATATTTACTATGAAGACGAAAGCCGGCAAAAAAAGGGGATAAATAATTCGGTAAAGAGCAATTATATTCAATTATTACGTGATTCCGCCGAAGAAGGATATATGCCTTTAGAAACGGCTTTCTCCTACCTATACCAAAAAGCGATTAAAGAAAAGAGTGCTTGCTTCCAATTATCTGACATACTTGTAGAAAAAAGAGAACCATGGGCAACAAGACCCAAGCTTGAAAAACTTGAAGACACGCAATTCCTGATTGTCTCCGGCCGACCGACAATTCAAACCATTTCAACAGTTCCAACAGAAAAACCCAAGCATCTATTTGCAAGGCTGATAATTGAAAGCAGTAATCAGGAACGATCCAATGGCAAATCTATCCCCGTTAAATCTCTGGACAAAGACGGGAAAATCATCGAATCAACCGTTACCGACCAATGGGGCGACTTTTCACTCAGCGTAAAAGATAAAAGCGAATTAAATCTTAAAATTGACGCAAAGCTGGAAAAAGACCAAAAGCTATTCTTAGCCAGGCAGACGGGTAAGGTTGTAAGAGAAATAAAGAGAAATGCGAAAGGTGATTTCATGTTTTCAATATTGCCGGCTGATATCGTAAAGCTGGAACTAACAGAAGAAGCTGATCCGGTATTGAAGCTGGCTAAATCGCCCCCAAACCCTGCAACTTCAACGACTCTTGTAAAACGTATTTCCTTTGCCAATAGCAATTATGATATTTCAGAAAAGGCAAAGGGGGAATTGGAAAGCGTTGTTTCATATATGAAAGCAAATCCCAAAATACACCTTGAGCTTATCGGCCATACCGATTCAAAAGGGGGAGAGCAGGCAAACCTGATTTTATCAAATAAAAGAGTTCAATCTATTATCAACCACCTAAACAAAAATGGAATTCAAAAAGGAAGATTAACTGGTTACGGCAAAGGGGAGTCGCAATTGCTCAATCGTTGCAAGGATAGCGTTGAATGTTCGGAAAGCGAGCATGAACAAAATCGCAGGGTTGAATTGATTTTCGGCTATCGAAAAAAAGTAGAATTTAGCGGAACGGTATTAAACGATGAAAACAAACCGATTGAAGCCGAGATAACAGTCGAGGATGAACGGCATGAGATTAAGAAGATCAGGAGCAACCCAATGACCGGGAAGTATATGTTCTCAGCTGATTTGATGCAAGGCAGGTCTTACACGATCAATATCATGAATGACAATTTTTTTGTTTCCACTAAAGAATTTAAAGTTTCCGAATCAGACGCAAAAAACAAGGAGCTGGCTAACATCAAAACGATTTTACCGAAACTGAAAAAAGGTGGAAAATATACCTTAGGAAACATTAATTTTCAACCTGACTCTCCTGAACTTCTGCGAACATCTTATCCGTCTGTTATTTCATTATGCAAATTAATGAAGAAGAATCCGAAGATGATTATACAAATACAAGGCCATGTAAATCATCCGTTTAACGGAGGACTGTGCAATAATCCGAATCATCAACATCTGTCTGAACTAAGAGCTCAAACTGTCTATAACATTCTTATATCTAAAAATATTGAGAAAGATAGACTGTCTTATGTCGGCCTTGGCGACAAGGAACAGCTTTACCCCAGAGCCAATAGCGATGAAGAGTTTGAGAAAAATCGGAGGGTGGAGATAATGGTTGTGAGGGTTAAATAACAAAAAATGGTTTCATTTTTTTGCTTTTCATGACGAGTGATTTAAGGCATAATTTTTTTTGACTACTAAATTTACAAAACTTGAGAAAGTATTTCCCGTGAAGCCAGACAAAAAGGAAGTAATAGCGGTCAGTGCCGTCCTTGCTTCCGGCAGATACCGTTAAGATTCGTTTTCGTGTTTTTGCCGGGCTGATTTTTCTTCTGTTGTTTCCATGCATAAGGCTTTTGTGAATGAACTTTTTCCGTGTGCAGGATAACTCCAGACAAAAATTAATGCAAGTGTTGAAAGAATGCAAATAAGATTGTGCTGGAAAAAAGAGCCAATTATAAACCCAGGAGAACCAACTATAAACTCTTAGTATCCAATTATAAACCGAATGAAATTGAAATTTTAATAAATGATAATATTGACCTTTATTATTAAATATTGGTTAATCAAACTAATATTTAATCAACATGAAATTTATGTGAAATAGACAATCTAAATAAATAAGAACTTAAAATTAACTTAATTCTTAAGTATCATTAATAAATTATTACCTGATTATCAATTCATTATTAAATTTAGTAAAAAGTAATTAACAATATTTTGCGAAAAAAGGAATTTATACTACTATTGTTAAAATTTATTTAAAAAAACACATGAAGACATTTTTAATCAATATTTTTCTTTTTAGCATCTTAAATACAGGCATTTCCAAAGCTAACACCTTTGTTTCGGCCAGTCTTGGTATGGAAGAAAGCGATACTGTAACCGTATCATTTAAAGTGAACGGAACCACTGCCTGTAAAGCAAATATTGAATCTGTTTTAACCGGAAAAGCCGGTGTATTATCGGTTATCTGGGATTCAGGTACTAAACAGGTTACTATAAAATTTATTCCTGCTGCCATTCCATTGTCTGATATCCACTCTTTCTTTGCGCTTGCGGGTTACGACACTTCTGATATCAGGGCAAAAAATGGGGCTTACGATGCTTTATCCGCCGATTGTAAATATCAGCGCGATCCGGACACTGAATAGTTTAAAAAATATTAAAAGAGCATTTTATGAATAAGGCCAATGTCTTTGGGATATTCCACCGAACATTTTTAATAGTGTTATGTGGGGTTTTATTGTTTAGTAATAATAAAGTATCCGCACAAACAACAATTACTATTGGAGATGTAAACTCCTCAATATATTCGGAAAGATACCCCTTCAATGGTTTCTATGACTATAGTTGGGGAAATGCTCTTTACCTGCAAAGCGAAATCGGTGGAGCAGCCACGCTTACCAAAGTAGCTTTTTATGTTACCAATACGCCATCCAATTATACGATGAACAGCCAGAAAATTTATGTTCGTCATACCACCTCAACAGGATTTTCAGATGCCACCTATCCGGGCACCTCAGGTTTTACTTTAGTTTACGATGGCAGCATCACTTATAACGGCAGCGGTTGGAAAGAAGTAACGCTTACCACCGCTTTTAATTATAACGGAACAGACAACCTGGAATTTTTATTTGAGAACCGCGATGGTTCGTATGCAACAGGCTATCCAACTTTCAAATACACTTCCGGCTATTCAACCTACCGCTTGCGCCGCGACTACAAAGATGCCAGTTTCCCATCCACCTGCACCAATTGCGCACGCTTAACGGCAGCACTTAATATACAATTAACAATGGGCTGCAACAGTACTCTGAGCCTCAACCCAACAAGTTCAACCATTTGTAACGGGAGCAATGTAAGTATTACAGCCAGTGGCAACAACACCTATTCATGGAGCCCTTCAACAGGCTTAAACGCAACAACAGGAGCAACAGTTACTGCCAATCCAACAACTACCACTACATACACAGTAACAGGAGTAGATGGCGACAACTGTTCCCAAAGCAAAACAATAACAGTAACGGTTAATGCCTTGCCGGTTATTATAACCAATCCTGTATCGCCATCGTATTGTACCGGAGGAAACATTTCCATAACAGCCAGCGGAGCAAGCACATACTCATGGAGCCCTTCTTCAGGACTGAGCGCCACTACTGGTGCCACGGTTACAGCCGATCCTTCATCAACCAGTACTTATACCATTACCGGTACAGATGCCAATGGCTGTGTCAATACCAAAAACGTTACCGTAACCGTTAATTCTTTTCCCACCATTACAGCGAGTCCATCTTCACCATCACTTTGTGCCGGAGGAAATGTGTCCATCACCGCCAGTGGTGCAAGTACCTATTCATGGAGTCCTTCAACAGGATTAAGTGCAACAACCGGAACAACGGTAACAGCCAATCCTTCCTCTGCCACTACTTACACCATCACAGGAACAAGTGCCGCCGGATGTGTAAATACACAAACGGTTACGGTTACAGTTAATTCCCTTCCAACGGTAAGCGTAAGTCCGACTTCGTCCACTATATGCAATGGAGCAAATACCTCTTTAACGGCATCAGGGGCTTCCGCTTATAGCTGGTCTCCCACCACAGGTTTAAGTGCAACAACTGGGGCAAGTGTATCGGCATCACCAGCTACCACAACAACCTATACAGTAACTGGTACCGATGCCAACAGTTGCTCACAAAGCCAAACAGTTACAGTAACGGTTAATGCCTTGCCGTCAATAACAGTTAGTCCATCGGCACCCGCTATTTGTGAAGGGAGTAATGTTTCCTTAACAGCAATCGGGGCAAGTACATACTCATGGAGTCCTTCAACAGGATTAAGTGCCACAACCGTAGCAACGGTTATCGCCTCCCCGACAAGCACCACCATTTATACGGTAACCGGAACAGATGCTTCAGGTTGCGTAAATACACAAATGGTAACAGTAACGGTTAATGCAATACCTTCTGTTAGTATCTCTCCTTCCTCCGCAACAGTATGTAATGGAACCGGTGTTAGTTTAACGGCGAGTGCCGCTTCAACTTATAGCTGGTCGCCTGCAACGGGTTTAAGTGCAACCACAGGAGCAACCGTTACGGCTACACCAACTACCAATACTACGTACACAGTCACTGGGACAAGCAATGGTTGTTCTTCCACCGCTACTGTTTCTGTGAGTGTTGGTACGGTTAATGCGGGAACTGCTGTTGCCAACGGTAGCAGCGATCCCTGTTCAAACAGCCAGGCTATTCTTTCCCTTAGCGGAAATTCTACATCAACAATAGGCAACGGAACACTCGCTTCCGAGCGTTATCCATTCAATGGTTTTTATGATTTCAGCTGGTCGAATGCACTTTACCTGCAAAGCGAACTGGGTGCAGCGGGTACATTAAACAAAGTATCGTTTTATGTAGACAATGCTCCTTCAAACTATACGATGAATAGCCAGAAAATTTATGTCCGTCATACAAGCAGCGGTTCGTATAGCGACAATAATTATCCCGGAACATCAGGGTTTACCCTGGTATACGATGGCAGTATCACCTACAATGGTAGTGGCTGGAAAGAAATTACCCTTAGCACACCTTTCAGTTATAACGGAACAGACAACCTGGAATTTTTATTTGAGAACCGCGATGGTACTTATGCTACAGGTTACCCACTATTCCGATACACCTCGGGTTATGCCGATGCGCGTTTAAGAAGAGATTACAAAGATGCCAGTTTCCCTTCAACCTGTACCAACTGTGCACGCCTTACGGCTGTATTGAATATGCAGTTTAATTTGGAACGTACCCTGAGCACATTTGTAAAATGGCAATATTCAAGCGATAATATTACCTATGCCGATCTGCCTTCGGGAACAAGCTTGCCTTGCACCACTCAGGTTAATTCTTCTACTTATTTCAGGGCTGTTTTAAGCAATGGCAGTTGCACCGCTAACTCGGCATCGGCCTATTATGTTACCAGCAATAATTATTATGTAAACGATAACATCTCAAGCGGCGATGTATTTTGTTCAGCCGTTGGTAGTTCATCGAACGATGGTCGCAGTGCTTCAAAACCTAAAGCCAGTATTAGCGATGTTTTAGCTACTTATGATTTAGGCGCATGTGATACTATTTTTGTTGATAAAGGAAATTATACCGAGGAAGTTGTAATTAACTATGTCGATGGTGGTAGTTCCTCAGGTTATGTTACCTTGTATGGAGCGGGAATTGATGTTGCAATACTGGCAGCACCTTCAGGAGGACATAATATAAACCTTAATCAACCGGATTATATCCGTATTCAAGGCTTTACATTAAATAGTACTCAGAGTACTAAGAACAACCTGATGATTAATGAATCGAGATACAATATCATCTCAGGAAATAAACTTACGCATTCGGGATATACCAATATACATATTTCGGGGGATGAGGGAACCAGCAACTTAGATGCTGATTTAAACAGGATCACGAATAACACAATTCAAAACTCTGCTACAACCGGATATGGAATTTACCTGACGGGTGATTGTGATTCAGTTGAAATTGACAGCAATACCATAACTATGTCATCGTCTGCTCCTTATGATGCAATTTTCTTAACTACTCATTCTATAGGTAATGGGGCAAATACTGTCTATCTCTATCCTACAAATGTTAAAGTACACAATAATGTTATTGGAACTCAGAATTGGGGAGTTAGTATTTTTGGTTATGATCATGCAATTGATAACACCAAAATATATAATAATACGATAACCGTTGCATTAAAATCTGATGCGTCAGCCGCCGGTATCTGGATTGCAGGAATTGGTTCCGTTTCAACTGGAAAAACGCTTATTTATAACAACCGCATCATTGGTGGTAGCAATGGTATTTATTACACCACCAGCTCTGATTATTCCAAAGTATATAACAATTATTTCAGTGGTAACGATTATGGCTTGTATGTTTCCACTTCTACGGCCGATAACGGTGAAATTTATTTTAACTCGTTTTATAACTCAATAACCAATTTATATTTTGCATTTTCATCTGGCGCTAACTGGAAAATAAAAAATAATATTTTATATACAACCGGCAGCAGTTCAACCAATGCCTGTATCCACAATGGTAACGCCGTTGTGTTTGATGCCTGCGATTACAATTTATTCTATGCCCCCAACGGTGGAAGTATTGCAAGGTTTAATTCCACCAACTACAGTACATTAGCGTCCTTCCAGGCGCTGGATCATGCTGATGAAACAACTCTTGGCGACGAGCATTCTGCCAGCGGCAACCCGCAGTACGTTAATACTGGCGATAATAACCTTGATATTCCGGGCACTTCACCGGCCACATTGACCGGTGTTACCATCAGTGATATTACCACAGACATATATAACGACACCCGTTTTTCTTCACCTTGCATCGGTGCTGACGAAGCTGCCCCTCTTGCCAATGCGGGAGCCGATTCTACTATTTGTGCAGGCCAGAGTGTTCAGTTGGCTGCTACCGGAGGTAATTCCTATAGTTGGTCGCCGGCAACAGGCTTAAGTGCAACCAATATTGCTAACCCGGTTGCTTCGCCAACAGTTACAACTTCATATACAGTAACCGCTACCATTGGTGCACAAAGCAGTACCGACGTGGTGGTGGTAACGGTCAATCCTATACCTCTTGTTGACGCAGGTGCTAACATTGGTGTGTGTCCGGGAGCCACTGTTCAAATTGGAGGAACGCCATCAGCAAGTGGTGGAACTGGTCCTTATACTTACACATGGTCACCTTCAACAGGATTAAGTGTGACAAATATCGCTAATCCCACAGCGACACCGGCAATAACCACAAATTATACTTTATCGGTTAGCGACAATGCTGGATGTAGTGCAAATGACAATATTTTAGTTACCGTTAATCCAGTGCCAACTGCTGATGCCGGTTCTGATCAATCCGTGTGTATCGGAAGTACTGTTCAAATTGGAGGCTCTCCAACGGCCACTGGAGGGACTTCACCATATTCATATACATGGACACCGGGAACAGGTTTGAATTCAGCCTCTTCTCCTAACCCTTCTGCCATTGTCACTACATCAATAACTTATACATTGACCATTGCTGATAATAATGGTTGTAGTTCGAGCGATGAAATTACGCTGACTGAATTCAATTTACCTACAGTCACGGTTAGCCCTTCTTCCGCAACAATTTTAATTGGAAGTTCTGTTACATTAACTGCAGGTGGAGCAAGTACCTATTCTTGGAGTCCGACAATAGGTTTGAGTTCAACCAGTGGAACGAGCGTTGACGCTGACCCGGCAAATACGACAACGTATACAGTTTTAGGAGTCGATGCAAATGGATGTACAGGTTCTGCAACTTCAATAGTTACTGTTGATCAAACAGTTGGTCTTTATATAAACACAACCAAGGTGCCTGGATTTCAATACTCCGTTTCAGGTGCAGGAATTTCTGCAACATATATGTCTGGGACAAATGTGCAATTGACACCAACCCTGCCTACCGGAAGTTCAACATTTGCTGTTGTGATAGATGTTGTTGCCACGAGTTCCAGCAATCCCGCAAAATTCGTATTTGATATAAACAGTGTTGGTGCCATTTCCAATGTAAGAATTGAACTTAACTCGCAACTGGTTCCATTATCTACGGATCTTTATGGAATTATTAATAACAAGACACTTGTGTTTTACAAAGATGGAATTCCAAGCGAAAAAGTACTTGACCGCATTCAATATGCACTAAATCTGAAGAATGGTCTTGCTCTGACGCCGAACAGCACTACTTTCAATCAGTTTCAATTTTCAGGTATTCCTTCAACTGCAACAGCAGAGCTAACCGTTTTTAATAAAGCCAGTCAACAGGTGTTTCAAACAAGCGATCCTGTGAATACTCCTTGGGATGGAAAGATAAGTAATGCAGTAGTTCCTGGGCTTTACAAATTTAATTTAGTAGTGGACGGAGAAACTTTTAACGGACAATTTATAATAAACGATGGGCAATAATAGAACACTTTTTTTTCTTATTATATCAATAGGGCTTATATCTGTTTCTGCTTTGGGGCTTGGTTTATTCAACAGCTTTAAGAGTAACAAAATAGCTTATGTTAAGTCAGGTGAGCTGGTGGAAAGATATGAGGGGATAAAGGAAGTACGTAAAAAATATCAGGCAAAATTGAATAGCTGGCAGAATACATTAGACTCAATGGTAACCCGTTATCAGTTACATGAAAGCGATTTAGAGCAAGCTAAGTCTAAAATGAAACCAAGTGATAGAGAAGATGCTGAGTATGCTCTGGAAAAAGAAAAGTCAGAAATAATGTCGTTAGAAGAGCGGTTAAAACAACAGGCTGTAGAAGAAGATGCAAATACAACACAGGGAGCTCTGAATCAAGTTAACTCATTTATTTCAGAGTACGCAAAGCGCAAAGGTATTACAGTTGTTTTAGGTGTTACCAAATCAGGTAATATTCTTTATGGTGATGATGCTATTGATATTACGGATGATTTAATAAAAGAGCTTAACGTGAATTATAAAAAATGAGAATATATATTTTAATATTTATTGCTTCTCTTTTAAGTAGCTGTTCAAGTGGCTTTAAGGATGAGGCCGCCTTTTACAAATGGTTTAACAACGATGAAAACGGGTTTATTAAAATAAAGGTGATTGGCGATAAAAAGATCAGCGTTAAATATCTTCCACCGCAATTTTTGGCATACAAGGAACTTAAGAATAAAAAGGGAACAAGTAAAGATGTAAAAGACAGTTTGGAAAATTACTATTCAAAGTCGCGCACTTTTTTACTTAAGATTGAGCCGGCCGATGTAAAAAAGGGAGGAGATATTCAATACGAAGATGTAGCCTCTTTTGGGGATTATGTTGAAAGAACAAAGACTTTAAATTTTGACATGGAAGGATTCATCACACTAAAAACTGATAAGCAGGAATTAGCCCCTGTTTTAGTGAATATGGAAAATACTTACAGTGTTGAAAAGGGAAGAAATTTCCTAATTGTTTTTACGGAAAAGGATAAAACTTCTGATTTGGAAAACTCCGAAGAGTTTGATTTTATATTGGATGGAGAACTTTTCAAAACAGGTATTTCACATTTTGTATTCAAGAAAAAGGAGATCAATCAGGAAATTAATTTGAATTTTTTATAAATAAAAAGCTATGATGTATAAGCATCGAAAAAATAAGGTAATAAGAGTAACAGCGTTAATATTGACTGTTGCCTTTCTTTCGGAAATATTTAGTCCGACAGTTGCATTTGCATTAACATCAGGTCCAAATGCGCCAGAGTTCTCAAGTTTTGAACCGGTTGCAACTACAGATATGGTAAATGTATTTTCTGGTGATTTCACTTATAATTTACCTGTTATAAAAGTTCCGGGGCCGGAAGGTGATGGTTACGATTTATCACTTTCATACCACTCGGGTGGATCGGCTGAAGAAGAAGCCTCATGGGTTGGTTATGGCTGGACATTAAACCCTGGTGCGATTAACCGTGATGTAAGAGGTTTTCCGGATGAATGGAGTGGTGAGCAGGTAACCTACTATAATAAAACAAAACCTAATTGGTCAGCATCAGTTACAAAAGATGTTGGATTGGATGCCTTTTCATTGGATGTTTCTTTAGGGGCTTCCCGTTGTTTGAGATACAACAACTATCAAGGCTATTCAAAGAACATTGGAATGAATGTTGGCTTTAAAGGGATGGTGAATTTGGGAATGAATGTAAGCGATGGTGAATACACTTTCTCTGCAAATATTAATCCTGTTGCAATTTTAAGAGGTTTGACTAAAAAACAAAAAAAGAAGGATAATGAACCTAAACAGAAAAAAGTAAAAGAGGTAAAGAAATCTTTAAAAGATCAGCTAAAGGCTGCCAAGCAAAAATTAAAGAACGCAAAGAAGAAAGATTTTGTGCCGAAGGTTAAAATGAAAAACAATTTAAAATATAGCGGAGGACAGTCCTTCGGTACATCTTATGGATTGTTTACACATTCTGAAGCAGTGCGCTCTATGGCACTAACTCCTTACACAGGATTGGGCTACAACTGGTCAAGCACTATTCAGGCAAATCCTTCCATTCCTGTAGGAGTAGAAGTGGGTCAAAAAGGAAATTTCAATATTCAAGGAAATGCACCAATTGTTAACAGAAGTGTATATGGTTATATGCATAATAAGGATGTTGCTCAGGGAGGTAATGTAACTGTTAGTACATCAGGTATTGGATTTGCTCCCGGTGAAGATGCAATGACTGATTACTATCTTGAAAAAGACAATCCATATAATAAGAGAAATAATTTTATTGGTATACCTTTTAACAATGCGGATAATTTTTCTGTAAGTGGTGAAGGTGTTAGTGGTGGTTTTCGTATGTATGACAAACGTGTCGGTCATTATCGTCCTAACTATACCAAGAGTGAAATAAAGACAAGGCAAATGGGATTGGAGATTGGCTTGGGGGCTAATCTTGAAGTTGGTTTCGATTTTGGTATTGGTAAACAGTACATTCAAAATAAGCAGTGGGATGTTGCAAACGCTGGAGGAGATTATGAATATTCTGGTTCAGGGTCTTTATCCGATTATGTTTTCCGATTTAATAATGATTTAGGAGGTAGTATAGATTATTCCTCCAATACAGGTGTTTCTGTTGCTAAATTTGAAACTGATTTAAATATTCCCGGAGTTAAAAATTTCAAACCTAGGGTTCCTTCAGATGTTAATACCAATGCCAGTGGAATGACACAAACAGGAGGATCATCTTCCTATATTAATCCTAATTCCGGCCTTTCTACTTTTGAAATATACAATGACGAAGGAAATAAATATGTTTACAGTTTACCCGTATACAATAAAAATGAATTAAATATTCAGGTGGATATTGATAATGCAATACCACAAAACAACTACTTAGTTGCACATGATGCGAATGAAAGCGATCCGATTGTAAATAAGACAGTTGTTGGTGAAAAAAGAAGTACCCCTTATGCATCTTCTTATTTACTTACACAAATTATTTCGCCTGAATATGTTGATGCTAACGGTAATGGCGCACCCGATGATGATGATTTCGGTTCATGGACAAAATTTGATTATAGAAAAGTGTATGGAGATAATAGTTCGCAAGGTAGTTGGTATAACTGGCGTATTCCGTACAATGGACTTACTTATGCTAAAAACCAAATTTCTGACAAGAATGATGATATGGGGGGATTGAATATTGGAGAAAAGGAAGTTAACTATTTAAAAGTTATTGAAACAAAAACCCATGTGGCATTCTTCATTACAAATGAAACTGTTGCAAGTGACTTTGCTTCATTTGGTATTCCTTCAGCAAATCAAACGGTATTAAACGGTTCAGGGATTGATAGACCTGACGGTTTGGGTGGTGCTGCTGGAGCTTCTGCAAGTACTACGATGAAAGGAACGCAGAAACTTGAAAAATTAGAGAAAATCATACTTTTCGCAAAAGGTCGTTACGACAAGCCTATTAAGATTGTGAATTTCGAATATGATAATAGTCTAGTTCAAGGCTTACCAAATTCTACAGCGACCGGTGCCGGAAGCGGGAAATTAACTTTGAAAAAAATATGGTTTGAATACGAAGGGATTTATAATGCGAAAATTTCGCCCTACGAATTCAAATATGAATATCATACGAATTATCCGGCTCAATTGCAGAGTAAATACCCCGATATAGCTGGAACTTCTACTCCATATGCTTTATTAAATTATTATGCTCAGAATCCTAATTACGAACCATACAATATGGATATGTGGGGGCATCATCAATACGACGGTGCACAAAGACACATAGATATGAAACCATGGGTGTATCAGGGAGCTATTCCTTCAACTGCTAATTACGATCCTGCGGCCTGGCAATTAAAACAAATTGTTTTACCATCGGGTGGAGAAATTCATATCCAGTATGAGGAAAAGGATTATCGTTATGTACAGGACAGAAAGGCAATGGCAATGGTATCACTAACTTCTTCATCAGGTACAGCTGAGTATCATATTAATCTGGCTGATTTGGGGTATAACCCTTCAGATCCAGGCTTTGCAAATGAACGCGATGCTTTGAAGGACGCTATAACAGCAGAGTATCTTGGCCCTGATAAGAAAAAAATGTTTTTCAAATTCCTTTATGGATTAAAGTCGGGTGTTACACCATCACTTAGTGATAATTGCACATCAGAGTATATTGACGGCTATGTTGATGTTTCAGGTGTTTCAGCTTCCGGAAATGAAATAATAATTAGTATTACCGATGATGGAGAACATACACCAAAAGGGAAGTGCTTGCAGTATGTGAGATCTCAAAAGGGTGGAAAACTTAATTGTTCAACAAATTATGATGGGTTTGATGCGGATCTAACAGATGCATATCTTCATCATACAGGAAACGTCAGCGATGCTTCTACATTTAGTTTTGATGATAATAATATTAACGAGGGAGGTCCGAATAAGCCTTTACCTAGATTTGTAAAGCAAATAGCAAAGGGGATAACAGGTGGTGCTACTGGTATTTTACCAACACTTTCAGATGATACTTATGATGTTCCTGAGTTAGGTGATGTTGGTGAGTATTTACCATCCTTGTCTTATGTCCGTGTTCCGCTTGTAAAAGATAAACGAGGTGGTGGAATAAGAGTTAAACGTTTATTAATGTATGATCCTGGAATGGAAACGGGCGATGCTGTTCTTTATGGTTCGGAATACGAATACAAAGGGAACGATGGATTGAGTAGCGGTGTAGCTGTAAATGAGCCTTCCGGAGGTAAAGAAGAAAGTCCATTGGTATATTTAATCCCGCGTAAATCACAATCTCTGTATAGCCAATTAACCGCAGGTGAAGATAAAACGGAGTTAGAAGGGCCTCTGGGAGAAAGTATTATATCTTCTCCATCCATTGGATATTCGAGGGTCGTTACAAAAAATATTCATAGCGGAAATACCGGTACAGGATTTTCTGTGAATGAATTTTATACTGCAAAGGATTATGCCTTTGACCGTTACTATTCAACGGATGATGTTGTAGGAAAAGGATTTGAAGCAAGTGAACTCAGTTCAAATTCAAAGAAGGACTTTTTACAAGTTCCTGCCGGACTTATTAATTACTCTAAATCCAAGCAGTGGCTGGCTCAGGGATTCCGATTTATTATCAATAGCATGCATGGTCAAACAAAGGCGACATATACGTATGGTGGTACTTCAATGACACCAACAGCAAATGGATCGGGAGGCTTTAATTCTCCTGATGCATACCTTACTTCAGCCCAGGAATTTACCTACTTTGAACCTGGCGAAAAGATTACGCTGATGTATGGTGAAAATGGCGGTATAAAAGCCATTAAATCCTATCCGGGTAAAGAAATGGATCTCTGCATGGATATGCGTTCTATTGAAGATAAGAACATTGATCTTTCATTAGAACTCGATGTGAGTATAACACTTGCAATACCACCACCTATTTTTGTTACAGCTTGTGTATCTATGGACTTGCATGAGAGTGCAATAAGTTCTCACTCTATTTCAAAAGTTACAAGATATCCTGCGATAATAAAATCTGTGCGTGCTTACCAGGATGGTTCATGGTCTGTTACAGATAATTTGGGCTTTGATTATTATACCGGTAATAAAGTACTTACACGTACCTATGACGGTTTCGATAAACTTATGTTAGCAGACAAAACAGTTCCGCATGACGGAGCGTTTTATAGCATGAATATTCCGGCTGCGTGGTATTACACAGCTATGCGACCAAAATGGATTTCATCTTCAAACACTAACCAGTTGAAGCTACCCGCAGGTACTGTTGTTTCCTACGGAATAAATGGTAATCCATTTATTTTAGCCCCGGGAACAAGTCCAACGTATGTTAATATCGGAGGGCCATTAAGTCCAACACCATTACCATGGTTTGGAAGCCCGCAGGGGATTGTATCAGCAGAAGCCATGGAATATTCCAATTCGTGGAATTGGGGAGCAACAGATTTAATTGCAGATTATTCCACAGCGACAGCTGCTGCTTCAAATCCAATTTTCAGATTGAAAGCAAATTATGCTTATAAAGATGAAATTGTTTTGTCTTCCAACCAACAGGGAACAAACAAAATTTGGGATGGAGGAATTTTCAATACCTTCTCATTATTTGATTGGCAAAACCCTTCCAATAGCTCAAACAATTGGATAAAAGTAAATGAAGTTACTATGTATTCTCCTGATGGCGAAGCACTCGAAGAAGTGGATATTACAGGTATATATAGTGCGGCTAAGTATGGTTACAAGAAACTGGTTCCGGTACTAATCGGTAAAAATACCAAGTACGCCGCTTCTTATTTCTATGATTTTGAATACAATTCAGATTACAGCGGTAGTCCGGTAATTGTTGCGGATGGACACTCGGGAAAACAATCGCTTGATATTTCAGTATCCGTTTCTTCCGGCTATACCATGCTTTCTAATATTAATCTAACGAGTACAGGTCTTGCCACGAAAGGAGCTGCCATAAAACTATGGTTAAAATCATCAACGCATAATTTAAGCGGAAACTTACGGGCTGTGACTTCCGGAGGAACGGTTCCATTTACAAAAGTTGCAACGCTTGGAGATTGGTCTTTATATGAAGTAAATATTACAAACTGGAGTGGTGCAACAAGCTCAAGCATTGCTTTAAAATACAATGCTCAAGGAGGTGAACAGGTTTTAATGGATGATTTCCGTTTCCAGCCAATCGATGCTCAGGTAACATCTTATGTTTATGACAACAAATCACTTCGTCTGATAGCGCAGTTTGATGACAGAAATTTCGGATTGTTTTACCAGTATAACGATGAAGGTAAGTTGATTCGTAAAATGGTTGAAACGGAAAGAGGTATGAAAACAATTACTGAAACTCATTACAATACAGAATCCGTACTACGATAAATGCTTAAAAAATATTACATAGTATTTCTTCTTATTCCATTCTGTTTTGCAGGAACAGTGGAGGATAGTGGTTGCAAAAAATTATTGGGCAATTACTATTCAAAGATGAATATCAGCAAATCGCCAAAATCAGGGCAGTGCTATTATATGCACATGCTTAGTGAGTCGGTAATGAAGGATAGTAGTTTGTATCCAAAAGTAAAATCAGAAGTAAAGCTCATTATGACAGATAAAATCTATTTCTATCTCAGCGATCTGATGAATATTTACAAGGATGATAAAGATATGTTTGTTGTAACAAAAGCTGATAAATCCGTTTATTGGATGGATGCGGTGGATGAAAAGAAAGGGAACTTTGCAGAAACAAACACAAAGCTCTTCCAAATGAGGGATTCTTTGTTAATGTCCAGCGAAATAGTTTCGTGTAAAGATTTTGCAGAAAATGGGCGTAATTACAAAAGGATGGATTTGGTAGTTCCTGTTAAATTAAGGGCTAAAAGTAACCTGCAAGGGTTTTCATGTATCATGGATATGAATGATAGTTTACTGACTCAACTAAAAATGAATTATGTACCATCATATAAGGTCAAACAAACTACTGTTACGTATAAAACGGTTGATTTTAATTACACGACTCCTCCAAAGGAAAAAAATGTAAAAGAAATATTTATAACAAGCAGTGGAAAATTAACTACGAAATATAAAGGATACGAACTGGTTGACAACAGAAGTAAAACCAAAGTTAAAAGCAAAAAGACTCATTAACTCATTATACTGAAAGGCTATGAATTTTCTAACAAAAATCCGTTTTATAAAAAGCTTGGTGCTTTTGATCATTGCATGTTGCACGATGCAAGCCAATGCTCAAACCTATTGGGGAACGCCTAATACTATTATCACTAAAGCTTCTATTTTAGCTGCAAGTCCTGCAACTACAAATGTTACCTACAGGAATTTTAACCTTGATAACAGAATAGATAAAGCAGAACTTTTTGTTCGGTTTAAAAGCGGACAAGATGAGTATGCGCTTGGAAAAATTGTTTGGGGGTATACCATAACTTTTGATATTGAAGCGCAGACATTGGCAGGTGTTTTAATACCGGGTGTTTTTAGTTCGACCAGTCAAACAATACACATTGATGAAAACAAACCCGAAGTTGTATATTATAGAAACTTTACGCAATGGACAACTGCATCTGCAAAAATAGGCAAGGTAGTAGTATCAAACATTACACTTACTCCTGATGCAGGTAATCCGGCTGCGATACAAACAACAATCGAAAACTCTCTTGTATTGGATATTAATTATGCCGTTAATTATGGTGTTGATGTAAGAAACGCATCAGCATTTCAATCATTTACCATAACCCCACAAACGGCTCAGTTAGGCTCGCGTTTAGCTACTTTCTCATGGAATAATGGAGGGCATGAATATCAGAATTATCAGTTTCAATTATTGCGTTTAAGGAATACAAGTACTTTAACAATGGTGTCGGAAAATATTATTACTTCTGAGATTGACTGGAGTGGTGCCCTGAATATTGAAACTGAAGATAAAGCTACCACAATGACTTTGCACATTGCAGAGGGAACGGGATTTTATGTTTGGCGTGTTCGCCCAATAGGAACATATTATCCTGGCGGTGCTACAAATTATCAGAACTGGGGACAGTGGACAAATGCAATTACCTCAGGAACTGTTTCACTTGGTCTTTCTTCATTAACAGGAAGTACCTGCCCTTATTTTTTCTACACCGATCCTGATGCTGATAAGAACTGGATTTTTTCACGTACTTTTAATGAGGGCAATAAAAAAAATGAGCAGATCAGTTATGCAAATGGTTTACAACACATAACTCAATCGCAGGCTTATATTCAGTCGGAACAAACTACGGTTGTTTCTTCTACAGTAAATGACAATACGGGACGTCCTTCTTTAACCTCGCTTCCTGTTCCTGTTAATGGTAATTTGAGCGGTTATAAAAATGACTTTATGTTGAATACGGCATCGCCAACGCCTGAATTATATACAGCGGATGATTTTGACGAAAATAGTAATTTTACGACTCCATCAATTGTTTCGGAGAACACTGGAGCTTTTGATTATTATTCAGGAAATACCGATAGGGTTGCCGATGCTAAAGGTTATCCTTATTCCCGTGTTATTTATTATAACGATGGAACGAATAGGGTTAAGGAAATATCTTCACCTGGTTTTGCGCATAGTTTAGGTTTACAGACCGGGCAAAATCATACTACCCGAACATATTATGACAGTCCTTCCGATATGGAACTGATACGTTTATTTGGTGACGAAGCTCCTGACGCATCTTCTGTTTTGAAAACGATTACTTTTGATGCCAATAATACAGCTTCGGTAACTTATACTTTTGAAGGGCATACCATTGCAACTGCCCTTGCATTTAGTCCAAACGAAAACACCGCGCTTGTACCTCTTGATGAAACAGGTTTAGATATAAATGTATGCGATGATGTTACCGGCAAGGTTAAAGTTGGAGATGGTTATGTAACAACAAAACGTATAACACTTACATTGGCTAGTAATACACTTACTGTTAGTTATCATATTGATTGCGATAATGTTGAGGCTATGTGTGCCGATGGTACTTGCGGATATACCTTAGCAATGAGAGTATTTAACATCGATAACCCGGGTGTAGATTTGTTAAACTTTACCAGTCAAACTGTGTGCGGAGCAAGTGGTGTTGAGGATGTTGGGCCATATCCAATTTCAGGTCTTCCTCCGGGAACTTATATTATTGAAAAAATTATTACACCAACAGGAGTTACAATAGTTCCAAAAGAAGGAAATGGCCCTGATGGCTTCATTGCAATGGTTCAGAATTGGATTTGTACCCAACATCTCGACCAAGAAGTTTACGAAGGCTATTTGAATAATTTTCCGGCGAACGTTCCTTCTGCTGACATTACAACTTATTTTTCCGGCTCGGCTTATCCTGATGGCATGCCTATGCCATCGTCAGTTTCACTTATCTATAATTCAAATGGTGATCCCGTTCAAATTGCTGTAAGTACCCCTTGCTGTCCTTACTCGGTCACAGCTATTGGTTGTTCAACTGAAAAAAGCCTTTGTGATGTTGACCCGGGAACAGGGCATATTACGCCTCATTTTGAGCAGTATCTTATGGACGCTGTTGGTCCGGCAAGTTTTGCTTTGAATTTCACTTCCAATTTTTGCCCGGGATACCAAATAGGTCAGTTTGACCAAATGGTAACGCATATGTTAAATGACGTTTACAGTTGTGAGGGAACAACGGATTGCAATGGCAATCCAATAACTGCCGCGCCAATGGTACAATACACTTGTCCACAATTGGAGCTTTGCTGGAAAGCAATTGTACATACCTACGAAGATGTTGTTGATGGTTTGCCTTCAGGCTCTCATGTTGAAGATGGAGCAGATGGCGATGACCAGGATGATGAGAGCGGAAATGAAACTGGTCCGAGCTCGTTATTTGATTTACCATTCAATGATAATAGTGGAGGGATCGATTGGCTGAATCAATTTATTTCGGGTTTACTTGGAAATTGGATGAGAGGTGAGGACGCAGATTACCAATACAACATGGTTACTCCATTTTTACAATGTGCCGGAAACAAATTCGCGAAAATAATTCTTAATCCGGATTGTTACTCATGTATTACTCCAAGTACGACTCCTGATGATTTTATTCCTTTAACCACTGATCAGCCCGAATACAATAACACTTTATGGGGTGGAGGCACATCAACAGCAATCCCAATGGTTACACATCCTGATAACACTACGGATCCGGTATATCCCTACATTAAAAATCCCGTATTCGCATTTAAGTATTTTGAATATACCTGTGGTGATAATTCCACTTGCGAAGAACTGTATAATTTTTATGGACCAAGCACAGTAACTCCCGCTACCGCACCATGTTATTCAGGTACTACCTGTCAGGCGAATGTTGCCGATTGGAGTTGTTCAATGAGAGGGAGTTTTTATGAATGTATAAAAAATAGTACTGAATCGCCGCAAATAACTCCACCACCTGAGGCATGTACAACTTGTTCGTGTGCAGTTGCAAATTACAATCAAGCGTTACCCGGTGTAATAGATAATTGCGAAACCTCTTGTGATAACAAGGCGGGTGATTTTAAACAAGCTATCATTGCCGCTTTACAGGCCAGTTGTTATGTAATTGTTGAATGCCCTGCTAATCCTGATGCAAATGCCGTTACTATGGCCGATATTGATAAAATGGTTGCTGAATTAGTTGCACAATGTAAATTAGATTGCCAATTACCGGAGCTTACCTCTTCCGATTGTAACCAAATTACTTGCACTAAAACATATCCGATTTGTGTCAACAAACCCGATTTAGTAGTTACATACCCCGAATTAATTTTAAATAAATGTGCTCAGCTTCAATATCAACAGGCTATGGCGTGGGGATTTGAGTTAGATATAAAATCAATTTGTCCTGCTGATTATAGCAATGGAGACCCACTGACAGGAACTTATATTGGAGCTGCAAGAATATGTACAGACGGTTTGTCTCCGAGCCCACAATGTGTAAACGGAGAGCCTGTTAGTACAGATTATTCTGAAGTTAAACATATTGTTATTACCACGCCGTAGTATATAAAATTGATAAAAGCTATTTGTAAAACGTTATAAAAAGAAAGTTATGGGTTTAATTAAAAATCGAATCAGGTTGTTGTTACTACTTCTGTTATGTGGCGGAAGTTTAGTTGCACAGGCACAACTTATTACTGTTAGCACAGATGTGCCTTCTTACATAGAAGTTTGTGGGGGAGCTGCTACCTTCACAGTAACAGTAAGTAATTCGTCTGATAATACAGAGACTATTACTTCACTTTCATTACATCCGGGTTTACCAACTCATGTAATTTATAACGGCACTTCGAGTGGTACAGGTTGGGCAGGGCCAACATCTCCTTCAGCTACACCCACTTTTACTTTCTCAGGAACTATTCTACCAGGACAAAGTACTTCGTTAGTTTTCAGTGCAGAAGTTGGATGTCAAATAATAAGTACGCTTCCTACAAATCAATTGGTACATAACAATACCGATGTTGATTATGTAGCAGGGAGTACTTCAGGAAATATTACTGAACCAAATGGTTCTTCTTCCTATAATGTAAAATATGCCGACCTTATTCTTTCTATCATTAATTCAACACAAACACAGAATGCAGTTATAAACGAAAACAAAACAAGGCAGGTATCTATTAAAAATACTGGTTTGGGCGCACTGCATGGTGCAAGATTAGTTGTTACCTATCCTTCAACACTTACTTTTGTAAATCTTATTGTTCAGGGACCTAACACTGTTATTACTCCTTCTATATCGGGTAGTGTGTATACCTTCGATTTAAGTGCCTACAACTTAGCACAAAATGAGGAGCTTGTTTTATTGGAACAGGTTCATGTGAATGATTGTGGCTTATCACTTCAAACTGACTATACGGTTGAATGGGGTTGTACCCCGCTTGTAGGTAGTAACCCTCCTGATTTATGTAATGCAGGAGAAAATGATGCCCAGGCTAACAGTTATATTAATGCGTTAAATGGGTTGCCGGTAATTGATAAACAAACGACGGTAATTACTCCGGCTAATATGGGGGGATCCGGAGAAATTAATGTTACTTTCCACAACATAGGAACAACTTCAGGTCAGTTCGATAAACAGGATGGTGGTACAAATTTTATTGCCGATTTCTTTTACAATAGTATGACGATTGATATAGGTCCAACTTATAGTGTGTCTGTTTTAAACTCAATTGGCGGTTATACTCCTATAGATCAGATTACAGGATTAACTATTACTCAATTTCAGGGAGTATTTCATCTCGATTTTTCAGCCTGTACAGCCGATCCTGATGGTTCGGGTTTTGGAATGGAGGATCTGGATGGTGACGGCTTTTATGATGACTTGCCTGATGAGGAAACACTTACCGTTCGAATAGGATTTCAAATTCCTTGTTCTTTTCCTGATGCTTGTCAAAATTATTTTTCAATGAGTCTAGCGCCTA
Source organism: uncultured Candidatus Saccharibacteria bacterium (assembly GCA_964624665.1). Taxonomy (GTDB): domain Bacteria; phylum Patescibacteriota; class Minisyncoccia; order Phycocordibacterales; family UBA9973; genus CAZUZG01. The sequence goes on along the minus strand of CAZUZG010000001.1, from coordinate 43,327 downwards.
ATTACTCAACGGATGATATTTGCGGTATTAACCATATTTCGCCGGCTATCTTTAGTTCAATATTTGCTTATTCTCCTACTGTATCAGTTACAGGAACCGGACCAACTGACATGGCCACAAGCCAAAACACTACTTTTGCCTATAATTTAAGTGGATATGCAAGTAACAATCCATATGGGCTTATCGATTGTTCAACTGAAAATTATCAAGCGATTGTAACATTACCTGTTGGATACTCTATTTCTTCAACATCTGCAAACCCCGTTAGATTTAATGGTGTTTCAATAAGCAATTACAATTTTTCTAATGGCATTTTGACAATTCCTGTTCAGTCTAACGACCCGCGAAATGGTAGATTAGAAATAGATATCGAATTTGATTGCACAACAGGCGTTCAGGGTGGATTCCAGAATATCCCAATGAATTATTATATGTATTGTACATCCAGCCCCAGCTGTAAACAGCCTTTAGGATGTCATACAATAGAGGTGTACAATCATATAAGTGCCTGTAGTGGTGGTAGTGGAGGATGTGAACCACGGCCAACGGACCTAATAATTAAGAGAACTTCATTTGGAAAGTATAAACCCGATACTGATAACTCTGCGTGGACTTTAAGTGATTACAACGCAGCTGCCAATGCCGATGAAAACTCTGTTGGAGTTGATCTGGAAAGAGCTTATGAATGTGATGATTTTCATGTACAAGCCTTGGGTGTGGTTACGGGTGATCCGCTTTGCGGAGTTGATAATATTCATATTATCCTGAACTATACGCCCCCCTCACCTTCGGTTAATATTTTGGATTTTAATTTTAGTTCAGCTATTTTCACTATTAACGGCACCCCGCAGGCGGCTCCCGCGCCAAGCATAACTTCCGCGGCCGGAGTTTATTATTTTGATTTTACGGTACCCGGTACTTATTTTCCTTCAACAACGTCTCCGGAAGTTAGCATAAATCTGGATGCAGATTTTACGGTAAAAAAAGATGCTTCTATTCCTGATTATGCTTTTTATGAGATACCACGGTTCAGGGTTACATACATTGGCATGACGGGTGGATTGCAGTGTGGCGGCGAAAGTTGGGGAGGTCGGTTTTTTATTTTAAAACCCCTTGTTGATGTAAACGGTTACACGACACCTAGTGATTGTATTAATTATGGCGGGATATTTTTTAGATACCAAGGCGGATCCCCGGGTGATGATTTCCCGAATGAGTTCAGACCTGTTGGTGATATGAATTCTTTTACTGCGTTTTTACCTTCGGGCTTTAACTATAATTCTTCATCGGTAACCACCATGTCACAATATGGGCCTAACTATGGCACAACGACTATAAGTAACCCCGTCGTTATTGGAAATCAGCTTCAATGGGCCAGTAGTTCTAACTGGTTCTTACTAGATAAAAGACCTAACGCATCCATTCAGGTAGATTATACTGTTATTCCTTCTTGCACAACGTCTGCCGGAGATCATAATAGCAATACAACTGTGTATTACTCAGATCATTCATACGATGCCGCTTGTAAGACCTCCGGGCTTTACAGTAATATGACTTTTTTCAATTATCACTTTAACAAGCCTGATTTAACCTTAGGTGTAAATTCCACACAAGATGGAATCCAACAAGTTGTAAGCTGGGATGTTTTTATTTATAATTCTGTTTTACAAGGGGCTGCTCCAAACACATGGCTGGCGATTGAACCAAGTGCATCAAATGTTGGAAACATCACAATTGTTTCTGCATACGACGAAGATAATAACGTTTGGTTACCAACACCATCTGAATACCCAACAGCCGGAGGCGAAAAATATTTCATACAAGCCGGTACTATACCTGCAGGTGTAAACAGGCATATTCGTATTAATGCAACCTATACAGCCTGTGTGGAAGATGTAACAGATAATTTAAAAATTTATTACGGATGGGATTGCGCTGGTTATCCGAATGCTTCATCTCCTGTATTATCGGCACTTTGCACAAATGGCCCACAGGATTTATTTCTGCGTTACAAAACAGCCAATCTGCAAATGCTTGTTGCAGAAACAACGGCAGAACCACATGAACTTTGTACGGATGTTGCCTACTCAATTGATTTAACTTCAACGAAATTAGGTTTTGTTTATGATTTATCATTAAGAGCAGAACTTCCGCATGACGTTACTCTGGTAAGTCCAAATAATCCAACGTATGCGTATCCTGGAACCGGAGCTACTGGTTCCTTGACGGCAGCTACAACGGTAAATTGTGCAGGAGCACCTAATGCAACTGGTCAATATTGTTGGGATTTATCATCGTCTATTTCTGCAATTAATAATGGCCTTCCGGGTAATGGAGGAGGAAACGGTAATCTCTTAAATCTTGATTTGAGTTTAATTCCTAATTGTGGCTTTGATCCGGGATTACCCGTTAAGTTTTTTATAGTTGGAAAAACCAATTGTAACAATGACATCAATTTGGCTTTCAGTAAAAAAATCAAAATCCAGGGATTTCCTGAATTAGAAAATCTGGGAGTTTCTATAGCTCCTGTTAATATGTATTCTGGTTCTACTGAAGTTAACGGAACAATAACCGTTACCAATAACGGAATGCAACCAACAGGTAGCTTCAGTTATTTGGTATTGACAGTTCCTGTGGGAGTTCAGGCTGTCGCTTCCCCTAATTACACCATTGTTAACTCGGATATTAAATGGCATTTACCCTCAGGTATTGCGCCTGGTCAATCCGTAACTTTTACATATACACTTGCAGATGATGATGCTATACCATGTGGATTACCATTGCAATTGCAAGCGGCAACAAACATGCTTGGAAACACGGCTTGTATAGCTACTTCCGAAACTTGTACTTTAACGGCTACCACAGGAACAGGAACAGGTGTTTTAACAATTCTCTCGCCATTTATTGCACTTAATGCCACCAATATCAAATGCACAGATGGTACAGGAGGACAGATCACAACAACTGTTACTGGTGGTAGTGGCACTTATACCTATCTATGGACAGCATCAAACGGAGGGGTGATACCTTCGGGACAATCTACAGGCTCTTCTATTAACCCGGCTGTTGGTGGAACTTATACCTTAACGTTTACAGATGTAGGTTTCAATTGCCCTCCGGTAACTAAATCAGTTAATGTTGTTACACCTTCTGTTTATATTACTTTAAAGAATTTAGTGGCCTGTGCCGATAATGTGGCTGATGTAATTGCGACCGCAGGTATTAATACTACTCCTACATCGCCTGTACCTACCGGTTATATTTTTACATGGTTTGATATGTCAACCGGAAGCCCTGTTGCCATAGGTTCGGGTACTTCTCTTGCTTTTAATAAAGAACAAAACACATTGGCTCCGGGTAATTATCAGGTAACGGTGGTAGATGACTATTATGGTTGTACGGCTACAGTTAATTTTACGGTAAAACCGGGAGTGCCATTATATGCTGCAATTAACAATGCTGTTAATCCTTTATGTAATGGAGCTTCTACAGGTAGTGCAGTTGTTGCCGCTACAGGAGGTACACCTCCTGTAACCTATAACTGGACAAATAGTTCTAATACAAGCGTTTCAATATTTGCCTTTGCTAACAATTTACCTGCTGGCGCCTACTCGGTAACCGTTAGTGATGCTGGTGGCTGCGAAGCAACAGCCACTGTTACATTAACAGATCCTCCAGTAATGAATCTGACTGCTCTTGGAAGCACAACGAGTTGCGATGCTACCGCTACTTTAACGGGTGGTATTGCTCCTTATAGTTTTGTGTGGGCCTTGCAACCTTCGGGTTCTGTAAAATACAATGAATTCAATAATACAACAGGTATTTCTTCTGCTATAAATATAGCCGCCGGAAATTATGTTATCACGGCTACCGATGTTTCTGGTTGTACTTCAACAACAACATTGTTTATTAACCCAACTGCTGTCACACGATCTTTTGACCTGTGTTTCCGCTGGAAGGGTAAATACACGCCACCTGATCCTCCATGCGATGCTCCACCGTGTATACCGGATTGTCCATTTCCTCCGTGTGGACCGCCACCGCCACCACCACCGCCACCACCACCGCCACCACCACCGCCAGAGGAACAGTGTCAATTGGCGAGTCAGGATGAGTTGAAAGCAATTTTATCGCAGAAATGTGCGAATGGAGATAATATTAATGACAACCTGCATGTTTGTTATGATATTAGTTTGAAGCATTTTACCTTGTACTATTACGACAGAGCTCAAAATCTTGTACGTACTGTACCACCGAAAGGTATTGACCTTAGTTCAACAACAAGGGCTATGCATCCTAATCATACTTTTGTAAGTGGTTACGATAATAATTCTTTAAAGGGACTGATAAGTCAACAAACTCTTGATGCAGGAACCACTGCATTCATTTATAGTGATAAGCGTTTGTTGCGTTTTTCTCAAAATGCAAAACAGGCAATTAGTAATGTTTATTCGTATAATAAATATGATGATTTAAATAGAATAATCGAGGTTGGTGAAGCTATTTTACCTAGTGGAGTTATGACATTTTCTGCCCTTGATAATGTTATCTACACAAATGATAATACTTTTCCGTTAAACGGGACACAACAAACTTTTACTGTTTATGGTATTCCAGATTTGAGTATTAGCTATGCCGGTGATCCACAAAAGTTTCTTGAAAATAGAGTTAGTTATGTATATACATCAGAGGGAACATATACATATTACAGCTATGATACACATGGAAATGTAGAATGGCTGATTCAGGTTATTCCGGGCTTTTCTGACAACTACATTAAGTACGATTATGATTTAATAAGTAATAAGATTTTGATGGTGCGTTATAATGAATCCCGTTCCGATCGCTTTTTTCATAAATATATTTATGATGAAAACAATCAACTCATAGAAGTACTTACATCAGATAATAATTTAAACTGGGAACATGATGCTGAATATGATTATTACAAACACGGTCCTTTAAAGAGACAGCAATTAGGCCAGGATCATATACAGGGGATTGATTACGCTTATACTATACAAGGATACATAAAAGCGATAAATTTTCCGGAAATAAACAGTTCTATTTCACCTGATCCCGAAGCGCTTACAAGCTCCGCCTATGAAAAAGATGTTTTCGCTATGTCATTGGGTTATTATACGAATGATTATGAAAATACTAACTATGATCTAGGTAACACGAACTCATATACAGCCTCTAATTTTGCTACATTAAATTATACTGGGCAGGATTTGTTTAATAGTAACATCTCAACATGGTCTACCTGTATTAATCATGGTATTACTGTGGCGAATGATCCTGATGACGGTAAATTAATGGGGCAGGTTTTCCATTATGACGAACTGAACCGTATTAAGGACAGTGAGTTTAAGAAAGACTACAATTCATCTTCACGTAGTTGGGGCGCATCAAATGATGATTATTCGACTTCATATTCTTACGACCCTAATGGTAATTTACTAAACCTTACGCGTAGATCTGAAGGTACGGGTAATTTCTTTGATGATATAGCGTATAGTTATGTTGATCCAACTAATAACAATAAACTGGCTTACGTAACTGATAATGCTACTGGTAGTCAGAATGGAACCATGGACGACATTACTACGCAAGCCGCTACCAATTACGATTACGATGGCATCGGTAATTTAATAAAAGACGAAGCTGAAGAAATTGCAACAATTGACTGGACAGTTTATGGAAAAATAAAAAGTATTACTCGAATACCAAGTAGTACTAAACCAGATATGGAATTTATGTATGATGCTGGAGGTAATCGCGTTCTTAAATTACTTAAGCCCCGCACAGGTTCTGGAATATCTGATCCGGATCTATGGGCGTATACATATTACGTTCATGATGCGGGTGGAAACATCATGGCTGTTTATGAACGTAAGAATCTTACAACGGCAGATCCACAAGTGATGCAGGCTGAGTATAAATTAAAAGAACAATCCATATATGGCAGTGGCCGTATCGGAATGCGTATTGTAAATAATATGACAGTTGGAATTGTAGATTTTGATATGGCTGATATAAATGATGTGAGTTTTAACAGCATTACAAGCATCAGTAAAACAGAGAATACACATCTGTTGGCTTCAGGTACTCAAAATACAACAATTGCAGGTGGAACTGTAATTAAAGCTCAATTGAAAGATGTGGATATTGATGCCTTGGGCACAACAACGGCCTTCAACAAATTAGAGTTTGAAGGAACGCTCAGTAGAGGAATGGCAGTTGTAGAAGACGAAAACGGTAATCCATTGTTTTACATTGCTGTAGCGGATGATTATTACGGAGCAACGAATACATTTATGATCTATGATAAGGACTGGAACCTGATGCCAAATGCAGGATTGGGAATCTTGGCTTCAGGCGCTTCTAAACCTGTCATTATGCGTAATCCCGCTGCTCCGTCTGAATATTTTGTGTTCACTGTAGATGTTTCAGGTTACAGTTATTATCATGTAGTAGATATGAGTCTTGCCGGAAATGCAGCAGTGGGGGCAAACCCTCTGGGTGATATTGACGCAAGCCGTATAAATGTCCCATTAGGAGCTGGCAAGGGTAATTACATGGCTTTGTTTGAAGATGCCCGCCCAAATAAAAATTCTGTTTTATATCAGACACGTTATGTTTCAGGAGCTAATGAAACGGAGCTTATAGCCTACAATATTACTCCCGCAGGAGATATTACAGGCCCCGTTGTGGCAGATGTTATTGGCAATGTAACGACATCTGATGGAAAAGGTGACATACAATTGTCACCTGATGGTAAACAGCTGACAACAGTGGCGTTTACCGGATTAGCCACAGGCTGGTACGATTTCCGCCCGGCCCAATTAATAGGCTGGCAATTGGATGTAAACCATGCGGTAACGGGGCGTGATTTTAATGCTTCCCTTGCGGATTTAACGGGTAAAGATGCAGGTATTGAATACTCGCACCAAAGCGGTTATTTATATTACAGCCAGCGATTACTGACACCATTAACAGTATCTGCAGGAGTAACCAGCGATAAAGTCATTTGGCAATACCAGTCTTCATTAGCAACTAGTACTTATATGCTAAGCGAGGAAGGCGATATACGACGTGGGATTGGTAGTGATAAGGTGATATATGTAAGCAATAGTGAAAACACGGGCTGGTCTTTAATAGACGAGCATATTGCAAATACCTTTACTACGAATACTTTAAGCGTAGATGACAATACAGCCTTATCAGATAATACCTATTTGCTATCCGGTAAATTATCACAACAGCTGCATAAGCTTCAGTTAATTACAACTAATGAAGGTATATTCGACAGGATGGTAGCAACTCATACATATGAATTGAAAGACCACCTAAGTAATGTGCGTGCAATTATAAGTGCCCGTAAAGGAGCAATTTTAACAGGTGGAACAATTACCAATTTTGCCGAAGCTATTCAGTATTCAGATTACTACGCTTTCGGTATGCCGATTTTGAAAAGGAGTTATGCAAGTTCGGAAGGTTATCGTTATGGCTTTAATGGAAAAGAGAAAGATGACGAAATTAAAGGAAATGGGAATAGTTTAGACTTTGGTGCAAGGATTTATGACTCAAGGATTTGTGGCTGGTTAAGTGTCGACCCGCTTTTTAAAAAGTACCCAGGTTCTTCTCCGTATAATTTTTCTTTAGACAATCCAATTGTTTTCCAAGATTATGATGGAAGAGATTTAATTGCTAAAAATAAAAAAGCTCAGAAGCGAGTTACACTAGCGTTAGAACAAGCATTTGGAGACAATAAAGATGCATTCAGATTTGAAAATAATAAATTAATCTTTGATCAAACCAAAGCGGATTTTACTAAAACCAGTGAAGCACAAGAAGTTCTGATGTCGGAATTTGTAAACAATATAGTTAACAATCAAAAAGTAGAAGTAAATGTTAAGGTTACTCGAATTGGAACAGGTAGTTCGCCTGGTGTTACTGAATTGCCGACAGAGAGTTACGATGACGCATCCAAAGAGGGGGTTGTTAAAGTTGATATTGACCTTAATCCTAAAGTTAAATACAATTTGTTAGATTTTGATATTGATCAGAAAGAAGTTGAAGACGCTGATAAAATATTAGATGATGGTGAGCAAAAAACGGTATCAAATAAATTCTCAAAGTCAATTGTTGCATGGCATGAATTTGGTCACTTTATTAATTGGGTAAAAGGAGATAAATCTGGAAGTAAAGAAAATGATCAAAAAACAGTTGGTTTTGAAAATTTGTTCAGAAAAATAATTAGCTTCCCGGCTAGGTTAGGTAAAGGTCATGGATTTAAAAAAGAAAACAAGGGTACAGATAACAGATTGCCGGACTCTGTAAGCAATAAGTAGAATGAAAACAGCTTCTCTTGTCTTTGTACTTGTCTTTGTGCTGTGTAATAATTTATATTCTCAAGATACAATTATTACCAGAAAAGGACGTGGTATGACTGAAAAAATAGTGTTTTACGATGAAAATACAAAAGCGATAAGCAAGGTAGTAAGCACTAAATATTTTTCATATAGAAAATGTATACAATATCAGGATGCTACATGCAAATTTTTATTAGTAATTACGGACTTCGATAAAGATGGAAAAATACATGCAGTTACTAGAAAAAAAGGAAAGGTTAATTCCTGGGGCTATCGCAAAGAAAAGTGTTATCTTCAAAACCAAATAAATGGGCGACTTAGTAAAAGGAAAAAATGTAATTGTAATGAACTTAAATTTCCATAGGGAGGGTATTTAATTTTATAACCTTTTGAATGAAAAAGGTTGATTTTGAAAAGGTCTTTGGAGAAGTTAGGTAAAGCGAGCGAGTGTTTAAGGCCTTAAATGAGGGCAATGTTTATAAGAGATATTATCTGTTTGATAAAGCCTCAGTGTTCAAATTTAGGCATATTACTGAAAAATGGTTGGTGAAAATCCTTTGAGCTTGAGCTGTAAGAGGGCTTGAAGAAAGTTTAGTGAAACTGGTTTCACTAAACTTTTTTTGCAGATGGAAAAGTCAAAAAAATGGTATATATTTTTTGCCAATGAAAAGTGAGTTTTTCTTAGCCATTAAAGCTAAACAGTAAGAAATGAAAAAAGGTAGTCAATTAACTACCTTTCCTTTCTTTATCAGCATTATTCTTATTGCTGATAGGTTGTTCTCCCAACAGAGCCTATTTCCTCTTCAGAATAACGTGGCTATGATAAGAATTTTTATTCAAAAGTTCACCAACCATTTTTCAGTACATTACTCAAATTTATTTTTTGATCCCAGAGTATGCATTAGAAAAAATATAAGGAACTTAAAGAAGATTTTGGAGCCGAAGGTTTTAGCATGGATGATTTTTATGTCACAGAAGCAGCTATGAGAATGGTAACTATCAGTTATAATTTGATGAGCTTATATCGTCAGCTGACGCACCAAGGTCAAGCCCAGCCTAAACTTCCCACACTTAGATTCAACTGCTTTGCAGTAGGAAGTTGGATGATAAAAAAAGGAAATAAAGCAATACTAAAAATGAGTGTGCCGCAAAAAAGAAGGCAATGGTACGGTAGTTTAATGGGTAAAATTGCCTACGCAAAATTCCCGCTCAGTTTATAAACTTAATTTCTACTACAAAATCCGGGATAAAAGAACTTTCTCATTAAAATGATAAAGCCTAACCACATTCATAAAGCAACTATTTACTTATTTCAATTTTATTTACTGATACTTTTTCGCTTTTTACAATAAGCAGGTATATACCATTTTCAAATTGATTTGTTTCTATTGTTGTATTCACATCTGTTTCTTTTTGCATTACTAAGTTGCCGATCACGTCGTACATCCTTATTGAGGTTGCACCCGTTATACCAGTTATGTTTACCAGCTCGTTAGCAGGATTAGGGTAAATACTAATTTCACTGAGCCCTCCACTATTCTTAATTGCGGTAATATTAGATACCACTTTTCGAATTCTATTATTTTGTGAATCCGCTATATATAAATTACCTTGTTTATCAAAAAATGGACTTTTCGGATTATTTAATTTTGCGTCTGTTGCAAGTCCTCCATCTCCGGCAAAACCTCCACTACCATTTCCTGCAATTGTTGTTATTATACCAGTAGAAGCATTTACTTTTCTAATTCTTCTGTTATTTGGAACTGAAATATAAACATGTCCGGTATCATCAACAAAAACTCCCGCAGGACTTGTTAATGTTGCACTGGTTGCGATTCCGCCATCTCCTGAAAAGCCAGAAGTTCCATTTCCGGCAATTGTACTAATGAGCCCTGTAATTGCATTTACTTTCCTTACTCGTGAATTAAAGCAATCTGTTATATATAAATTACTGGAATCATCTAAACAAACCCCTGTTGGATAATTTAATTGGGCATTTGTTGCAAGAATTCCATCACCATTATAACCGGATATACCATTTCCAACTATCGTTGTTATAATTCCAGTTGCAACTTCCACTTTTCGCACACGTCCATACCATGCATCCGAAAAATAAACATTGTCTAAAGTATCCAAACAAACTCCCAGTGGAAAATATAATTTCGCATTTATTGCAGGCCCGTTATCTCCTGAATAACCAGCTATCCCAGTTCCTGCAACGGTTGATATTAAGCCTGTCGATTGATTTACTTTTCGAATGGTGTTATTTCCATACTCAGCAAAATATACATCACCGGTTAAACGACTCAACGCAATGCCAATAGGTTGATTAATTTCAGCATTAACGGCTTGACCGCTATCACCAGAATAGCCTGCTGTTCCCGTACCTGCAATTGTATTAATAAAACCTGTTGAAGCGCTTATTTTTCGAATTCTATTATTTCCTGCATCTGAGATATATACATTGCCGGAATCATCTACACAAACGCCTTCAGGATATGTTAATTGAGAACTTATCGCCGGACCACCATCACCCGAGTAGCCTAATGTTCCACCAGCGATGGTTGTAATGATTTGAGCATTGAGATTTTTACTTAATTGAAATATAAATAGGAAGGTTAAACAACGGGTTAATAGTTTTATCATAATCAATAGATTGGTAACAAATAAAGATCGAATTTAATAAAATTTTTCATTTCGATTTTTATATTTGTAATGAATGAAAAAATATTCCAAACTACAGCTTGCTTTATTGGTTCTGAAAATTATCAATAAAAATTTTGATTCCCAGGAAAAAATCCACTCAAAGTTTCATAAGCATATTTCAGAGAAACTGAAGTCAATTTATAGACAGCAATTAACTGAGGGTGAAATAGAAACTAAATCATTAAAAATTGAAAATGATATTTTTGAAAACATAGATCGAATTTCAATTGTAATGGTTATTAATTTGCTTTCAAAGGAGGTTGTATATAGAAGTCGGTTTGAAGGAATTAGATTAGAGGAATATATTGAACATTTTAATGATGTTGCCGAGAGGGCTATCAAAAGGGTTTTACAGTCGAAATTCAAATTATTAAAGACGCTGCATGAGAAAAAGAAGAATGATTTGAGAAGGAAATATACAAGGTTTTCAACTTGATCCGAGTTTTAAATATAAAATGCCTTATATGAAATATCCTAATTATGGAAGCAGATAATATATACTGAATTTTTTAGCAATGTGGCTTTAAGCAGGATAGATTATAATAATTAAAATTTCTTTTTTATATCTCCTCAATCTCAATAATTTCAAGATATTTGTCCAATCTCCAACCTCTAACAAAGGGGGTAATATCAATGATTTCATTCAGGTTGTTATGGACAATAACTTCAACATAAAAGCTTTTTAAATGATAAAGAGAATATGTTTTTTTAGGCTGGATTATAGTTTGAAGATGGGTTCCGTTCTCCCATAGAAGTGCGGCGCGATGATTCAATTCCAGTTGTAAGAAACAATACACTTTTATTTTTTTATAGCCATAAAATTAATAAAATAATGATTTAACTTGCGCAGAGGCTTTGAGTCTACTTTTAAATGGGAGCTTTAGTTGTTTCTACTTTTATTATCAAAAGCGTCTCCAATAAATAAAACTCCTGCAATGTTAAATTACGGGAGTTGTTGTTTAAATCAAAATAATCGTAGCTGTTCCTGAGTAGGCTTATTTGATTCATGATTTGCAATTCTCGACTCAAATGTAGCCTGATTAATTTGCCAAAGCACAGAATCTTCTTTTTTATCAATTCTAAAAACTCCGAAAGGAAGAAATGATATTCTATACCCGAATCTAAAGTCATCCGGTATAAGTGCATTAGCGCAGATAACTTCACCGCTTAATCCATTTAGAAATAAGTTTATTGTTGTCATTCTTACGCATAACGGGTCAATATCTATTCCGTAGTGATTGTTGAATCCTCCGTTACTTTTCCCATGAGCCATAAGCATCCTCCCGCTTCCGCAGCATGGGTCCAAAATATTAAGCGATCTGCTTTTATCTTGGTTCCCTTGCATTTTAGCCATCATCGAACAAATATGAAAGGGGGTAAAGAATTGCCCGTTTTTTCCTAGGCTTAGCTCCTTTTCATAAAATGAGCCAAGTAGGTCGTTTCCGCTATCACTATCTTTATGGTCCTCCATATAAAGAATCATTGAGCCTAATAGTTGTGGGAAATATTTTACTCGATCATCTTTTTTGTAAGGCTCAATGATTTGTAAATATTCATCCTCATTATAGGATAAACCTGTTTCCGGATTTCTACTGAATGCGCAAAGACACATAATAAGAAAATCATCGAATGTTTTAGTGTAATTGTTTCCATAGGCCACTTTGTCGAAAATTGATGTGAAAGAGCTGAGTGTTTCCATTTCAGAAAGGTTTTTGTTTGTTGAAACTTCTGAATGGATCGTAGCATTTAGATAATAAGAAGGGAATTATCGAAAGAGCAAAAAAGTCCCCAGCGGCAAAAATCCACTGCCCTTCATGCTTCGGGCTTTACTGTATTTTTGCCGCTTCCGCACGCCAGCCCTTCTGCTATATTTTCACCGCATTTTTTTATCCGCCCACAAACAACCCATTCCAATCCTCGCTTCGTCAAAACGAAGCTGTGGTTGAAAAGAGTTGGCTTACACACAAAAAAGGATGCGATGAAAATATAGCCCTAAGCTATATAACATAATGCAAATTATATCGCTCAGACTTTTTCAAAGGTGCGCTTCGCGCGGAGTTAATTTCTTCACAATATAATTGGCATTATGTGTAAATAGCCGCACAGCTGACCCACGCCAACCCTTCGTGTTTTTGTAATTAAATAAATCGCCTTGCAGAGCAAGACCAAATTTATTTAATCACAAAAACACCCGCCTGAGTGCAAGAGCAATAAATAAAATATGCTTGCCCCTTTTGTGCCATACCTAATATTTTATTTCATTGCACTTGCCATGAATGCAGAATTTGAGTTTAAATTATTTCAATATTGGCTAAGAGTATATTGTATTCGTTTCTGTGATGAATTTTGCATTTAATCTTTTTCCCAATTAAAAGATTAGAAAGTTCTTTTTTATCAGAAAATCCTTTGGTTGTTGATAGGTCAGCAGACTCCTTGTCAATTATTCTTATAATCTCAAGGTTTTTGTAAGAAAGAATATTATTAATACCAATATGGGTAACTTGCATTGTAAAGGTATTGCCATTAGCAATGCTTACAACCGACCCGATAATAGTATCAAACATAGTTTCTTTCTTTTTGCCTCGTACCTGAGCTACCATAATTTGTTTTTACAAATAATAATTTTTTGAAATTTTCTTATTCGATTGCTAATATATACTTTGCAGGCAAACCAACTAATGATTTTAAAAAAAAATTGGGTGAGTTTCGACACATTTTAAATCTCCCTGTTTTCCAAATGAAAAAACAAAAAAGGTCGCAAAGGTAAGCACGTGTTTCTTGGAGTAAAGGTTATACAAGTTTTTGAAAATATATTTTAGCGTTAATTTTTTGAAGTAAAAATATTTTGTTCAAAAAACCTTGACACCAAGAAACCCGTGCTTTTTATTATCGCTTTCTTTTTTGTCCTTTTTTCTTTTGAAAAATTTAATTTTTTATTAAACCAAGATTCAGTAAATTAACTCTTAAATTCAGTAACAATGCAAAGCAGTAAATCAGTAGGACTATGGATTCGTGTAAGCCATGAAGACTCAGTAAATAGTGAAAGCCCAGAGGTTCACGAAAAGCGTGGGCGACTATATGCCGAAGCCAAAGGGTGGGAGGTAAAAGAAATGTATAGACTCGATGCGAAATCAGGAAAATCAGTAATGGATTATCCTGAAACAGCCAAGATGCTAAGCGACATTAAATCGGGTAAGATCACTGGCTTAATATTCTCAAAGCTTGCCAGGCTATCAAGAAACACAACGGAACTATTAAGCTTTGCTGAAATGTTCCGTAAACATGATGCCGACCTCATTAGCCTTCACGAAAGCATTGATACCAGCTCCGGCGCAGGACGGCTATTCTTTACCGTCATTGCAGCATTAGCCCAATTTGAAAGGGAAGAAATCGCTGAACGTGTTGCGGCTAGTGTGCCAATTCGCGCAAAGATGGGCAAACCTTTAGGTGGCGCAGCCCCTTTTGGATATATGTATGATTCAGCAAAGAATCTTGCAATAAACGAGGAAGAATCTAAAGTCCGTAAACTAATGTATGACTTATTCCTAAAGCACAAACGCAAATTAACTGTAGCGAACGAACTGAATAGGAGGGGATATAGAACTCGGAATAATTCAGAATTCTCAGATGCAACCATAGACCGGTTACTTCGGGACCCAATTGCTATGGGTTCAAGAATCCGCAACTATACCAAGTCTACAGGTGATAAAAAGGCCTGGAAGTTAAAACCTGAATCCGAATGGATAATTAATCCTGCTCCGGCCATTATTTCAGAAGAAACATTCAACCAGTGTATTTCCATTTTGAATGGGAATAAGATAAACAGAGTGAAGCAACCTAAGAAAACCATTAACCTATTCTCTGGCTTAATGTTCTGCTATTGTGACCCAAATCACAAGATGTATGTAATCCCAAGTATCAAAAAATATACTTGCACCAAATGCCGGAACAAAATCACAATTCCCGACATCGAGGAAGTATTCCTTTACGAAGTCAAAAAATACTGGAACACCACCGATGTTTCAGATCATTTCAAAGACAATGAGAATATTGTAAAAGAAAGCGAACAAAAAAGGGATTTGCTTAAAGCTGACATTAAAAAAATCAATTCTGAGATAGATACTCTATTTGACCTATTAAACAGCCAAGAGATACCCAAAGAAGGGTTTAATAAGCGCTATATGCCCATACAAGAGCGTTTAAACCAAAAAGAGGAGGAATTAGCCATTATCCAATCCGATGTCGATTTTATGAAGATTCAGGTCATAAACAACAATGAGGCAATTTCCAAAAGCCAAAACGTTTATGAAAATTGGGGAACCTACAACGATGAAGACAAGCGCTTTATTATTGAATCCATTACCAACAAGATAATAGTCAACAAAACCGAGATTGAGATTACGCTCAACAACCTCAATGCCTCTCCGAAATTCACAGAGAATGGTCTACGAAACCACATAGTTTCATTGACCATTCTCTCTCTTGCCTATCCATTGAGGCCGGTAGTTTTAAAAGGCATAAAACCAGAGTTTAAAAGACTGCCCGTCAATACATTAGGTGACCACCTAAGGAAGCGGCGGAAGGAACTCGGGCTTTTCCAGAAAGATGTGGCAATTATCTTAAAAATAAGTGAAGATTCGTTGACTTATTGGGAAAATGGAAGGGCTAAACCTCAAAAAAAGCACCATGCTACGATCATAGAATTTCTAGGATATTCTCCAGGATTTTAGTCATGTTTTGTAGCTTCCGGTACTTTTGCTTTAAAAAGCCTAATATGAAAAAGAAAGAAGAACCAGGGATTAAAAGAAGGTTCAAACTATTGAGGAAATTCTCCAAATAATTAAAGAAAATCTACCTCTTTATCCGGTCACTTTAAGAGCGATCAAGCCTGAATTAACAAGAATGCCTATGAATACAATAGGAGAGCATATTCGAAAGAGAAGGGCAGAACTTCAGATAGGTCAGAAAGTGGTGGCTGGAATTATTGGTGTTGCTGAAAATACAGTACATCTCTGGGAAATCGATCAGACACTTATAAAATTACAAACTAAGAGTTATCAAATTCAACTTCCCCATAAAGCCGGTTGTAATTATCTCTATATTGAACTTTACATTTTATTCTTCTACCAATTAAAGCTGTCGATAATTGAGTTGCATGGATTAAGTTTGGGTTAGGGGCAATACACACAGTTTCATAGTTTGCATACGAATAAGCATTATGCCTGCCGATATGTGTCACCTGCATCTGGAAAGAATTTGCGTCTATAATTCTTATTATGGGACCGATCGCTGTATCTAACATAATCTCACTTGTTTCCTTTTTTAACATTAAGTTGTCTCTCATACTCTGCCTGCCTTAATTCTGTTTGTCTATTTCTTATAATAGTTCCAATTTCGTCCGCACTTCCCGCTATTCTATTTAAAGCGAGTAAATAGCTATCTAATTTATTTTTTGTTCCTTTTTTAGAAGCGTATCTAAGCTTATGATCTATTTCACTCCAACCATCTTCAAAAACCGTTCTAACTTGAATTTCAGCAAATCCAATTTTTTGTTGAGGATATGGATTAATAATATAATGAATAGACCTATATGCCTTTGGATGCACTTTTGCATCACATCCATTTTTTTTACATTCTGAAATAAATGATTTTTCATCACCTTTCCTATAGTAAGCGAGTGGTTTTCCTTTTGTCTTGTATTCGCAATTGCTTAAAATAAAATTGTGAATTCCGAACCAATCATCTTTAAAAACATGTAATATTCTTATACCAATTAGATCATTAATTTCATTACCATAATTTCTAACCGTAATATTTCGATTACCACCTTTTTTCCTTGCATCAATAGTCTTTCGAATAATTTTTTCAATTAAACTATCTGGCTTTTTCAAACGAGAACGTACAGAGTGAACCCCAACATCTTTGGCATCATTTGTTACAAATTTTGAAATAATTGTGTTAACAGTATTTTGTAGGAATTCCTGATTTTTAATATAATGTGCATGGATTTTTTGTAATTCGTTCCATTTTATTTCTGTTGATTCAAAAAGTTTTGGTGAAATCTTAAATTTTTTCAGGAACGCATCTTGGGGTAAAAGGGCATTCTTTTCGACTGAATTTTCAGTAAAATTTGTATTGGCAATTTCCTTATTTTCCTTTTTGATTTTCAAAATACCAATTCAAATTTAAAAAATATTTGATTCCTTTTTTATAGATTTTTATCAAATTGCAATAGTCGTTTAGATATAGCCTGAAAGGAATAGTACTCCGTCTTATCCAAAAAGATGTAGATAGAATCCTAAACGTATTCGAAGATACTCTTTTTAGGAAAAGGGAGGCTAAATCGATGAAAAGGTGCCATAAAATAATTTTGACTTTGGTATGTAGTTCACTATAAGGGAAATAAGATTTTATTATTTTATTTGTAAATTGCATTGGAAGCAAGCGCAAATAAATATGACTCTCTTATTAACAATCGCTAGAGTAAATCAATGCATATCAAATTCAGATATGAGGGTATCAGTTCAAAGGGGTAACACATATATTTCTGTAGATGAAAACTTTAATAAGCACATATTATTCAATATTGAAGAATTAGGCGCAAATATTTCATACACTGGCGTAGCTGAATGGTATGATTCAGGAAAGAAAGTGAAAACCTATGATATCATTTCAGATTCTCTTTCTAAAAGTGCAAATAAGAATTTCGGTTTTGGTGAAATTGTGTTAGAACTTACAGAAGATATTTCAAAAGCAATTAGTAAAATTAAAGGCACTTTTCCATACTTGGAATTGCATATAGTTGGCTTTCATAAACAATTACCTATGCCATTTATGGCATGTATCTCAAACTTCACCAAGACTAAACCTTGGTATATAACTGCTGATTTTGAACGTGAATATCAAATTAATGGGTTCAATTTATTTTTTAAAACAGTTGAACAAGCAGACTATATGATTGGAGGAATGACTAGCGCTGTGACCATATTAGAAAAAGAAACTCTTTCAAAAATAGTTTCTTCAAATGCAAATCCGCATGATATTATCAACTATTCTTCTAAAATAATCCAATGCGCCTCATTTAGGAATAATGGTATTGGTCCAAAATCTGTAGCAATTTTTCTTCCTAATAATGGGACAATCGATACTAATCTATGGGAAAGAAATGCATCTCAAGTAATGGCATTCCTACCAAGAATGGTAATGGTTAATGGAAAAGTTTGGGGGCCTTGCCAATTTCCTGTTAATTTTCAAATGCTTATTGATGGATGGATTCCAGAAAGGAACATTTTTTTTAAATCTGTTGTATATAAAAATTTCAGTAGAAAACATAGAAGAATAATTTTTAAAAATAAAAAAGGGAAACAATTGCCAACAATTATGGAGATGATCTCTTTTGTTTTTTTTGGGAAAGTACCTGGTGATTGCGATTACTTCGGTAAAGAAAATTAGGTAATCACCTAAGCCTTCTTATGATATTATTTAGCAAAATTGAGGCAATGAGTTTTATACTTGAATCTGTTTAATGATACTATAGGCTTCTGGGCCGATTTGTTATTCTATGGAAGAAGCAAACAACAATAAACTAAAATGGATAAAAAAGAAAAGGATGAATTAAATAAACGATTGTTTTAATGGTTTGTGTTTACTGTGGAAGGGATAGTGATGAGCTGAAAGCTTTGGGAGAAAAATATAGGTTTTCCAAAGAACATATTTTGCCAAAATCCTTAATTGGCACACCTAAAAACAACCTTTTTACCATTCCAAATGTGTGTGGTAATTGTAATAATCTTGCTGGTAGATTTATCGATGCTCCTGCGGTGAAAGGCTGGTTTATGCAATCCCAATTATCAACTCATTATAGAGATTACGCGAAAATTGAAGATAATCCGGTACTGCCTTTAAAATACATGGGGAAGTTAAGCTCGGTTACCTATGAAGGTAAAATTTGTGATGTTTGGATTGGACCAACAGGTGATTCAATTTACCATTTTCATATTCCTTATTCTGATTCAAAATCATATCCGGCGGTGGTTGGAATACCGCCATATTTAAAAAAGAGTGATGTAGATAAAGGGTTCGCTTTTCTTTTTGTTGTCAGTAATAATAAAGCATGGCACCCAACTATTTTTAGGTCTTTCATTAAGAAGTTTAAAGGCTCACAACTGTTTCTTGGAAATGGAGATAAGCCACCAGGTAATGTGTTTTCTGAAATTCCCAGTGAATTAAAGAAACTAAATAATAAGTTATTTAAGAAAAAAGTACTTGAGGTAGGATTTGAATTCACTCCTTTTGCTGAAAACAGATTTTTAGCAAAGATGGCTTTAGGTATGGGAGCAAAATTTTTGGGTGAAAATTTTGTGAAAAGCCTTGAGGCTGAAAGATTAAGAAAATATATGTGGGCAAAGACAAAAGAAGAACGGGAAAATATCCCCCTTCACGGAATGAGTTTCTTTGATCCAAACAAAAAAGATGACTTGTTGGAATTCTATGGTTGGGAAGGAGGGCATTTGATAACCCTCTTAAATTTACCAGACTGCGTTGCGTTAACGATTACATTATACAATTCGATTTGGGCTTCTGTTAAAATTGATAAATCTGCCTATGATTTCAAGGATAAAATTGGCGATGGAATAAGTATTGTAATTATTCCGGCTTTAAATAGAATCGTTGGTCCGATGAAATATATTCATTTTTTAAATCATAAAATGGATATTAGAAATAAAAACGCTGAGCTTTCAGAAATTGAAATTGAATTGAAAAGAAGGAAGAAAAGTAAACCTCCAATAAAAATTTAGCTTGGCCTACAACCATTGGTACTAAATGGTTGTAGAGTTGACAATGTAAAAATAGTTTTGTATAATCGGCTTAGACAAATAGTATAGAACTATAAAGCTTGTAATTAATTGGTTAAATCAGGATAGGTGTTTTTTATAGCGCCTTGTTACATCTTGATTTAACCAATTAATTTATTCAAGATGAAGTCCATTAAAAACCACATACGGCAACATCCAATTCTAATTTTTATATTCCTTGCACTTATAATACCTCGATTATTTGCTCATAAAAAATGTCTTGAAGTATATTCTCATGCTAAAATGGAAATTCGGCCGAGCGGAAAGTACAAAATTGGTATAAGTATTAAAAACCATTGTACCCATCACGACTCAATCAATGCCGAGATTAAAGTTATGCTTCCGATAGGAATATATCCAACTAATACCGGGAAATATCTAAGCAATAATTGCGGTCAAAATTTTTATTTTGTTCCTCATAATTTTAAGGAGGGAGATTGTAGAGAATTTCTAATTAGGTTTTCGGTTTCTGACACTATTAAAAAAGGACAGTTTTTATTTATAAAAATAATTGCTAAATCCTCAGAAAACAAAGTGTATAAAGCATCAGTGCCAATAGAAATTATTTGAGCTGAATCAAAGAACCCATTAATGGGTTCTTTTTTTAATTATTATTCTTGTCTAAAAGTCGAAGATTATCGATTGTTTTCTTTAAACTACCTATGAAGTGCAATGTTGCAGTAACCTTTCTATTAGCCATATTGCTCGAAGTTTTTATTTCAGTTACACAAATCCATAAGCTTTGTGGTTCAATAATTGGATAATCTTGATTAGGGGCAATAATGTTGTCTAACAAACTTTTTTTCAAATCGAATGCGCGTAGAAATGCAAAATCAATATTCCTTAATTGTGTATAATTCGATAATAGGGATATTGTATCGTCTTCGATACCACTATATCTTCCATATTCATCAAATTTTTTTATAGAGAAAGGCTGATCGTCTATGTTCTCGTCTATAAGTCCACAAATATCACCTTTATACACAGAGCCCTTTATTACATCATTATCTGTACTATCCGCATAGCCATATATTTCGCCAGTTATTTTACTAGGCTTGAAATCGTTTTCAAGAAGTGAGCTAATGAACTCTGTAAAAGTGTTAATGGCTTTTTCTGATTTTGGTGTTCTATAACGGCCTTTTTCAAAGTTGGAAATTTTCACACTTACATCATAACCAAACTGAAATTCAATTATAAGATTATTTTGTTCTTTTGAATCTCTTGAAAAAGTTATAGACATATCGTCGTTTACTGCTTTGAATTTTCCATTCGGTAAATCATAATCTGGAGTTATTTTAAAATTGTTACCGTTGTTAATATTAAATGTATTTAATTCATTTAACAGCCCAACAAGCATTGCTCTATTTTCTTTACGACAGGCACAAGTATCTTTATTTACATTGAAAATTAATTCTTTGGCATTAATATTAACGATTGTGTTTCCACTATTTGGGCTATTGTTTATACTATTCGGTCCAGCATTACTATTCGGGCTTTCTTTTCCTACAATATTTGTTGGAGGTTCGGGAACATCTTCAGTGTCTGTGGTATTGGTTTCTCCTTTATAATCTTGGTTACAAGATAAATTACAAAACAAAAATATAAACCAT
Organism: uncultured Candidatus Saccharibacteria bacterium; assembly: GCA_964624665.1. GTDB lineage: Bacteria > Patescibacteriota > Minisyncoccia > Phycocordibacterales > UBA9973 > CAZUZG01. Next base: position 21,778 of record CAZUZG010000001.1, on the reverse strand, counting down.
AGACTACTGTAGGTTATCCTTCGCATTATTTTTATAGTGCTTTTTGTAATCATTACCTGATATAATCATATAAAATATTTCAATCTAAGTTCCAATTATTTGTTTCCACTATTTGGGCTATTGTTTATACTATTCGGTCCAGCATTACTATTTGGGCTATTGTTTCCAACACCATTTATAGGGGCTGTGTTACCTCTTATAATGGTGTCGTTATTCGTGATATAAATATTAAACACAAAATATATGTTAGCCGTCAGAGATATTAGAGTAATTCCAACAATAACTTTAAATAAAATTGGTGATATTTTTATGTCATTCTGCTTTGCCATTTCCATATTAAGTATTTAACTAAATCCTTTAAAGAGAAAGAGAGAGAAACAATAACGAGATCAAAATTGTCTATTCGCGGAAGACCCACTATAATTGAGGCGGGATTTAGAGTAGTATAAAATTATACCTATTTATTTAAAATACCAAATTTTTTTTAAAATTTTGGTATATTCACTATCAAATCTAAACTTTCCGACAATGGAAGACATAACCTTAGATAAGATTCTCGAAATTCTCGAGATAACCGACTTGGATTCAGTTACCCTTGAGGATATTCCAAAGATTAAAAAGCGCGCTTCCATTAAATGGCATCCGGATAAAATTGAAAAATTAGACAACGCCGAACTTACAAGGAAATACACTCAGAATTTTCAAAGCATTGAACCATGTATTGAATTATTGACCAGGTATGTCAAAGGTGAATATCATGTAGAAGAAAAGGTAGATAAGAGTGCTTGGGAATCGCCTAAAGACCCTGGGGAATATCTGAGGGAAAAAGCATCGATGATGCAAGACAAGCTAAGGGAGATATGGGAAGAAGTTGTGGCTACCGGATTTAAGTTGGAAATGAAAGATATAATAATAACGCAGGGGATTAAGGTAAGAGAGTATTTAAAGCATGAATTGGAAAATCAAATTCCGGCTCAATGCTTAACCTCCATTATGATGAGCATGTATATTATGATTCCAATATCCCTTATTGGCTTCTTCTTTCCCGTAATAATTTCTATTGCCAGTTTCTTTTGGGTTCTACAGATTATTTCCTGCTTCCTCGCTATCATACCGCTTTCAGCGGCATGGATGCCGGAGGATATATACAAGGTCGTTTGGTGGTTTGTGAATATAGGGTTGGGTTTCTATGAAACTGCTTCCCATCAAGCTCGGAATAATGCAAGGCATAGTTTGCTGTTTGATATTCCAGTATGGATAGCCAAGATCATTCAAGGCATTGTATTCTATCCTTTGTATTTAATAGCCGGAGAAATATGGGGCGATAAAGTTTTAGGCCGAAATACAAAAACAGTCTGTTATTACGGCGGAGTTGCCGACTGGTATATCCAAGAGTTAATGGAAAGAGACCCTAAGACTTTAACCGATGAAGAAATATTGGATTTATCGCACGCATATATTGAATTAAGGGATATAGAGAATAAATAACGTAAAAGAAAAGAATGTCATTTTCAGATGGATTTAATGCAGGTTCCAGTATGTTCAAACCACCGAAAGAAATCGGGAGTTGGAATGAGATAATGGATAATCTTGGTATTTCGGCTGATGAATTTTATGAAGTCGTGATGGAAATTTTGCGCCATAATGAATTTCAGAAAAGCAAAATGAAGTTGATATGGAAAAAGGAAAGTTTGTTTTCTGCATACAGAAAAGGTTTAAGAATTGAATTTAAATCATATTACTTTGATGTTCTTTGCATCCATCAAATCCATAACCATTATATCGGCTGGAAGCTGTTTAAATCATCAAGCTCCGGACTTGATCTGCTATCAAGCATTCCAATTGCCAAAGACATAGTAAGAACATTAGAGGAAAGTAATGGTGGGGGCGAATTGCATTTAGACACAGCTTACAAAGCAATGGTGCATAAAAGTATTATTGCAGCGATAGAAGTTGTTAGGAATCAAAAAATATCGAGGGGAAATAAGAGGATATAATCTGTAATGAATGTATATACCATTTGGCGAAAATATATCAGAGCAGTTTTATTCCTGGGAAGGTCGCGGCAGAGGTTGGCTATTGTGGGACTATCCAGTTGAATTAGAACCGCCGTTTAAGCCATTTAAAGGATATGCAAAGGGACAGAATAATGCTCCGACGAATACCGGACTATTTGAATCGTTTTTTAAAAGTGTCGGTGTAGTTTCATCTGACCAGGATATTAATAGAAATTTTGTTTCGGATGATGAAGAATATATCCAACCTAAAAGGCTTGACGGACAAACAGGCTATCACGAAATACAAATATCATTTCCGAAAGGCGAAAGATTTAGCGGAGAAGAAGCGGAAAGTTTCTTAACCCTGCTCAGTTATTCAAAATATCCAATTGCATTTGAGATAATCGGGACCAAACTGAGAATTGTTTGCCAGTATGTATGCCGGAGCGCAGATGCTAATCAATTACGCAATCAATTAAAGACATTTTTTCCCAATGCTTTTTTACAAGAAGAAAAAGAAGTCTTAAACAAAGCCATAGTTCAGGAACGAAATTCCGCCATATATGGTATTGGGCTTGCCGAAGAATTTATGCGCCCGATAAAAACATACAAGAGTTTTTCACTTGATCCTTTAATAGCATTGTTGGGACTAATGGATAATCTTCGGGATGGTGAAGTTTGCGCCATGCAAGTACTATTTAAAGGAGTTGAAAAGCCCTGGTCTGAAAGTATTGTGAAGGCAGTGATGAATCACAAGGGTGAATCATATTTTTCAGATGCGCCGGATATGGCACAACTGACAAAGAAGAAAATTTCAAAACCTTTATTTGCTGTTGTTGTAAATACTTTTGTTCAAGGTTTAGATGATCGAAAGGTATTAGAACTTGGCATTAATGTTGGCACGGCCTTTTCTACTTTCAAAGACCCAAGCAGTAATGCCTTTATACCAATAACCCATGATGATTATCCATTTGAAACAAGATATGAGGACTTTAAATTAAGGCAAACGCATTTAAGCGGAATGATTTTAAACAGCGAAGAACTTGTTTCGTTGGTTCATTTTCCGCATTCATTTAACTCGACAAAAATATATTCAGAACCAAAGAAATCCAAAGCTGCGCCAGCCATTGCTTTAGGCCATGATTTTATCTTAGGCGAAAATGTTTGCGGAGATAGCGGAACAAAAGTTTCTCTAAGTGCAACCCAGCGCCTAAAACATCTTCATGTCATAGGTGTCACGGGTTCTGGAAAATCAACGCTCTTGGAAAATTTAATAATTCAGGATATTAAAAGCGGTAAAGGGTGCGCTGTGCTTGATCCACATGGTGATCTAATAGATTCCATAATTGAGCATATCCCGGAGAATAGGTGTAAAGACATAGTCTTGGTTGATCCCTCGGACGCCGAGTTTCCTGTTGGTATAAATATTTTGAAAGCCTATTCAGAAATTGAAAAGGATGTTTTGTCATCCGACCTTGTTTCTATATTCCAAAGATATACAACCGGCTGGGGTGCACAAATGTCAGCCGTACTTGCCAATGCGGTTGCCGCCTTTATTGAAAGCAAAGCCGGAGGCACATTAATTGATTTAAAAAGATTTTTGGTTGATAAGGCATTCAGGACGGAATTTCTAAAAACAGTTACCGAACCAAGCATTGTATATTACTGGCAAAAAGAATACCCGTTATTACGCACCAACTCAATCGGACCGATATTAACCCGCCTGGATTCATTCCTTCGCCCAAAACTTATCCGCAATATGGTTGCGCAAAGAGACGGATTGAATTTTGATGAAATAGTAAATTCAAACAAGATACTACTGATAAAACTATCACAGGGATTGATTGGAATCGAGAACAGCAATCTTTTAGGCAGCCTTATTCTCTCTAAAATACATCAAGTCGCAATTGCGAGACAATTAATAAGAGAAGAAGATAGAAAACCTTTTTTTGTTTATGTAGATGAATGCCAATATTTTTTAAGCCCCTCAATGGAATCAATACTTTCCGGGGGACGTAAATTTAGCTTGGGACTTACTCTTTCACACCAAGACCTGTTACAACTATCAAGGAGTGATGTTGATTTAGCGAATTCAATAACTAATGCCGGAACAAGAATTTGCTTTAAGGTAGGAGAAGTAGACAGCCGTAAATTGGCCGATGGCTTTACCTTCTTTGATTCAAAGAACTTACAGAATTTAGAAACTGGAGAAGCGATTGTAAAAATAGATAAGCCGGATAATGACTTTAACCTAAGTGTGTTTAATAATCCGAATATAGATTCAGAGATAGGGAAGCGCAGAAGGAGAGAGATAACAAATCTTTCGAGAGATAAATACAGCAAACCTAAAGCTGAGATTGAAGAATTAATTGCACGCTTCTATTACCAATCAGAAACTTTAAAAGAAGAAAAGCCAGAGCCAGTTCAATCAGTACCCAAGCCAATAAAACAAGAGAAGCCAGTTGAAAAAGAAACAGTAAAAGAATTTGTATCAGATCAGGTTTCCCAAAATTTAGTTGAGGCTATAAAGGGACCGAAGATGCCGCCAGTTAAAAAAGAAGAAACAGAACACCGGTATTTTCAAAACTTCATTAAACGAATAGCCGAATCCTTTGGCTTTAAAGCAACCATTGAAGAAGCGATACCAAATGGAAAGGTTGATGTTGGGCTAATCCGCAACAATTTAAAAATTGCAGTTGAAATTTCTTCTACTACAAGCGATGCGCACGAATTACAGAATGTGAAGAAGTGTCTAAAGGCAGGTTATAATTTTGTTATAGTCTGCCCAACTGAAAAAAAGAACATTGAGAAAATTAGAAAAACTGTCCAGGCTAATATTGACTTAGTGGATATTCAAAGAGTCTTTGTTTTTGAGCCAGGTGAAATACAAGATTATTTATTGAATGTAATTGCAAAAGAAAGTACATCAGAGGAAACAGTTAAGGGGTATCGGGTGAAAGTAAACTTTGAGGAATTGTCGGAGGAAGATAAAAAAAACAAGAGGGATGCTATTTCTAAGATTGTTTATGATTCAATAAAGAGAACGAAGAAGGAATAAGTGAGATTTTTTTCTTAAGTTTAATTATAAATACAAAGAACTCATAAAAAGCAAGCATAGAAAATGAAATATTTACCCTTAATTATTATAGTGTTTTTCTATGCTTGTAATTCTGAGCCGGAGAAGATTGATGATAATCCAACTTCTTTAGATAGTAATTCTGCTGAAAGAAAATTTTTTTTTTCTAAAAATGAAGATGAGAATAAAGTATATGGGTCAATTAACTTTGGAATATCTGCTGACAAATTTAAAATTGTTAATCAAACAGATACAGTATTGATAGCCGGTAAAGACAATTATTTATTGACTCCATTTTTTAATAAGTATAATGAACTGTATAAAATTCAATTCATTGGTGTCGACACCTTAACTAATTTTTTAAGCCCTGCCGATTTAAAAGACTCAACCTGCTTTGCAAATTATCTGGAAAGATTCTTAAATTCTATAATAGAAAAATATGGTGAAACAGGACCATCGATTAGCTCATATGAGGCGACAGATTGGATTCGTTGGTATTATATTTGGGAAAAGGGGAATAAAATAATTCGATTAGGAATTAAAACTGAAAAAAGAGGCTTTAGAGTTGTTTGTTGGATTTCCAACAAGATTGAAGAAGAAAATAATCTAATTGAGGTTGATCTTCAAAATAAAAAGAATGAAAAAATTTTTATTGATTCAGTAAAAAAGAGCAGTTCATTTTAATGAACTCTCATTAAATTTTCTATTTAATGAGATTAATAATACAGAAATTAAAAACTAAATAATTTTCATCATGGCTGTAATAAATTTTAATGCTGAAAAGGCATACGAATTAAATGATAAATCATTTTTTGTGCTGGGTTCAGTGAAGTCAGATGAAATGAATCAGAATGAAACAAAATTATTAGAAGAAAAGCTCAAAAATGGAAATTCTCAAGGAATATCTGGTGTTTGGGGAACTCTAGGTTGGGAGGATAATGAAATTCCAAGTTTTTCTGGAAAAATTGAATTCACAGATGATGGTAACTTTCACTCAAAAGGAGCCACATTAAAAGTTGTAAATGATATTTATAGCATAAATCCGTTTGGGGATGGCAAGGAAAATTTAGTTAGAGAAAGGTTTATCAATTTCGATGATATGGAAGTTGGCAGGCTTATTGATTTTAATAGGTCAAATGAAATGCCTTATTTAAGACTGACTGTTTTCTTAGATGCAGATGAAGGTGCAATTGCTTATTTGCAGCATTCAACAATAAATAATTATGATGAGGAAAATGCTCCATTAGAATTTGTGATGCCTGAAAAGGGAGCAGATGATTACTCAGTGGAAAGGGATCGTATAACATTTTTAATACCACTGGACCAATTGAGAACAAGAAGCGAAAGATTTGATATACTTGGGAAAACAAGAATTTCTTCATTTATTGTTAAAGTCTTAACTTATAAAAGAGCCGCTAATACAGCCGAAATATTAATTCAAGAGGCTAAAGATACTTTGCATGCAAATAGTAAAGATCTTTCCTATAAAGATGACATTGGTGATTATTTGTTTGGAGCTAAAAAATATGCAATCTTAAATTACATTAAGTACGATAATCATGAGAAAATGGAGATTGGAGGTATTTTTAAATCCATTGATGAAGAGCCTATTGATTTTTCTAAGAAAACTCTATTGTTAATACATGGTACGTTTGCTTCTGTTAGTGGTACCTTTTCAAATTTGTATAATGTTTCATACAACAGACGGTTTCTTTTAAATAATCTAATTGATGAAGGTGTCTTTGAGCAAATAATTGCATTTAATCACCCAACTGTTTCTGAAAATGCCCAAGATAATGTTGAATGGTTTTTGAAAAAAATAGCAGGCAATGTATTTACTCAACCTGTTTCTATTGTCTCAGCCAGTAGGGGAGCTTTGGTTTCTAAACGCTTTGCAGATAAGAGCAATGATAATATCATTCCTATTGATAAGGTGATTATGTTTTCTGGTGCAAATGGAGTAGGGTGGTTTAAAGTGGGCAAGCAAATTGCGAGAGGACTTAGTATTTTAAAATCATTATCTACGCCAGGTTCTGGAAAAATTATTTTGGCTTTTTTACAGTTTTCTTCAGACTTCTTTTTAAAGCAAAAGGCATGTATAGAAATGTCACCAGATTCTAAAGAGCTCGAAGACTTGTTAAGTTTAAAACCTCAGAGTAAAGCAAAATTTCTGAATATAGTTTCTGATTGGGATTCTTCACTTGTTGATGGGAATGTTGCTAGAACTTTGGCAGGTGTTCTTGATTTTGCAATTAAAGGGGCTTTAGGGAATGAACATGATTGGGTTGTTGGTACAAATAATCAAAGAAAATACTTCTTGCATAATGAGGCCAATACAGAAGAACCTCTGAAAATTGTTTCAATGCATTGTATGTACTTTAACTTGAATTTTACTCACGCTAATACACATGATTTAATTAAAACTTATTTTCAAAAACCAAATATTCAACCTGGTTTCCAAGCATAGAGGTATTATGAATATAAAAGTTGATTTATTTTAACGAACATGGGTTACACCTTATTTAACAATAATAATATTTAAAATGTAGGCAAGGCAGAAAAGGCCGGTAACATACATCAGCCATATATACATAGTCCATCCACTAAATTTCTTAAAATTCTCAAGTGAAATTTTCACGCCAAAAAAGAGAATCGCTGTGTACATCAATGAATTAATTGCATTCAATGTAACAAATGCAAAGGATAATATTGGGAATTGCCAGATAGCTAGAAGGTAGGGAAGCGTAAAATATTTTTCCCTCTCTCGCCAGAAATTTGGATTCCTCGCTAGTCTTGAATAATCCTCTGGCGTAAAAAAATTGAAATTTATGGTATATACTTCTTTTTGAAGTTTTTCAAAAAGAAAAGTATTTAGAAAGATAAATGAGCCAAGAATTGATAATGCCCAATAAATTACCCATTCTCTATTGTAGCCATAGTTCCACCAGTGTTTAATAAACCAATTCAATACCACGTCGCCATTTTGAATATTTTTAAAATTTCGGTACTCTATATCAAGTTTTTTATAACTTTCAAGAAAGCCATCATTTTTGAATTTTTGAAGTAGTTTTTCATAAGTGCTTATTTTTTGTTCATAGGTTACTGATGTTGGAAACCATAATTCAAAAAGTTCATAGTTTATCTTTATCTTTTCAATATTAGAGCCCGTCAGAGTTATTTTACATTTGTAGTTCTGATCTTTTGCCAATTTTACACTATCAAGTTTCGCATTCGTAAAATCAATTTCCTTGTTAATTTCAACAACATGTCTAAAGCCCAAAGTATCGGGTAAGACAACCCCATTAAAAAAGGTTTCTCCGGAAAAACGGGCGCTCAAAAAATTTGCGTTAGTAAAAAAAATTGAGTTTGTAAAACCAGCTATTGAGTCAAATTTAGCAGCAACAAAATCAGCATTTGAACGAAACATTGCAGAAAAAAAGTATGCGTCTCTATGAAAGGTTGAAAATCTAAAATTGGTAGCAGAGCAGAATATTGTAAAATTATAAATAGCTGCCTTGTTAAAGGTGGCATTATTGAAAAATACCATAGAATCAAGTTCAGATGCTGTAAAGTTGGCAATTGAAAAGAATTTTGCATCTGAAAAATTAACTATTGAATCATATCTTGGCTTATTTTTATACGCGGAAATAAATTCTTTCCCTCTATAATTTTGCCCTGTTGCTTCTTTTTTGAATAAGAAGACAGAAAGAATTATTCCTAGTAACACAAATACATGACTAAGAGCTTTCATTAGATGGCGGTTAAGTATCAGGTGAAATGGGCCGTAATAAAAGTACAATAAATAATTATAGATAAAATAAAAAACCTAACATAAATGTTAGGTTAAATACTTCAAGAATCAATCTTAGTAATTGTTATTTTCCCTTGTTCTATTTGAATATTAATCCGATCACCGATATTAAACCCTATATTCTCTAGGTATTTTCCAGCAAGCCTAATATAGGGGTGATGAGTAATATTTCCATTTCTATTATAGTGGCGGGAATAAACCCCTTGGTTTTTCTCTACCATTCCGGTAAATATAACTTTGTTATTTTTCATGTTTTCTATTTTTAAGATTTTTAAAGCATCTTTCAATAGAATATTCTTTTTGCAGATATTTATAAGTAGGGGGAATTTTACTCAACAGAAAAGTTATTTATGCCGCCATCTAGTTTCCTATACAGCATTAAGGCTGTGCCAATCGCCACAAACATTTTATCGTAATATATAAACTTATTGTTTTTCTCTTTTTCCAGTTCAGTAGCAATTGAGCTATTTCGCATCGACATTGTCTCCGCCAACTCCATTTTATTTACCGATTTGAAAAACTCCTTTACCTCCGAAGTACTGCTTGTTATAAGCCCTAAATTCTTCTTTTTAGCAAATTCCTGAATTCCTAAAATCACCTTGTCCTGATTGGCAGAATATTTTTTCATCGGGATATTAAGCGCAATATGGGAGACCTGATAAAGCTCCGCCATCTTAGATACGGCAGAAATAATACGTTTTAATTTCGCTTTGGAAAACTTGCCATCAAAAAATTTAATTCGCCAGTCTCTGAGAACTGGACCTTCCATGATCGCAATTCCTGTTCTGATTGTACCAGGGTCAATTCCTAATATCTTAATTTGCTTTTTTTCCATGTTGTGTAATTAAGTAATTAAATAAATGTGCCCGACTTTTTTTTATCTTTCTCTCCGGCATTTCATTCACATGATCTAAAATTTCAATTAAAACTGATTCAGAATATTTCTGTGCAACACTCTGGTAAAAAGGTAAGCTCTTAGCATCATTAAGAGATTCAGCCAACCTTAAAGCCAATATATTCTCTTGAATTAATTTATGGTAAATATTCTCTGGTGGTTCTTTTTGCATTTTAGGCATCGATTCGATTTCTTTCTTATTTATTAATGTCGTTTCGTTCTCTTCGTATTCTCTTTCGTTATTCTCGTTAGTGCTCAAATTTTGAACATCTGCTACTCCTTTTTTGTTTCTTAAATGCTTTCCTGTTGGACATTTAATGTGCAACAGTTGATATGTGGAACGATGACGGGTTCGACTTTTTACTTTTATAATTTTTTGTTTTGCCAGCCGTTTTAAATATTTACGGACTGTATTCCTGGAACAATTAAGTATTTCTGCTATATATGCTTCGCTTGGATAACATTCCTGATTATTATTGGCGCAGGTTGCTAAAACTGTATATACAGCCAATCCATGCGCTCCGATCTTTTCTGCATACCCTTCAAGAAGAATGCACTTGCTAATCCATACGAAGGTTGAATAATCAATTTTTCGTATTTCTCGAACCTTTTTAATTTTTTTCATCTTGATAATTGAGAAAGCTCTGCCTTTTTTCTCGTTATACTTTCCATAGCCCATTTTCTGGTATCTTGAAAAATGTCATCAGTCATTTTGCCGTATAGACAACTGAGTAACATGGCATTTTCAACTCTCATACCACGGGAGGAATTTTCCCAAAGGGAAATTTGAGCAGTATTCCTGAGACCTAATAATTTGGCCACCTCCGCCTGCTTAAATCCTGCCTCACGCCTGTATTTCCTTAATAAATTGGGCTTTCTTTTGTATTTGACATAACTCATATTCAGTAGTCTAATAAATTTTAGGAATTTGTGAAGTAGGGGGAATTTTGCTCTTTAGCAAAGTTTTTTATTTATTGAAACCAATGTAAGAATGTGTTTTTTCACTATTTTTAATAAACAAATGGTATTTTTGCTTAACAGAAATCAGTAATGGCAAATCATTGGGTATTTAATAAGGACTATATTTATAACCCAACCTATAGGGGAGCAAAAGGGTTAGATGTTTCATTAAGAATTAAATCCACCCAAGCTAAATTACCTATTCGGAAAGATGAAAAGTATATTCTTATTGAACCGACTTATGAAATTTTTAATTTTACTCAGTATGGTTTCGTTGAAAAAATTGGACCTGTAGTTCCGATTGAATTTTCAGCATACGAAAAGGAACAAAATGAAATACGAGCTAAGAAGGATCAACCATTGCTTCCGCAACAATATTTTCACCCTTTTGTTCTCAAAGCTGAAGGTGAAATAGAAGAGACAAGAAAACTAAATGATTATACTTACAGCTTGTTAAGTGTTTATAGTTATTTAAACCCTCAAAAGCACTTCCAACAACAATATCGAAAAATCCTAGTAGAAGATTATGAAACTATTACAAAGGAGCAGGTATTTATCGCCCGCACTGCTTTCGGTAATTTAATCAATGCTTTGCCAAAGGAAAGCAAATACGATTTTGTGTTGTACGCAATTGAAGAATTTGGAACTGTTGAGTTCAAAGGGATGGATTTTATTAAAGTTTATAAATTTCTATGGGAATATATTAATGAGAACATTCTTTCACAAGGCAGATATATTACAAGTGCTCACGAAATATTAGGAGGGAGTCTAAGTAAAGTCGGTGTGCCTGTTAGTCAAGTTGGTTTTATTAGCTATGACGAGGATGGGAAGGATGTTTTGAAATCGGATGTTAAGGGGCAAGCGTTATTGATACCGGATAAAGTAGGGGATAGTATAAGCATCCAATCAGAATACTTCAAGGATTTGTTTAAAGAAATTGGCAATAATAAATTTTCATCCGCTATTCTTGAGAAGATAACCATTGGAGACAAGGATGAGGAATACTTTAAAAGGATATTTAGTAATAAACTTTGGCCAGTAGATATGAATGTATGAGACAGGAGAAGAAGAATTACATTGATGAAATAGTAAGATTCTCCGAAAAACTTGGAAAGGCTTCTCATTGGCATGATTCAGGAAAAACAGTCGGTTATATTGAGAGAGCTAATAAGAATTGCTATGTGTATGAGTTTTATTGTTACATGAGGATTATTGCTGATTTAATGAATGGATATGATGTTGTTTATGTTCCCGGCAAGGGGGCCGATCCACATAAGTTCCCTCAGGCCGCTGCTGAAAAGAATCATGTTCCAAGATTTGATCTTTTAGATAAGAAAACCGGTAAGGTACTATATCAAGTTTGTACTGGTACTCGTATTGGCACAAAATACCCAGGCCAAAATATTCATCCAGACATTTCTTTTCAAACAGGTAATGCCTCTGATAATCCTACCTGGAAAGACCTTTTAATGATTATGGATGCAAAATTCAAAAAGAATCCTGGCCATAAGCTTCCTATGGATGAAGTAACTTCCTTTTGTGAATTAGTTAATAATATCTTTGAATTAAATACATCTCCAATTCCGAAGATAAAGTTTAATGAGCTTAGAGATATTGTGGGGCATGCACTATTAACAAATGGCTTGGCTCACAATGATGATTCTAAATACGTTAAGTCGAGAAAAATAAAAGAAGTTGAGTTTTTTGATGTTGGAAAAAGGCATAATGTAAAAGGGTAACAATGCTTGAAAATGTTTAATTTGATAAAAGGGTCTAGGAATGGCAAAATTTAGGTTTACGAAAGATTTAACTTCATATGAGGTTGGTATTGATTTAATAAAGAATATAGAAGAATATTTATGTTCAGAAGCTCCTAAGATACTTGGATTAGATTCAGATATTATTAAAAGTGGCTATCAAATAAAACTATCAGATAACTTTGGAACTGAAACTATTTCAAGTATTGATTTATATAAGCATCCTATTTTTCCAAATGATATTTCAGAGGTGCAAATCAATCTGCAAATTATCAAGCCCAAGTACTTAAATCTATTACTGTCATTTGATGAAGGGTGGAAGAGATGCAGGGTTGCAATTGAATTAGAATCAGAAAGACCAAGAGATAGCGTTGTTAACCTTTGGGCTGGCTTAGAGAAGATTCTAAGTTTTAAGAAAACTAATCATCAGCTCTTTTATGGGAAGCATAACATGAGTTTACTGGCTGTGCTTGTTGCAGTGGTATTACTTGTGGCTATTGCTATGTATATTGATAATTCACCCCGAAGATTAAATATAAGCCTGATATTATTTTTCTTTATAATTTTTTGGTATACAATTGGGGCTTCATTACATCCCTATACCAATTTTGATACTCAAAAGAATAGGAGTAAAAAAGCACTAAGCAAATGGTTTTTTACTGGAATAGCTGGGGCTATAGTTCTTGATATGGCCTATTTGCTTTTAAAAAAATTACTGGACAATTTTTAATTTTTATACACTATAATAAGTATATGAAAAATAGGCCTTAAGAAAAATAAATTTCCATAAATGAATTGGCTCTAATGGTGGCCAATGGTTTTGAAAATGTTAATCAAAGATGGATTTAATTTATACTATGGTGCTTTAGTTGGTAAAAAATATTTTTCGAACTTCTTCGTGACCGAGGTGTAATTCAAGATTTTTTATTATTCCATGCAAAGTCCCTTTTTTTAGCGCGTCGTGCAAAGGGATTGTAATATGATATGAGGTACTATTTTTAATAAATGTCACGCGAGCATGGCTACCAGTTGTTCGTTTATTTATAAAACCATAAGATTCAAGAATCTTAATAATTTCTTTTCCTGAAAATTGTTTTAATTTCGGCATAACTTAAACCAAGGTTCGTAGTGTGTAATTAATCATAATCGGGAGTGATTTTGCTACAGCCTTTCCCTTGTCTTCAAAATGGCACTGAACGGCATCCTTTATGTTTCGAAATATTTCATCCAAAGTTTCGCCCTGGGTGTAAATTGAATAGCCAATTGCATCGGCGGTGTATCCGCCTTCTTCGGCTGCATGAATAAAAAATTGTATAGAGTTTGGAGTTTCCATATTTGCAGAGTAACATTAAAGAGGAAAACAAGCAACGGGAATAGGTTTCATATTCTTTTTCTTTTAATTTACACATGCGATAAAAATCGCGCGGCGATATAATAATTTTATTAAATCTGAACGGCATCCGATATGGGAGTTGATTTTTAGTTATTAACACCCTTGTTGATTTTTTTTAGGTATAGGTATATAATGAGTTTATTGATGGCTTCGGCCTCCGAGAAACCCGCCCTTGTGGCGGGTTTCGATGTTATTGATAAAGAAAATCAATGAAGCTTTGGTAAACAGCCAAAAACTGCATATCGTCCAACGTATCAATTTTTCGTATTAGCCTTTTACTACTTATTGTTCTTGACTGAGAGATTTTAACAAATGAGACCATATTATTAGAACTAATTTTTAAATGAAAATCATCAGCCTTTGCTTTTGAAGTCAGTGGAAGGATAAGAGCCATATCCTTGTTTATATGTTTTAGGATAAGAACTGGACGTTCATACTTGCCGTTTTTGCCATCTATTTCGGTTCCAACATTTACTCCCAAAGAACACCACCAGATTTCACGTTGTGCAAAATATAGCTCTCGTTCTTGAGAGTTTACATATTGTTTTTCTTTATTCCAGCAATCAAAATTCTTTATGTATTTGGACATGATCCGCATTCTAACTCCAGTAATTTTTTAATGCAACTCCTGATTAAACGCGGAGTGGATAACTATAAAATTTTTCGGCTCAATGTTTAAGTATCAAAGCTCTTTCAAGTATAGACTTACTTTTTTTAACGACTAAATAAAGGGTTTCTAGTTCGGAAAATATGTAATGCGGGGAGCAAAAATGTCATTTATGACAAGTCTTTGAGTAATTGTAGCTAATAAAATTAAAGTATGATCACAAAAAACAACCAAAGGATTACGTTTGATTGTCTGTTATTTGATAAATCAAATTCTTGTGTGTTTGGCGACGATCCAGCAAATTACGATATTGGAAGAGCTTGGGATTTATTAGAGAAATTAGAAAAAGATGGATATCTTAAAATAGTGATATGGAAAGATCCTACTGGTAAATATTTTGACCAGAAAGCAATTGAGATATTGAAAGTTTTGCCTGCATATACCGTATAATTTTCCTAGGTTAAAAGTTCAGTAAGCTCTTCCACAGAAATCCCATACAACACAACCAACCTCATAAGATTCTTTGCCCCAGGCTCAGCTAAACCATTCTCCCACCTAGATATACGATCCATGCTCTTAAACCCTAAATACTGGGCTACTTCTAACTGAGTAAGACCCTTCTTTATTCTTCCTTCTTTTAATATTTCTGCTAAATTTTCCATATAAAAATAATATCTATTTCAATATAAAATGGAAGAAGAGAGAATTTTGCTCTTAAGTAAAGTTTTTGCATAAAATCCTTAATTCATAAGGTTTTTCAGGGTATGTATTGACATTAATTTTTAATTTTATTAGTATATCTCACATTAATTTATTTTATTGAATGTTTATATATTTTTAATATGCACCGCTGTTGCATATATGTTGAATTGAGTTTAAGTGTTTGCATAAAAAGAAAAAGTTTTTAGGTCAAAAAACTTTTATTACTAAACTAGTTTAAGTCTTTGTGTTTGCGTAACCATCACAAGTTCTTTAAAATTACGCAATTCATAGATTGTATTTTTTACGGATAAAGTAAAAAATATTTACATTATTATTCATATGAAACCATATAACCATCAGTTAGATTGTTTGAATAATATTGATCTTTGTCGTAAAAGGGGCAAAGATCAAGCATTTATTGTTTTATCCCCTGGGCTAGGTAAGACTGCTATCGCAGCTTTTGATGCGATTCGTTTTATTGAAAATATACCTAATCCCAGAGTACTTTATTTATGTCATCAAAATGAAATATTAAACCAGGCAAAAAATACATTTCAATATATAAGCGGTGAGTGTGAAAATACTTTCGGCTTTCTAAATGGTATAGATAAGGATTTTGATGCAAAATATCTTTTTGCATCTTTTCAGACGATGCGAGAAAGCATGAATATTTTTACTCCCACTCAGTTTGATTATATTATTGTTGACGAAGCGCATCATACTCCAGCAGATACATATCAACCGATAGTTAATTATTTTAAACCTAAATTTAAAATTGGCCTTACTGCGACGCCTAGTAGAATGGATTCACGTAGTGTGGAAAAACTTTTTGGTGGCGAACCAACATTTTCTCTCCCTCTTGAAGATTCGCTTGTTCTGGGGTTAACCTCAAAAATTGATTATAAACTAATGACAGACGAAATTGTTGATTTAGGTCAGATCGAAAGTCCTATAAGAATCAAACTCAAAGATTTGAATAAAAAAATATTTGTTCCCAAGCGTGATGAATATATTGCAAAAATTATTATAAATAAGACACAAGGTGTGAAGGATCCACGTGCAATTATTTTCTGTTCCTCAATTAAGCATGCTGAACAATTTCAACCCTTGATTCCAAATTCTGTTACAATTCATTCAAAAATAAATCCAAAAATACAAGAAGAACGCATAAAATTATTTCGTGAAGGAAAGATAAATACCATATTAACCATTGATAAATTCAATGAAGGAATTGATGTTCCGCAGTTAAATATTGTTATATTTTTGCGAACCACATCATCAAATACTATTTTCGATCAACAACTTGGTCGAGGATCTCGCCTGTTTCCAGGTAAGGATAAATTACTGGTTTTAGATTTTGTTGCCAATTGTGAAAGAATTTCCATGATTTATGATTTATTCCAAAAGATTCAGGAATCAAAAGAAAAAATGAAAGCCAGGTTTTTAACTCCCAGAGAAGAAGACCTAATTATTGATTTCGGCAACTTCAATTTTTTAGAAGTTTCTAAAGATGTAGTTGCAATGCTTAAACGAATTAAGACAGGTTATACAAAAGAAATTCTCCTTGATCAGCTGGTTAAATTTGCCTCCGGTTTAAAATCTTTACCTACTCGTAGATTGGTTGATCAGCAGGCAAGGATGGGTTTGATGGCGGATTCAACAACATTTTCTAAAGTATTTGGTTCGTGGACTCTTGCAATGAAAGCTTTGGGGATGGGCCTTAATCGTCAACAAGAATTAAATAAAGAAACTCTCATTTCTCAGCTAAAAGACCTTCAAAATAAATTAGGCAGGACCCCAAAACACGATGATATTAAAGAATCTTCTAAAAAAGGCTGCATGGCAAGTGCTGCTACATTTAGGAGAGTTTTTGGGTCTTGCAATTATGCTCTAATAGCAGCCGGAATAAAAATCAGTCGTAAGCGTCAAAATTCCAAAGAAGAACTAATAGATCAATTAAAAAAACTTGCTGAAGAGTTAGGAAGAACTCCAAGGCAAATTGATATTAATAATGCCTCTCGAGAAAAAATTGCAAGTTTAAGTTGTTTTATTAAGGCATTTGGGTCATTTGATAGTGCAATAGAAACCGCTGGTTTTAAAATAGAAAAAAATGCAGTAAATCTATTTAATTCCAAAGAAGAACTAATAGATCAATTAAAAAAACTTTCTGAAGAATTAGGACGAACTCCAACTTCCAATGATGTAACTAATGCTTCTAGGAAAAAAATTGTAAGTACATCAAAATTAGTATATGTATTTGGATCTTATGCTAAGGCGATAGAAGCGGCAGGTCTAAGATAAAGAATAGTAAATGAAGTCAATACATATAAAAATAACATCTTGAATCAATTGTTAATTGTAAATTTCTAAGAATAACCCATGTTATAATAGGCGTATGAAGAATAATTTAGAAATTAAGAATTACAAAAAAATTCTCCCTGAGATAATAAACGTTAATATTACATAAGAAGACGAAGGTGTATCAGCATCAATTACAAACTTACCACATTGCTATACTCAAGCATCAAGTATTGATGAACTACCTGAAATGCTTACTGATGCAGTCTTCACGCATTTAGAAATTCCAGAAGAATATATAAGAGATATGGGTGAGTATGTGCCACTTTCGGATGAACCAATTTTTGGAGGGGGAATGTTGTATAAGTTATCTAAATAAATAGTATGACTAAAGAAACAGATTGCAGGATAAATAAAGACATAATCAAAAAAGTTATAGAATTTGGCAGAATCCTTGAAGAAGGAGGTACTCCGGTTGAAAAGTTAGTCATATTTGGTTCTCATGCTAAAAACACAGCTAGAGAATATAGTGATATTGACGTGTGTGTAGTTTCACCTAAGTTTGGTAAAGATTCAATAGATGAGCTCACGTTTCTTTCTAGGGAAGGTCGTAAAGTTAATTGTCGTATTGAAGCACATCCTTTTTCTCCAAATGGTTTTATGGAAATGGAATCGCCCTTAGTATGGGAAATACATAAACATGGTTTTGAAGTAAAACCATCGGGTAAAAATGGCGGTTTTACAATAAATAAATTGACAGTTGATTAGTCCTTGAGCGGATATATATTATATTGACATTAAAAATCTTATTTTATAAATTATATACATGAAATCTTCAAGAAATATTAAAGTAGTTATGAAAGAAAAGGTAGATATTCAACCTCGACTGAAACCGGAAGTTGAAGCTCGCTTGGAACAAATTGAGAAGGATTTTGAAGAGGGTAAAAACCTATCGCCAGTTTTTACTAACGTAGAGGATATGTTTAAATATCTAAATTCTTTAGGTTAATATGAATAAATATAAACATGTTAAAAATTATCTCTTCGCAAGGCCTTCATTTATTGCAGGTATTGCACGCATTTTTGATATAGGAGGTACTCTTCAAGAGTATAATTTTTCGAAGAATTATGATTACAAGTCTTTATTAAATGATTGGTATACGGTTGGTGATGATATGCGTTCGGTTATGAAACAAGAGGCTAATATATTAAATATAGATGGTGATGATTTATTGTAATATCCTAGATGGGTGCTATTTTTAATCTGATATAATCTGCTACAATCCGCTATATAAAAGATAGCAGATTAATTATTGTTTAATAACTGAGCTAGAGAGTATTTTCCAAACTCCTTTTTCTCGGAAAGCTGGGATTGTCTGACGACGTGCCGCATTTGCAAGAGAGGAGGCGGTTTTGTGATGTTGTTTTGCAAATTCAGATAATTTTATAATTGCATCTCCTTCTAAATACGCAATTCTTTTATGAAGAGATTCCATAAGACCAAGAGCTATTATTTTTGCCATTGGTTTTAGATTTTTTTTATCTCTATAGACACCAAATGAATCATAGTAATCAGACTTTTCTTTATTGCGGATAATTATAGGGGGAAAACCAAGACGAATTAATTGCCAGTTTATAAGTACACGCCCAATACGGCCATTACCATCATTAAATGGATGAACATTCTCAAATTCTAAATGGAACTTTGCAATTTTTTCTAGGAAGTAAGATTCATGGTTGTTTTGGTATTCTGAAATAACTCCATTAATCATAAGTTCGACATGTTCTGGTGCTGGAGCAATGTGGCTTCCTACTCGAACATATTCTCCTGTAGTACGAAATCGACCAGCAATATCGTCTCGAATTGCTGTAATAAGCATTTTGTGTAGAAACAAAACAATCTCTTTATTTTCATCGGCAGCTTTTGCTTTTTCTCTAATATATTCTGATACACGAGCTAGGTTTTTTGCTTCAAAAATTTCACGAGAAGAGACCTGACGTGCAACTTCAAGTTCTAGAAGTATCCTCTCAGTTTCTTGAAGGGTCAGTGTTGAATTTTCGATAGCATTTGAGTTATAAACTGACTCTGCTACTTCTGCTTCCTCAATTAACTTTAAAAGCTCATCTTTTCCATCTTTTAGGGAATTATAACGTTCTTTTAGTTCTTTTAGGCGATCTTTAATTTGTTGTTGTATTACCACACAACTAATTATAGCAATTCACGATCTTTTGTCAAATTAGCGTGAATTAGACCCTTAAGTAACAATAATTCACGGTATTTTTTTTATCATATAAACATAATATATTTTTATGATTTTATCTTAGATCCTTGTCTCAAAAATCAAGACTAATCACCGTTATAATTAAAATCTTTCTCATCTTTGGTAATAAAATCAACTCTCGTTTTCTCTCCAGGGAGGGTATTTTTTACGTTAACGTAAATATTGACTACTTCGGAAAACAGGTAATGCGTGGAGCATTGTGAACATTGTGTATGTTGTGAAGGTTGGAAGGGAGAAGGGAAAATAAAAAAGCCTCACATTTCTGTGGGGCTTTTTACTGTAAGTAATTATACACTTCCTATTTCTTTAATATAGAGTCCGTTGGAAATGCGCCCAAGAACAAATTCTATTCTTACCTGACTGTCCTTGGAAACTGATTTAAAAAACTTTTTATTCACGGAGATAGAATCATTTTTACCATCTATTTCTATAACCAGGGAATAGTCATCAGGGTAGTGAGTCGTAGTGGGTATAATAACATTATTGCCTACATTCATTAGGTGAGTTGTATTATGTGCGGGAGTAAAATTTTTATCCATAATAATTCCAATACCATCTTGTCTTGGAAGAAACCAAGAATCAATTATTGTAAACAAACCCCACATAATTAAAAAAATAATTATAAGGCTTACCAAGCAAATTAAGATCGACAAGATTGTTCCAAAAGGCCAATCCATCATCATTTTGTAAGTATCATTAATAATGAATTCAATGGAGTCCATGGGCTTTATTTTTAAAGGTTAACTAATTAGTTTAGTAGGTTAGTATTTCAGGACTTATTTAACTGAACAAGGCAAACAAATCTGCGTAAACATTACCACAATCACATTGACAGGTCAATGATTTGTTGGTAGGGTGTAGTGTAAGAAATTCTTTGAAAAATTAACTTAAATACATAGAAACCATGAGCAAAAAATCAGACATAAATTCTAGTCGAATACTTGATGTATTTGCGAGACTTAGTACTAAAATAAAGAACGAATCAATTACACTTGAACAAGTTGAATTGTTTCTTCGTAAAGAAAATCCTTTTGAAGAAAAAGTAAAACCAGTTGGTTTTCTAAATAAGATGACCAATTCCATTTTGTCGATAGGCCCTACTTCTGGTAATGAAAAGATAGAGGACAATCAAATTTTCTGTCGATATGACTTGAGACGATTAAAAGGGTTTGCAAATGGGCCCAAAACCAACGAAACCAAGATTGATGTTTACGAAATTGTGAAGAGTGGCTTTTATACAGAAGTTTTTACTTCAATTTCTTTAGATTTAGCCCAATTATGTTTGACTGAAGGCCAAATTGTTAAATTCTTTAAAAAATATGAAGATTGGTTTCCTTTAAATAAAAATGTTCTATTCTTATTTTTTATGGATTCTGAATTTTATGTTTTTAGTACTCGAAGAATTACATATTCAAGTGATTCTAAATTCCGTGTTAGCATTCGCAAAATTGGTAAAATCAGAATTGGTAGCGAAGCTACTCGGCATTTAATTATTGTTCCAAGTAATTAGATCATTAAAACCACGATTAATCTGTGGTTTTTTTATTTGCCCTACTCAATCAAACTCCTTCGAACATCATCCCAAGTTCGGAGCCAGTTAGGACAGTCAGCTAATTCTAGTATCAGATTGTAAGGTTTTACCAATGTAAAATCTAGCTTTTTTGCTGTTACAGTCGGGTTCTGAAGTATGTAATTCAAAATTGCTCTTTTTTCTGTTGGTTCAGAACTCTCAAATATCTCTCGTATTCTGCGAGCTAGATTAAATATCGTAGAAATATGGATATGATAAGGTCATGCTGAATGATCAACAATTTAATCCAAGCGGCTATATTGAAGTCCAGCCTGATAAAAAAACAACTTGTTTTTCGTGGAAAAAAATGAATTAAGGATTTTAAATCCTGATTTTGGAACACTGTGAATGTTGCAGGGAAGAAGAGAGAAATAAAAAAAGCCCCGCATTGCGGGGCTTTTTTGGAGTTATTTTAAACAAAGGTTAACGC